>JALGUJ010000040.1 GCA_029820945.1 Candidatus Zipacnadia bacterium | reverse complement strand
AGTCGTACGGAGGGGCGGCGTGCCCACGCCGCCCGCCGCGGACACCGAGTCATACGGAGGGGCGGCGTGCCTACGCCGCCCGCCGCGTACACCGAGTCGTACGGAGGGGCGGCGTGCCCACGCCGCCCGCCGCGTACACCGAGTCATACTGAGGGGCGGCGTGCCCACCCCGACCGTCGGCCCAGGGGCGAGACGCTGCCGCGCGCACCCGCGGCTATTCGCCCGTGAACGGTCCGCCCAGCCGATCGAACTCGACCGCGCCGCTGCCTACCTCCTGCCCGCCCTGCAGGAGCATCACCTTCAGCTCGTACCGCCCCTTCGGCACGTCCTCGAGCGCCACCGCGAAGGTCCCGGCGGTCGCGTCCGGACGGATGGTCTGCGTCGCCACCGGCTCGCCACCGCCCCCGCCCGGGTAGACGCTCAGCTCCAGGCGCGTCTGGCTCAGCGCCTCCTCCGCCACCCCAAGCCGCCAGCTCCCCGTCAGCGAGTCCTCATCGAGGTAGGAGACCAGCGCGTCGGGCTCGATCGCCAGCGGCTCGGGCACCGTGTGCGTGACCGAGGTGGTGTAGAGCAGCGTGCCGTCAGCCTCGAAGAGGTCGTAGCGCAGCCGCAGCTCGCCGGTCTGCGTGAAGGTCGCGGGCACGCGCGCCTCGACGCTGCCGCGAGGCTCGACCATCACGGTCGCCTCCCCGACCGTTCGCCCGGCCTCGGCCTCCTCGGTCACCACGACCCTGGCCTCGACCGCCTGGTCGCGCCGGTTGGTCACCTCCAGGCCCAGCGTCCCCTCGCCCCAGAAGATGCGATCGCCCGCGAGCACGCGGCCCGTCACCACGTTCGCGCCGGGGTCGAAGGGCAGCACCAGCGTACCGAAGTTGTGCGGCTCCAGGAACCCGCCGTCCATCTGCGCCCAGGTGTAGGACGATCTCCCGCCCCGGAAGCTCGAGCGCGCGAAGTTCACGCCCCAGACCCGCCCCTCGGTCTCCGCCAGGCGCAGGCCGGTGAAGGCCAGCCGCACCTCCGCCAGCCACCGATCGACCAGCACCCTCGTCGCGACCGTTATCGGTCCGTCCCACTTCGGCCCCGCCAGTCCCGGCGCCCCGGTATCCTGGTCGAAGAACACCCCCGCCGGGTTCACGATCACCTGGTAGAAGCTGCGCCGGTCCAGGTTCGTGTCCAGGAACAGCTCCACCGAGTCGTCGGCCCAGACCGCGCCGTCGCGCTCCGTGCTCTTGATCAGCAGGCTCTCGGTGGACGGCTCGGTGCACTCGAAGCCGAAGTAGAGTGCCTCCCGGTCCGCGCAGGCCAGCACCCTCGTCGTCACCTGCGTGCCCGGCGTGAGGATGAACTCCTCGAAGTCCTCGGTGTGGCCCGCGCTCTGCCAGCACGGGTCGTCCAGCGCCCCGTCGATGGTCGGCGGCTGCTCGGCGACTGCGCAGGCGAGCACCTTGCCCTCGGCGGCAGCCGTCTCCTCCTCCGCCGGGGCGAAGGCGGCGCGGTCCTGCACCTGGCCGACCGCGACCTCAAGCTCGGGGAGAGCGCCGCCCGGCAGGGCGGTCACCAGCATGTCGTCGCAGTAGGCCGTGCCCTCGTTGTGCAGCGAAAACCAGAGGACGCCGAAGGCCGCTCCGACCGGCGCGGTGGTGGAGCCCGACAGCTCCTGCCAGTCATGCTCGACCAGTGGACCGCGCAGCCACAGGCGCCCTTCGGAAAGCCGCTCGTTCTCCGGACCATAGAACTCGAGCATCACCGACGCCATGCCGCTCTCGCCCAGCTCGGCGCTCTTGAGCCAGGCCGAAAAGCGCAGCCCCTGGCCGGGCCGCACCGCGAAGGGCGGCGGCCAGCTCCGCCAGTGTGGGCGGTTGCTGTTCTGTGGCCGCTCGCCCTCGAAGACACGCGCGATCTTCAGCGCGTGCTCGCCCGTGCGCGCCTCCTCCTCGGTCCAGACGCGCTCGGTGGTCTCACCCTCCTTGTCCCGGCCCCCGGGGTACATCTCCACCGGCCGGTCATCGTGGTCCGGGTGGGCCTGCTCGAAGCTGGTGTCCAGCAGCACGTCTCTCGGCGCCGGCGTGAACGTCTCCCCGAGCGGAAGCCACGCCCCCTCGGCGCCCGGCTCGACGGTGCGGAAGTACAGGTCCCAGGCCCTCTCCTCCAGGCGCCCCAGCGCCCCGGCCGACCAGCGCAGGCGCAGGATCGGGTTCCCGGACGCGTAGCGGATCTCCGCGTCCTCCGCCAGCTCCACGGGCACGACCTCTTGGGAGGCCACGTCCAGGAGGGTCAGGGAGTCGGCCGCCAGGGTCCGCTTCGCGCCCAACATCTCGTTGAAGTCGATCACCGCCTGAAGCTGCGCCTCCTCGCGCAGGTAGAGGTCGGTCTCGACTGTCAGGGGCACTCGCGCGTCCGCCTCCGGCACCGCCCACTGCTGCGCCCACGCCGGCGTCACCGCCAGCACCAGCGCAAGAGCCGTCGCCGCCGTTGCTCCTCTTGCGGTCATCATCTCAGCGCGGCCTCGATGTCCATGATGAACTGCGCCATCTGCCAGCGGTAGCGGTCGAGGTCGTGCACCGGCCAGAACTTGCCCTGCACGTCCTGGTCGGAGCGCGGGTCGCCGCGCACGTAGGTCGAGCCCGCGGGGATGTCGTCGAGCTTGTCGTCCAGCCACGCCTGCGCCTCGTTCGCGATCCTGGTCGCATCCGCCCTGCCCGACTCACGCGCCTCGCCGATGCGCTTGTCGAGCGTGTAGAGGTACTCGTAGTCCACCGCCCCCTGCACCAGGCGCTTGAGCCACACGGTCGGCTCGATCGTGGTCATGCTCGTGGGCAGGCCCATCGGGAACATGGTCTCGGTGTCGAACAGGTTCCCCGGCTGGCCGTTGGCGTAGACCCCCGACTCGTAGCTCGCGCGGGTGATGCCGTGTCTCCAGCAGAACCATCCCATGGAGAAGCGGCTGCGCGAGAAGTTGTAGGCCCACAGCCGATCGCCGGTGCGCCGCATCACCTCGAGCTGCTCGGGGTACATCATCGCCCAGTTCGGCTGCGGGTACTTGACCAGCCCCTCGCGGATCGGCGCCATGTCCGACTCGCCGTTGCCCCGCAGCGTGTTGCTCACGCCCATCTCGTGCAGCAGCCCGTGCACCTGCAGGGCGAAGGTCTTCCCCTGCTCTCCGTAGTTGGTGAACTCGCCCAGGCACTCGAAGGCGATCTCCGGCCACCCCTCAGCCTTCGCGCGCTCGTCGATGATCCGGATCGCCTGGCGGTACTTCTCGCGGCCCTCCTCGGTGGGGATGAACTCGACGCCGGGGTTGTTGGGCCGGTTGAAGTGCCCGCCGAAGCGGATGTTCAGCCCTCCGGTGCGGCAGATCATGCAGTTGTCCCGCGGCCAGGCGTCCTCCTCGCGCAGCATCTCCATCAGCCGCGCGGTGTCCTCGAGGTCCACGTCCACGACCTTGCCGTCCTCCTCCGTGACCGCGCGGCTGCCGCGCGGGATGATGCACTCCGCGCGGCAGTACTGGTTGTCGCGCATGAACCGGACCTCGGCGCGCATTGAGTCCCAGAACCGCTCCTCGTCGAAGTCGGGCAGGTAGTACCTGCCGTGGTAGTACATGCTCCCGAAGTACATGTAGCGCTCCACCGCCGGCTCCTCGAGGGAGACGGGCACCACGCGGATGGCCAGCGCGAGGGTCGCCGGCGGGGCGTTACGCGCGGAGATTGTGATGGTGCCCTCGTAGACGCCGGGCGCGGCGTCCTCGGGCGTGTCGAAGCTGATCCAGAAGCGCTTGCAGGTGTCGGCGCCGATGAAGGTCGGCCTGAGGGGCAGGATAAGGCACTCCTTGACCGTGTACACGGGCACGTCGCGGCGGCCGCCGTGCCAGGGCGCGAACTGCACCAACCCGGGCGTGAAGGACTCCGCGGGCAGCGTGCCCCCCTCGCCGCGCAGCTCGCTCAGCGCGAAGGTGACCTCCTCGAGGTCGCGCAGGCCGAACACGGCGAAGGAGGCCTGCTCCTGGGCGCCGGGCGTGGCGAACAGCTCGATCCGCTCGCGGCTGGCCTCCGGCGCGGGCTGCGATTGCGGGTAGAGGTCATCTGAGCAGTGCACCTCCGCGACCAGGTAGCCGCGCCGGCGCTCGGCGTCGGAGACCTCCGCGGGTGCATCGGCCTCGGGCACAACCTCCCGCCAGATCCCGTAGAAGGCCTCCCGCCGGGTGGCGTCGATCTGATCGAGCTGCTCCTGCACCCGTGCGGCCATGTCGCGCGTGGCGATGACCACGGCGTTGCACGGGAAGTCGATGGCGTTGCGGAAGCCCAGCACCAGGCTGCCCCCGCCAACGGTCGTCTCGACCTTCAGCCAGTCGAAGCGGGCATCGATGAAGCGCCGCCAGAGGTCATCGCCCGCGCGCCAGTCGTAGCTCGCGACCTCGAACAGCCGCTCCTCGGGCGGATCGACGGTCGCGACCACCTCCCCGCCGATCAGCAGCTCATGCGCCTTGCGCATGTAGCGCAGCCGCGTGGCGTTGCCCATCGAGCCCGTGAGCACCCACACGGTGTAGTCGCCGTCGGGCAGATCGACCTGGAACTGCGCCGTGCTGCGGTACAGCCTGCTGCTCACGTCATCGATGGCGAGCGCGTCGATGTTGGTTGCCAGGTAGGTGTGCAGGTCCTCCGCATCGCTCAGCCACCCGTAGCCCCGCTCGGCGCTGTAGGCCGTCTCCGGCGTCACCTGCGCGAACCCCGGCCACACCGGCGAGTCCTCTGCGCCCATGTCGAACAGCCACACGTTCGCCCCATCGGCCCACGAGCCCCCGCACGCGATGACGGCGACGGTCACGGTCCAGACCACTCGTGCAGCTTGACCTCTCATGCTCTTCCCTTCCTGCCATGCGCCTGCGGACGCCCTCGTCCTGCGACCGCATCAGTACCCTCCTTCCTGACAATACCACCATCACCTGCCACCCCCGAGAACGGCACGAGCCCCGGGTGGGCACCGCCCTCCGGGGCTCGTGCGTAGGTACGCGGTCCACGGGCGTGCGCGGCCGGGCTGTCAGGCCCGGCCGGATCTGCGCCCGGCGCGACTTGTGCCGCGAGATGGTGCGGCGCCCGCACCGCTGCCACCGGCCCCAACAGAGCCTGAGGCCGGCCGCGCCGCGCCTGCTACTCAGCCACGAACTTGTAGCCGAAGCTGCGCACCGTCACGATGCGCTGCGGGTTCTTCGGGTCGTCCTCGATCCGGTTCCTCAGGTTCGAGATATGCGTCTCCACCAGATGCGCGTCATACTGCCTGTAGTCCCAGACCGTATCGAGCAGCTCGTCGGTCGAGAACACCCGGCCGGGTTGCTCCATCAGCACCTGCAGCAGTCGCATCTGCGTCGGGGTGAGCTCCACCGGCTCGCCCCTGACCGTCACCTCGCGCGTGTCCAGGTTCAGGACTACGTCGGCGCCTTCCAACACACGCCGATCGGACAGCGGTGCATCGGGCCCGACCCGTCGCAGCACGGCCTTAACGCGGGCCACCATCTCGCGCGGGGAGAAGGGCTTCGTGATGTAGTCATCAGCCCCCAGCTCCAGGCCAAGGATCCGGTCCGCCTCCTCGTTACGCACCGTCAGCATGATGATCGGCACCGATGACTTCTGCCGGATCTGCTGGCAGACGCTCGTGCCCTCGATGTCGGGCAGCATGATGTCCAGCAGAACCAGATCGGCAGTCGGACCCTCGGAGCTGTTGATGATGTCCAGCGCCTGCTGCCCCGTCTCCGCGGTGATGGTCTTGAACTGCTCGCCCTCCAGCTTGCGCTGCACCGCGTCCCGCAGCATCTCGTCGTCGTCTACTATGAGGATCGACGCGCCGCGCACTCAGGCACCTCCTCGAGCCGCGCCGGCGGACCCGGCAGTGGCCGCTACGCCAGCCGTCAAGGCTCCCGGCCTCTCTGCCTTCATCATGTTAACGTATCCAGCCGCCGAATGGAAGCCCCACGTGTGTATTAAAGGTGTCTGCACCCCCGCGGCGCTCCGCGGCGCACTCAGCTCTCTTCGGTCTCTCCACTCTCATCCTGCGGCAGAGGGAAGAGCAGGGAGAAGGTGCTCCCCTCCTCCGGAGCGCTCTCGACCTCCAGCACGCCCCCCAGCAGCCGCGTCAGTCGCCTCGCGATCGACAGGCCCAGACCGGAGCCCTTCGTCTTGCCCTCGGTCTGCCTGCCGCGGTAGAACTCCTCGAAGATCTTCTCCTTCTCATCAGGCGCGATGCCCGGACCGTTGTCCACGACCTCGATCACCAGGCACTGCGAGGCACCGCCGCGCTCCGTCTCCTCGCCCGTCGCCTCCTCCGATCCGGGAAGCGCCGCCGCGTTGCGCACGCTCGCGTGCACCACCACCTCGCCGCCCTCACCCACGTACTTCACCGCGTTGCCCACGAGGTTGAACAGCACCTGCGCCAGCCGGTCGGAGTTCGAGGATATCATGGGCAGCTCCGGCTCGATCTCCTCCGACAACGTCACCTCCCGCCGCGCCGCCTCGGGCGAGAGCGTGTCGATGATGTGCTCGATCACCGCCACCACGTCCACCGGACGCTTGCGCACCACGATCTCGCCGGCTCGCAGCCGCGACAGGTCCAGCAGGTCCTCCACTATCCGGTCCAGCGCCAGGCACGTGACCTCGATCCGCTCCAGGAACAGCCGCTGCTCCTCGTTGATCTCCCCGGCGTCACCGTCCAGCAGCAACTCGTTGTACGCCCTGATGGCCGCCAACGGCGTGCGCAGCTCGTGCGACACCGATGAGACGAGCTCGCTGCGGAACTCCTCGGCCCGCGCCGCCTCCGTCGCCGCCGCGCCCAGCGTCGCCAGCGCGCGCAGCAGGTTCACCTGGCGCGGCGTCACCCCAACGTCGGAGCGCGCGGCGATCACGCCCACCAGCGTCGTCCCGCCCTCCGATCCCCACCGCTTCCCCGCGCGCATCTGCACCAGCAGCGTCTCCGCGGCCTCCCCCCGCTCGTCGGTCGCCGGCCGCAGCACGTGCGGCTCGTCGCCCAGCGCGAACTCGCCCAGGGGGTCGCCCGGCCCCAACGCGATCGGCTCCTCGCCCGTCTCCAGCATCCGCACCCGCGCCATCCCCGGAAGCGGCGGGCTCGCCGGCCTCTCCTCCATCTCCGCCCGAGCCACCTCGATCAGAGTCCCCGCGTCGTGGTCGGCTCGGTAGACCGAGACCCGCTGCAGCCCGACATGGCGCACCGCGTTCTCCGCCAGCCCGGTGAGCACCGCCTCCGTCTCGCTCAGGCTCATCAGCGAGGCCGCCGACTCCAGCAGCGCCTGGGCCCGCCGCTCACCCACCTGAGCCTGATCCAGCCGCGCCCGGAGGTGCGCCGCGCTCCGCGGCCCCGCGCCGGCTGCATCGCCATCTCCTGTCCGCGGCTGCCGATCGCTCATCGGCCCTCTCATCCAGCTGCGCGCCACCCCCTCCGGGCCTGCCCCTGCCCGCCCGCAGCCGAGTCGTCGGCGACCCCCCGCTCTGTCGGCGCGCACGGCGATCCTATTGGCCTCCGCCCAGTGCGCTCAGTACGTCGGTCATCGACAGCAGGCCCGGGCCCAGAAGTATCACGAAGAGGGCCGGGAAGATGAAGAAGATCAGCGGGAAGAGCATCTTCACGGGCAACGCCGCCGCGACCTCCCTGATCTGCAGGCTGCGCCGCGTCCGCAACGAGTCCGACTGCGTGCGCAGCGCCTTGGCAATGCTCACGCCGAGCTGCTCCGCCTGCGCCAGCGACGCCACCAGCGCGCTGAGGTTATCCTCGGCCACCCGGTCGGCCATGTCCTGCCAGGCGCGTTTTCGCGTCTTCCCCACCCGCACCTCGCCCAGCAGCCGCGTGAACTCGTCCACCAGCGGGCCCTCCTTGCGCTCCACCACCTCCGCCAGCGCACCATCCAGCCCGGCGCCGGCCTCCACCGACACCACCAGCAGGTCGATGATATCCGGCAGCGCCTTGCGGATCTGCGAGTGCCGGCCCTCGATGCTCTTCTGCAGCATGTAATGCGGCCCCAGCAGGCCCACCACCGCCACCAGCGCCGCCAAGGGCAGCCGCATATTCTCTCCCACCATCGTGCCGGTGTAGAGGTAGAAGCCTGTGCCGACGCCCGCCACCGCCGAGACCATCCGCATGGTGATGAAGGCCTGCGCGCTCAGGCCCAGCGGGTTGCCCGCCCTCTCCAGCTCCGCACGCGAGGTCTCCAGCGCCTCCGCCGGCGCCATCGCCCCGATGGCGTTCACCACGCGATTCGCGACGGGCCTGAGCACCCGCTGGGCGAAGGGCTGCGCCAGCTCCTCAGCCAGTGGCGAGCGCGGGCGCTGGTGCAGCCGCTCGACCCGCTCCTGTACCCGCAGCCGGCGCTCGTCCGCCAGCCACGCCAGCAGCACCACCAGCACCATTACGAACACCAGTGCCACGATCACCAGGATCAACAGGTCCATCGCTCTCTCCTCGCGACCCTTCTGCGGCCTCGCCGTTGCTCACCCGGCGCCGCCGCTGCAGGCCCCGGGCTTCGCTCATCCCCCCCACTAATGGCGAGCCCCGCCGTACCCCCACGACGGTTCAGATATCGATGTCCAGCATCTTCTTGATGATGACGATCCCACTGAGCATCAGCAGGCCCGCACCTATCAGCATCATAATCCCCATCCTGTCGCTGAAGAGGGGATCGAGATAGCCGGGGTTGACGGCCGAGATGATCAGCGCCATCACGATCGGCATGGCGATCAGGACGCCCGCCGACATGCGGCCCTCACTCGTCGCGGCGTTGATCTCGCCCTGCAGGCGCACGCGCTCGCGGATCATCCCGGCGATGTTGTCCAGAACCTCCGAGAGGTTGCCGCCCATCGTGAGCTGCGTCTGCATCGCCGCCACCATCAGCTCCAGGTCGTAGGAGTCGGTGCGCGCCAGCAGGCCGTCCAGCGCCTCCGACACCGAGATCCCGACCTGCACCTCCTGCAGCACCCGATGGAACTCCTCCGCGATCGGCGGATGCATCTGCGAGGCCACCACCTGGAAGCCTCGGGTCAGCGCGTACCCCGAACGCAGCGCCGCGCTGAGCATGTCCAGGGCGTCGGGGAGCTGGCTCGTCAGCTCCGCCTGCCGCCGCACCGCACGCTGCACCATGTACATGTAGGGAGCCGCCACCCCCAGGATCCCGCTGAGGATCCCCAGGATCGGCTGGCCGGTGAGCAGCCAGCCCAGACCCAGGCCCGCGATCATCGTGACGCCGCAGATGATCATCGCCTCCGAGGGCCGGAGCAGAAGCCCCGCCCGCAGAAGCTGCATCTGCACCTCTTCCCAGAAGGGGGTGCCCTGCAGGGCGTCGCTGAGCGCGGGCATCGGGTCCATGCGCGTGCTCGTGGCCGGCTCGGCCCGCACCACCTCCTGCGTGCCCTCGGCGCTCTCGGCCAGTCGCTCGCTGGCCGTCGGACTGGCGGTGAACACCAGAAGCACCGCCACGATCACTGCGAAGGCGAGCGTACCGCCTGCCACTGCCAGTATCAATGGGTCCATGATGTGCCCCTCGCCATGCCTGTCATTGCTCGTCTGCCCGCGCCGTTCACGCACGCTCCCCTCGCTCGCGCTGGACCGATCGCGCTCCGGCGCCTCCTCCCCCTAGAAGAAGCTCCGGCGCTGCCGCACCGGCTCCTGCGCCGCAATGAACATGTCCGGCGGAAGCTGCACGCCCTCCGCCGCCAGCTTGTCCACGAAGAGCGGCTGCACACCCATCGGCCGGTGCTCCACGATGAGCCGGCCGTCGTCGTCCACGCCGTGGTGCTTGAGCGTGAACAGATCCTGCGTGATGATCTCCTCGCCCTCCATCCGCTGCACTTCCGTGATGTAGGTGATCTTCCGCGAGCCGTCGCGCATGCGGTCCTGGTGCACGATCAGGTCCACCGCACCGGAGATCTGCTGGCGAATCGCGTGTGACGGCAGCTCGGTGCCCGCCATCAGCACCATCGTCTCCAGACGGGCCAGGCAGTCGCGCGGCCCGTTCGTGTGCGCGGTGGAGAGCGAGCCCTCGTGGCCCGTGTTCATCGCCTGCAGCATGTCCAGCGCCTCGCCGCCACGCACCTCACCGACGATGATCCGGTCCGGGCGCATTCGCAGCGCGTTGCGCACCAGGTCGCGGATGGTGATCTCGCCGGTCCCCTCCAGGTTCGGCGGCCGGCTCTCCAGCGACAGCACGTGGTCCTGCTGGAGCTGGAGCTCCGCCGCGTCCTCAATGGTGATGATCCGCTCCCCTCGCGGGATGAAGCTCGACAGCACGTTCAGCGTGGTGGTCTTCCCCGAACCGGTGCCCCCTGACACTATGATGTTGAGCTTCCCCTCGACGCAGAGCCGCAGGAAGTCGCGCATCTGCGTGCTCATCGTCCCGAATCGGATCAGATCCTCGTCGGTCAGGGGATCGGCCGAGAACTTCCGGATCGTCACGTACGGGCCCCCAACCGCCAGCGGCGGGATGATGGCGTTCACGCGCGAGCCATCGGGGAGGCGCGCGTCAACCATCGGCACCGCCTCGTCCAGCCGCCGCCCCAATGGGGCGATGATCTTCTCGATGATGCGCATGATGTGCTCGCCGTCGGCGAAGCGGATGGGGGCCTCCATCAGCTTGCCGCTGCGCTCGATCATCACCTGGTCGGGGCCGTTCACCATGATCTCGCTGATGCCGTCTTCGCTTAGCAACACCTCCAGAGGCCCATACCCCCGCACCTCGTTGACCACGGCCTCCACGAGCTGTTCGAGCGTCCGCACGGGCAGCGTCATATCATGCTCTTGCAGGACGCCGTTGGCGAACTGCCGGATATGCTCCGCGAGCTGCGCCCGAGTCATGTTCTCCAGACTCGAGAAGTCCGTTTCACGCAGCAGCCGGTGATGTGTCTCGGCCTGGATCTCCAGCATCTCCGGCGAGTAGAGCATCGCCTGAGCTCTGGTCGCCTGGTCGCTCATCTGCGCCATGAATCGCACTCCCTCTCTGGGCACTCCAGGTCCGGCCAATCCGCCCGACCCATCCGCGCTTTCGGTGCCCGCACCGACCCTCGCCCCCTCAGCCCTCGCCCCCCGGATGCGCCGCCCGCTGCCGCCTCTGCCTCTCCTCCGCCATCGACTGCTCCAGCAGCTCTGCCAGCTCCCTCACCCCGCGCGCCAGCGGCGTCCCGCTCCTCGAGACCACCGCCGGCGACCCCTCGTTGATCGAGCCGATGGCGGCGGCCGGGTCCTCGGGAATCTGATGCACTACCTTGGTGCCTGTTGCCTGCTCGATGTCCTGCAGCGTCAGCTCGTTGCTGCGCGAGTAGCGGTTCACGACCAGCTTGATCCGCTCGGGCGCGATGCGGTGGTCCACAAGCTGCCGGTAAAGCTGCGACGTGTCCCGCACCGCAGAGATGTCCACCAGCGCGCTGATCAGCACGATGTACTGCGCGCGCGAGAAGATGTAATCGCTGGCCTCACCGATCAGCGGCGGGATGTCGAAGAACACGAAGCGGTACTGGCGCCTGAGCAGCCCCACCAGGTCGGCCAGGAAGCCGATCTCCTGCTCCGCCGTGAGCCGGCCGCCCACCCCGGCCGAGCCCGGATGACCCGCCAGCACCCTCAGCCCCGAGTCCGCGTGCGTCGCCAGGTGCGTCTCCAGGATGGTGCTGTCCAGCTCCCCCACGAACGCCGCCAGCTCACCGATGTGGTAGTTCGGGCTGAGGTCCAGCATCAGCGCCACGTTCCCGAACTGCCCGTAGAAGTCAACCAGCACTACCTGACCGGCGTACTTCCTCGCGAAGGTCACCGCCAGGTTGACCGACAGAATGCTCTTGCCCGTGCCACCCTTGGCGCCGGTGACCGCTATCGTCACCGGCATCTTCGACGGGTCGGTGACCAGCTCATACTCCGGCCGCTTGCGGGCCTCCGTGATCGCCGACAGCTCCCCCAGGAGGTCGAGGAGCTGGTCCGCCGGAGTGCTCGGGGAGATGACCGCCCGCGCTCCCGCGCGCAAGGCTCGCGCCACCACCTCTGTGCTCTCTCCGCGCTCCGCGTCCACCAGCAGCACCGATGCCACGTCGGGGGCGGCCAGCGAGACCAGGCCCGCCGCCTCGTACCCGCTCATGCCCGGCATCTCCTCCTGCAGGAGTATGATGTCCGGGGCGAGCTGAGCCGCCATCTGCGCGGCCTCCAGACCGTCGTGCGCGACCGCCACCACATCGACTTCGCCCACGCCCGAGGCGTCCATCGCCTCGGCGATGCGCTCCTGCAGCTCGTCGGAGGCGCCGGGGTGCGGCGCCGTCAGTACGATCCTGATGTTCCGCGTCCCCTCATCTGCCATGTCGCTATCGCCCCGCCCGGTGCGCTCCCGCCCCCGCGCCGGAGCGCCCCATCCTTTGTCCGCCCTCACGCCCGTTGCCCACAAACGGGCGCCACGTCCTGTCAACGCCCGGCTCGGCTGGACATCCGCGGTGCCCCCGGTCCTCCACGCCTCATCTTCGCGCCTGCCGCGCCTCCCGCCGCGGTCCCGAACCTACTGCTCGTCCACCTCGATCTCGCCGCTCGCCCTCGTGCCGAACTGCAGCACGTCCTCCTCCAGACCCTCCGGCACCGGGATTGGGTGCAGCGGCTGCCCGTCCTCCGTCAGCACCTGCGGCAGCACCAGGATGATCAGCTCGCTCTCGTTGTTGATGAAGCTCTCGTGGCGGAAGAGCTGCCCGATGATCGGCAGGTCCCCCAGCACCGGGATCTTGCTCACCGCCTTCGACTGGTCGGACGAGATCAGACCCCCGATCGCCAGCACGCCGCCGTCGGGGATGGTCACGATGGTCTCCGCCCGCCGCGTGCGCACGGCCGGAATCTGCAGGCCCGCTACGGTCACCGCGTTGCCGTAGTCCAGCGAGCTCACCTCGGGCTTGACCTCGAGCATCACCTTCGCGCTGTCGGGGCTGATCGTCGGCTTGATCGTCAGGTTGACTCCGAACTCCTTCCACTCCACCGTCACCGCCGCCGCGCCGCCGATGCCGGTCTGAGCGATCGGCACCGGGATCTCGCCACCGATGAGAATGCTGCCCTCCTCGTCCTCGTTGACCAGCAGGTTGGGCTCTGCCAGAATCCGCGCCTTCTGCCGGTCCACCAGAGCGTGTACCTGTGTCGCGAAGTTGTACAGCTCCCGCCATCCGTCCAGACCCGGCACCTGGCCCATCAGGAAGGGCTGCGCGCGGAACGCCCCGCCGCCCGCGCTCAGGGAGTACTGTCCCCAGTCGATCCCCAGGTCCTCACTGGCGCCGCCGCTGATCTCCATGACCTTCACGCCCACCAGCACCCGCCGCTTGTCCGGCGCCAACACACTCACCAGGTTTACCACCGGCACCCTGCCCTCGAACAGCGCCAGCACGCGCGTCACGTTCTCAAGCGACGCCTCGTCCGGCACCGAGCCCTCCAGCAGCAGCGCCTCGTCCCCCACGCGCTTGACCACGATGTCCTCGTGAAGCGCGCCTCGCAGCGCCTGCTCCGCGGCATCGAGGTCCGGCTTGGGCGGGACGATCTGCACCAGGTTGATCGCCTGGATGCCCTCGTAGGCCCCCAGCAGCCTGTCCACCCGCTCACGCTCCGCGTCGCTCGCCACGATCCCGTCCACCGCGATGACATTGCCGCGCAGCGCCGTGACCGTGAAGCCCTCGCCCAGCAGCCGCTGGATCTCCGCCACCGGCGCCTCGGCTCCGATCCCCTCGCCCCGCACGGTGATCATGTCCACCACGCGCAGGCCCTCGCCCAGGGCCGATATCGCCTCCCGAGCCAGCTGTACCTCCTCCCTGCTGTCCAGCTCGCCCTCCACCACAATCACGTCGGCGCCGAAGGCCGCCACCTTCAGCCGGGGGTCCAGGATCTCTCCCAGCGCCTCAGCCGTGCGCCTCGCCGCCGTCTCGTCCTCCTCCGCGGTCGTGACCATGCCCACGACCTTCACGTCCTCCGAGGAGGCGGCCTCCAGCAGGGCCTCCAGGTTCTTCTTGGCGTCGTCATCGGGGACCTGGCCCTCAACCACCACCATCGTCTCCGAGACGACCTCCACGTTCAGGCCCGGCCCCAGAGACCGCTGCAGCTCCATCGCCACCTTCTCGGCCAGTCTCATCCCGACCACGGTGACGGCGAACTTGTGCAGGCCGTCCCTGTCCCACACGTACATCATCGTGTGGACCTGGTCGTGGAGCGGCTTGGCCTGCGCGACCACCATCAGCTCATCGGCCGACATCACCCGCACGTCGGCCACCTCGGGATGCACGATCGCCACGCGCTTCATGCCGTTGAACCTGAGGATCACGCTGCGGTCCACTTCCAGCACCAGCGCCTGCGCCGTGCCCGGCCTGGTGTCCTGGAACTCGCCCAGTCCCGCCGCGACCGCAGATTGCGCGCCCAGGCCCCAGGCGAGAGCGATCGCCAGCGCCATGAGGCCCGGCCCCCGGTCCGACAGTCGGCTGCCATACCAGATCTGCATTGCTGCTGCACCCCCTGACTCCCACATGTGCAGCGGGATGTCAGATTGCTGCGGCGTTTTCTGCGTCGCTGACTATGATCGCCTTCTGCTCCTGCTCTGTGCCCGTCTCCCGACCCGTCGATGCGCGGCCCGTCCGCGCTCCGCGGGTCGGCCCGACCTCCCCCCGCCACGGCCCGCCTACTGCGGCGTGACGACCTCGCGCGTGTTCCCCCGGATGACCTCCACCGTCTCAGCCGGCTCGGGCGCGGGCTGCGGCGCAGGCGCCGCCGCGGCCGCCTGCCCCGGCGGCTGCGCGTAGCCGGGGGGCCAGCCCATCGCGGCGATCATCTCCGCCTGCGTCATCTCCCGCTCCTCGGGCTCCTTCCTGGCCCCCTCCGGCGCCTCCAGCCCCATCAGCGCGAAGTCGGACTGCCCCGCGAGCGAGACGATGCTCTCGTCGTCTCGCGGCCGCAGGACCAGGTGCACGGCGCCCTTGAAGGCGCTCAGGATGAGCTGCTGCGCCTCGTCCGGCGTGACCGCAAGCGTCGCGCTCTTAACCTGCTCCGTCGCGGGCGCCGTGCTCTCCGTCTTGGCTTCGGCGCCCTCCCCCTGCGCGGCCCCCGTCGTCGTGCGCGCGGGCTTGGGCCGCGAGGTCTCCTCGTTTATCGCCAGCACCATCACGTTCTGCAGGATCGTCTTGGTGATGGCGACATCGCCCTGCTGGAAGGTCACCAGCACGTCCACGCGGTCATTGGGGAAGACGAAACCGCCGACGCCGCTGATAGGGTCCAGCGCCACGGTCACGGCTCGCATGCCCGGCGGGATGACGAAGGTCAGGCCCGCGTCCGCGCTCCGGGGCGCGACGAGGGTGCGGGTGAGCACGTCCCCCGTACGCACCTGCGCCTGCGCGATCCGGCCGATCGCCTGCTCCGCGGTGGTCAGCGCATCCCTGGGCGCCTCACCGGCGGCGACCTCCTTCGTGCCCACCATCTCCGCGCTCACTGGGGTAAACGAGGGGATGTCCTGGCTCGCCACCAGAACCGTCACCATCTCCTGGCTCTCCGGCGCCGGACGCCTGGCCTGCTGGGTGAGCACGAAGTACACCAGGCCGGCGACCACCAGCGCGATGACCGCTGCGACCCCGAACGCCTGCCGTCGGCTAAGCTTCACTATCAGCACCCCTTGCTATGTTGTCTGCCGCGAATGCTCGTGCCATGTATTCGACCCCGTTGCCCGACGTTCCCCCAGGATCTGCGCCGCATCCTCACCGGATCAACGTGACCCTCGGGCTGCCCGCTCCCCCCCAGCCGTAGTCATCCAGCGGGCTAAAGGTGCCGTGGGACCCGTTCACCGTGATGGTCTTCGCGCACAGTCCGCCGTTGTAGACCTCCTGGTTCGCGCCGTTGTAGGTAATGCGCCCGTTGGGGGCGAAGATGATCCCCTCCGTGCGCTGGTTGGCGCCGTTGTAGGTCACCCCTCCCGTGCCCAGGGCCATGCAGAACAGCCCGTCGTCGCGGTAGGTGCACTCCTTCAGGGCGCTGTTAAAGACCGCCTCATGGCCCGCGAGGAAGGTGCATTCCAGCAGGTCGATGTTCGCCCCGTTGACGCGGACACTTCCGTCCACCACGAACAGGCAGTTCTCGGCCGAGAAGCCCGAGCCGTTGATGGTCAGGTTCCCGCCGATCATGAAGACGGCGTCGGCCACCGAGAAGTTGCTGCCGTTCACCCTCATGTTCCCCGCGACGCTCCAGTAGCCCGAAGGGATCGTGCCACCGGAACCGTTGTAGGTCACGCTGCTCTCCACGTAGTCGTACGGGCCGCCGTAGTAGTAATCGTCCCAGTCGTAGCTGATCGGATAGGGCTCGATCTCCCCCTCCACCTCGTCCCCGATGTCCTGGTGCGAGCCGTTGATGATGCAGTCACCGATGTACTCGATGGTGCCCGTGACCGTCTGATGCGAGCCGTTCACGATCACCCGGCAGTTGGAGTGCACGTCACCGTCCACGTACTGCCACGAGCCGTTGAGGATCACTCCGGTCTGGCCCGGCGTGCTCTCCTCGGCGAAGAAGATACCGCCGGTGCCCGACCCTCCTCCGGTCTCCACCAGCGCGGTCGCCGCGCGCGTGACCGTGGCCTCGTTCAGCCCGAAGATGCGGGCGAAGGTGTAGGACACGCCGACGTGCCCCGTCACCTCGACCGCGTACTCACCGTCCTCCAACATCCCGTGTTCAGGCACGCTCTGCCCGGGCCCGTAGTAGGTCAGGTCGTCGTTGAGGTCCACGGTCACCGGCCAGGCCGGCGCCTCCTCGTTGTTCGAAAGCACGATCGACTCCAGACGCCCCTCGCAGGCGTCGAAGTCCGGCAGTTGGCTGGCGCCCGCCAGCGCCGCACCATCCACCACGTTCTGAACCTGCTGGGCCGCCACGATGAGCCGCCCCACGTCGATCACCAGTGCCGCCATCCCCAGCAGCGACAGCAGCGCCACGATCAACCAGGGGCCCACGACCCCACTGCGGTCGCGCATCCTCCCGTCCGGCGAGACGGACACGGTCCCCAGACCTCGGATCCTCATCTCTCCTGACGCTTCCGGCTTCATAGTCCGGCGGATCAGGCGCACGCTCTCCGCGCCGCCTTCTCCGCCTCCTCTCATGCTTCCGACCTGGCACGCCGAGTGATTGAGCCAAACTCCCCGGCTGCCGGCGGTACCCCCCTGCTTGCTGCTGTGCCTTCGCCCTCCCGTCCCATCGCCCACGTCTTCGCTCAGCGCTGCGCCCCGCTCATCTCACGAGCTTGGTCGCGAATACCCCCGACGACGTCGTCAGGCTGCTGTTCGGGTCACCGCCCGGCATGTCGTACTCGATGAACCGGCCCCAGATCCCGTTCGGGTGGCCGGTAGTCACCTCTTCCAGCCAGAAGGCGCCGAACTTCTCGATGCGGAACTCCGCGCCCGCGCCGGTCCCGCCCACGTAGCTCACCAGCGGCACCAGCATGATGCGGGGGTTCTCCGCGTCATAGTCCGTGAATGTGTCCCCGGCGAACTCCCCCGACGTGCCGCGCTCCAGCCGCGCATTCCCCTGGTCCTGCTTAAGGGCCCGCCTCAAGTGGCCCACGTCAACACCCGTCTTCGCGAAGAGCGAGTCGCCGATCTTCACGAACGACGTCTCCACGTCCTGCACCGACAGGCCATAGCCCTGCAGCAGCGAGAACCAGTCCGCGGTGCAGCCGGGCGGCGACTCCAGGAAGCCGAATGAACCCGGTATGCCCGCGTAGTGCGGGCCGTCGGCCATCAGCATCTGCTGTCTCTGTCCGTATGAGAGGTCGGTGCCGTGCGCGATCCACATGGTGGCGATGGGGACGCCCTCCACCGGCGCCCGCAACACCGTCGCCGATCGCTGCGCGGTCGCACCGCGGATTCCCAGAATGCGTGCGAAGCTGTAGTCAACCTGCGCGTGCACGGTCACGCGCAGGGCATGCGCGTAGGGTCCCAGCGCCGGCTCCCCGCTGACCGGCGACGAGCCGGGTGGGAAGAACTGGAGGTCTGAGTCCTCGCACTGCACCGGCCAGCCGCAGCCCTCGCTGTTGTTCGCGGCGACCATCTTCAGCGCCGCCGTCCGCGCCGAGGTCCCGGAGGGCAGCTCGCGGGCCGCCGCCAGCGCCGCACTGTCCGCCACGTCCTGGCACCGCTGCGCGGCAAGCACCAGCCGCCCCAGATCGACCACCAGCGCCGCGGCCCCCAGCAGCGCAACCAGTGCGGTCACTACCCACGCGCTGGCAACGCCCGACCGTGGTCCTCGCCTGCTTGGCCGCATCTGTCTCGCGCCTCCTGCTGGCGGGGCTGGATGCGTCTGCCGCCCCGTCAGGTCGGCCGCTCGCCGGCGGTCGGCGCCACCTCCCCGCTGATGATGCTCGACTCGTGTCGGCTCGGCGGCCACACGCCTATACTGGCGCGGCCCCATTGTGGAGGCGGACATCGAAGCTCAGGGGAAGAAGACAGGGCGGGCGCGCGATGCGTCGCGTTGCTGCGGGCTCGCCTGCCGGTCGGACACAGAAGGCAAGCGAGGTGAGATGCGACTGAGGGTACCGGAGGTCCGGCCAGGACCGGTCCATGTGCCGGCCGCGACGTCAGGCTGGCTGGACGGCCGGATGTGGCGCCGCCGCTGTCGGCGCGGCGCCCGGAGTGCGCTGCCTTCATCGCTGCTTCTCGCCCTGGTTCGATGCAGTCTGCGTCCGCTGTGTCGGGCCCTATCGCGTCTCCGGCAGTCCGGTGCATGCCGATGACCCAGACCGGTAGACTGCATTATACCCACGCCTCCAGTCAATTGCAAGCCCTCTGCGCCATCCGGCGATCCGGCGCCCGTCCGGTCCCGCGTTGTCCGGTACCAGGACCTCACTGCATCTGCACCCGCCTTGTGCCTGCTTCGCCCCTGCCTCGACGACCGGCTCCTGCACGGGGCCGACCGCACGGCTCCTACTCGCGCTGCATCACGATCGCGGTTCTAAGCGTCACTGTCCCGCTCTCGGGATCGTCGGCCAGGCCCGCGAACAGCCCGCCCGTCACGAGCCGGTGCGGGTAGCTCATGGTAATGCGGATCTGATCGCCCTTCTCGGCATCGTTCTCGCCGTCCGCGACGCCCAGCGTCCGCCAGCTCCCCCATGTGCCGCTGTTCTCATCGAAGCTGCGACACTCATAGCTGATGCTCAGTTGGCTGCCGTCAATGGTAGGGGCGGCGCCTGCGATGCGCGTGTCGAGCGTGGCCGGGGTCGCACCAACCGCCGCCGCCCGCGCGCCCTCCCGCGCCGCCTGGTTGACGCCGACCAGGTCCTTGACCATCAGGCCAAACTCGATAATCCCGAAAAGCAGGAAGATCAGTAGCGGCGCCACCATGGCGAGCTCCACGGCGGACGTGCCGCGCCTGCGATTCGTGCTCACTCTGCCGGTCATGCTGCTCACCTCTCACCGCCAGGGCGGGCACGGCGATCGCTCGCCGCCCCCCTCATCGTCCCCTGCCTGCCCTGTCAACCCGCGAGTCCGTCATGCGCACAGCCGCATCGCGATGACCACCAGGGCGCCGGCGCCCAGCGCGATGGCGTAGGGCAGTCGCACCTCGCCCGCCCTCTCCGTGATCTCCATCGGCTCCGCCACCGCGGCCCGCAGGTAAATCGACGTCCCCATCTGCTTGAGCGTCTTCAACAGCAGGCCCTGTCTGATCGCAACGGCCACCGCCAGCACGCCGCCGATCAGCGCCCCCCATACGAAGGCCAGCGCCATGAACTTCGGACCCAACAGCGCGCCGAACGCCATCAGAAGCTTGACGTCCCCGCCGCCCAGGATGCGTCCCAGGAAATTGCTCACCAGCCACAGTGCGAACCCCGCAGCGATCCCGCCCAGGCTCAACAACAAGCCCTCCCAGCCGCCCCAAACCGTGTTCAGGACGAGCCCCAACAGGGCGAAGGGAAGCGTCATGGTATTGAAGATCTTCCCCCACCGGACATCGGTGTACGCGGCGGCTACTGCCAGTACGATGCACGCTGCGATCAGCACATTTTCCATCTGGAACCATCGCCCTCCGCCGGATCATCCTCCCGCAAGCCGGTGCGGTCGGCGTCTTCCGGCCCGCATTCCGCCTGCTCCTTCTGCTCCTTATGGGTCATCCCCGCGTCCTGGGCCAGATCGGGGCGTCACATCGCCGTCCCAGGGGAGACGATCGATCCGAGGCTCAGCGCGCGCCTTCGGGGGGGAGACGAGGTGAGGGAGCTGTCGCCCGCTCCCTCACCTACCGCCGGCTGGACGTCCTGTCTCCTGCAAGCGCCTCCGGAACTCCCGTTGCACTTGTGAGACAGGGAAACCTTGGCCGGCTCACGGGCGATCACACCACCCGTCCGGCGCCCACCAGCAGCGGACCGGGCTAGCTGGCCGCGTTCGCGATCGTGGCGCTGGACTCGGTCACGGTGTTCTCGACCGTGTTGCCCAGGCCCTGCCAGGCAGCGATGCCGGCAACAACCACCAGGGCCAGGAGCAGCGCGTACTCGACGGTCGTCAGACCGTCCTCATCGTGGAGCAGCTCCAACATGTCGTCCGCCTCCTCTTCTCGCTTCAACCCGCTGAGGCCGCGCCGTTCCCCGACAGGAACCCTCGGCTCCCACAGGCAGGCAGGTCCCGGTTGGGCCGCATGGCCCCCTGCCTCGAGCGCACTTTCTCAAGATCCGCTCAATCCGACATGCCCCAGTCACGCGCCTTGAGTATACACCAGGATGATTTCCTGTCAAGTGTCCCAGTAAACATCAAAACCGCAGTTTTCTGGTCTCCAGCAATGCGCATGGTTACCTCACTAACACCTCAAGGTAGCCGCGAGGGCAAGGGACATATGGGCTCCTGGTGATCGTGACGGTCAGAAAGTAGACTCAAGACAGGCTCAAGAAAGCGCGGGGTATCAGCGTTCCTTGGCGATACTTCACAGTCGCCATCGGCGACATGTGGCACGATGTTGATCGACAGACCCGACCGAGGCCCGCAACATTGACGGGAAGATGACGGGACGCGGGGCTCGGCGAGTCGCTAGACGCAGGTGGGCGAGCGCGTGGTCCCCCGGCCGCCACACACGCCGGTGGTGCGGCAGCGCTCCTTCCCCCGCGGGCAGTGGCGGGGAGGGCTGTAGCAGCAGCGGCATTGATCCTCGCGGAAGGTGTCCCTCACCTGCGCGCGGGCGATCTCCTGGTCCTGGCACGGGCACGCCAGCCAGTCGGCGGGCGGCACGTCGCGGAGGGCGCGCTGCAGGCTGCGCTTCGCGCAGCGCCAGCGCGCCGTGACCGTGCTGAGCGGGACCCCGAGCAGCTCGGCGGTCTCCTCCAGCGTGTGGCCGTACAGGTGCAGGCGCGCGACCTGGCGCTGCCTGCGGCTCACCAGCTTCGCGGCGACCAACAGCCGCGAGATCAGCGCCTGCAGCGACGGCCCCGTGTCCAGGGCCGCAGGCTGGGCGTTGGCGCGGCGGCCCACCGGGTCGTGCAGATCATCGAGCGAGTGGATGCTCTGCGTCCGGTGCTCCAGGCTGGTGCGGATTGGGTACTCCGGATCCGGGCCGAACAGGCGCAGCAGCAGGTCGGCAAGCCGCTCGAGCTCCTCGGGCTCCAGGCGCCCCGTCGCTCGCTCGCAGTGCTCGCGCACGCGCCTGAGCACCTCGTGGATGTCGCGATCACCGAGCATGGCATCCCGCCTCCGTGGGTTCGCGTGATGTCCTCTCCCACTAGATGTACACACAACCGGGGCGAATCTTGCATGCGGATTTGCCCGCGCGCCATCGGCTACCGGCCATCAGCGAAGAGGCGAAGCCCGAGCGGAGACGGCACAGGGGGGAAGGCTCCGCCGATGAGGGCGGCGGTGGCACGGCGATGGCGGCAGAGGTGCCGGGGCGGGCCGCTACTCGACCGGCTCGGGACGCGCCCACTCGCCCTCCATGCTGGTCGGCAGGCGCCACGCCCGGCCCTCATGGTCGGCGAAGTAGAGGCGGGACTCGGACGGCTGTCGCCCGTGCCCGTCCGCCCAGAAGGCCACGAAGTCGGGGTGCGCATTGACCACGCGGCGGACGTAGGTGTGGTTGAACTCGCTGCCTTGGGTGAGCCGGCGTACCATGCTCCAGGTCGCGCCCTCGTCGGTGGATCGCCACATGGCGACCTCTCCCCCGGGGTTATACGGCTGCGGCCCGGTCTCGGTGGGGCCGATGACGGTCCAGCTCCCGTCCTCGCCCACCAGCAGGCAGCCGGTATCGTAGTTGTTGTCGGAGGTCGTGATCTCCCGCATGCGCCACTGCTCGCCCGTCCAGTGCACGGTGGTCCAGGTGCGCGGGTCGTTCTGCGGGCCGGACTCGAAGCCGGGTGAGGTGACGATGAGAATGATCGGCCGGCCCTCGGCGTCGAAGGTGAGGTCCTTCATGTACACGAGCAGCCCATCGGCGGCGTAGTCGTGCACCAGCGCGGCGTTCTGCACCACGGTCAGCGGGATCTCGATGGGCTGCCCGGCGGCGCCATGCCAGGTCTCCCCCATGTCGTCGCTGACCATGTAGTAGAGGTTCGTGCGCCAGTTGAGGCCCTGCGGCTCGGGGTGGTAGTTGAAGGCGGTGGCTGCGGTGGCGCCCCGGCAGTTGCTGACCTGGTAGTGGCCCTGCTCGATGGCGGCGAGGCGCACCGGCTCGGTCCACCGGACGCCATCGGGGCTGGTCTGGAAATGCAGGAAGCGCCCGCCGTGGTAGAGGGTCTGGAAGAAGAAGAAGCCCTCCGGGACCCGATGCACCTGCGGGTAGGAGAAGTTGGTCACGTCCAGCAGGTCGAAGGCCTCCACCGAGTGTGGCTCGCGGCCGCGCAGGATGTACGAGGGCCGCGAGGTGCCGTGGGCGCTGGCGAAGACCCAGACGCGCCCGTCATCGCCGAGCGAGATCACGGGGTTGTCGTGCGCATCGGAGGTGCCCTTGTCGATGAGGATGCGCGGGCGCTGGACCATCCCGGTGGCGTGATCGTAGCACGAGGCCATGATGAGCAGGTTGCGCTCATCGGGCGAGGTGCCACCGTAGACGAAGAACGTCCGGTTTGCCTCAGCCGAGTGGATAGCGAAGGGAATGTGCTTGGCGCAGTAGGTGCCCAGCCCGCCGCTGTACTTGTACACGTACTCGTTGTCGAGCGGCTGGTTGTAGTACCAGATGCCGTGGAAGCCATCGGCGGTGCCCAGGTTGATCTCGTTGGACATGAGCGTCACCTCCAGGTCAGGCGGCACGTCCTCAGTGGGATAGAGCAGGTAGCGATCGACGACGACGGTGCCGGCGACGGCCTTGACGAGCGTCTCGCAGGGGCCGGCCGGGACCGGCACGCCGTAGAGCGCGCCCACCTGGATGGTGCCCTCGCCGCCCCGGAAGGGGTGAAGGAACCATCGCTCGCCGACGCGGATGGCCAGGTCGGCGCCGCCCGCCGACGCGGCACGCACGTCCAGCGCCAGCACGCCGGGCTCGGCGAGCTCGGTCCAGAAGGTCACCATGTTGCGCGGGCCCCCGGGGCCGTAGAGGCGCGTGGTGATGCCCGGCTCCATGCGCGAGCCGGGCCGCACACCACGCAGGTCGATGCGATCGATCTGGTTCCGGGCGCCGCGCTCGTCCACGCCGGGAATGATCTCGATCACGTCCCCATCGCCCCGCGAGTTCGCTACGCTCCAGATAGTGGCGGTGCAAACGAGCAGAGCCGTCAGGGCTCTTCTTTGCATCGCGAGACCACCTTGGCGGGACCGGTGCCGGGCAGGACGCCCGGCGCGGATGGTGTGACGGGCCTCACGGCGTCGGCTCGGCGCGGACCATGGCGCGGATGGTCACGGGCGTGCCGGCCGTTACGTCAAGGCTCTGGCGCCACCGGCCGTTGTGCCAGACCTTCACCGAGCACTCGCCCGAGTGGGCCGATTCGGCATCGACGATGAGCCAGCCTCCATTGTCGGAGTTGGCCCAGCCGGCGGGCACGCCGGCCTGGCGCTGCTCGAAGCCGCCGTTGACGATCTCCGCGCCCTCCACGCGCACGTCGTCGAAGTAGACCCAGAGCGGGACATAATCACCGCCCGTGGCGCTGAGGTGCCCCTGGGCCATGAGCTGGACATCGACCGTGCCGTCGGCGGCGGGGACGAAGCTGTACTCGAACTCGCGCCAGGAGTCGGCGGGCAGCGTGTCGGTGTCACCGGTGAGGCGATGGCCGGGGGGCTTGGCCCAGGTGGCGACCTGGCAGCCCGCGCGCGGCTCGAGCGTCAGGCCCTCGGTGCGCGACTCGACGTCGATGCGGGCCTGCGCGGGCATGCCGCCGTTGAAGACGATGTCCCCGAAGGGCGCGAGCCAGAGCAGACCGCCCCTGCGCACCTCCCAGGTGTAGCCCCCGGCGCGCTTCCACATGGCCCAGAGGTCGGCGGCGACATTGCGCACGCTCAGGTTGAAGAGCAGCCGCGGAGCCGTCTGCGGCGCGACGCCCAGCGAGGCGAACGGGATGCGCCACTCCGCGCTCCACCGTTCGTCGCCCGTCACCTGCGCAGCATACTCGACCCCCTCGATCGCCCGCTCGACCACGGACCTGGGCGCACCGGCCTCGTCGCTGCTCTCGGCGTGGCCGTCGGAGTAGCCGCGCAGGACCAGGATGTCGCCGATCTGTGTGCCATCGACCGGTGCCAGGGCGACCTCGACCGCGTCGCTCTGCCCCCAGCGCCGGCCGCCGGTCACCCCCGCCTCGGGGTCAACCGGGTTGACGAAGGCCACATACAGGTGCTCGCCATCGACCTCAAGCCAGGCGGTGCCCGGCAGCGGCACCTCGGAGCCGTCGGTGCCCCAGATGACCTGGGCCTGCCGATGGGAGCCGTCGGGGTTCCACTCCTCATCGGAGACCTGCCCGTCGATGGTGATCTGGCCCGAGACGCGCTGCACCGGAAAGACCGGGACGGCGGTCATCCTCTGCTCCTGCTCCCACTGGAGGAGCCAGCGCGGGCGCCAGCCCTCGGGCGGCGGCTCGGCGGTCACCGGCCAGGAGGCGCGGCGCTCGTCCTGGTAGAGCCCGATCTCGTCCAGCGGAATGTCCTCGAAGCCGATGGCACGGGCGGGCGCGTCGTCGCGGAGGCGGAAGTCGCCGCCCTCGAGGTCCACGAACCCGGGATCGCCCTCGTCCCAGTTGTCGGCGATGGTCACCCAGTGGTCCTCGACGCGGTTGCTGACGCTGAGGAGCTTGCCGGCGCCGGCGGAGATGTTGCGCGTGACGCGGCAGAACCAGGGCGCGCCGACCGGATCGCGCTCAGGGGCGAGGAAGTCGGCCATGTGGGGGTACTTCGTCCACGGCGGCTCCTGGTAGGGCACCTGCTCGAGGGTGCGCAAGAGCGTATCGCTGGGCCTGCCGGTGCGGGTATCGATGGCGGTGACGGTGCCGTCGGGATGGCGGGTGTACTCCCACCACTGGATGCCGCGGGCGCTGAGGCCGACGCCAACCTTGCAGTCCACGAAGATGTTGTTGTCCACGATGTTGTCGGGGCCGCCACAGATGGAGACCCCGCGGCCGCACAGGCGGCACAGGTTGCCCTCAAAGGTGGTGCCCGAGACCGCGTCGTCGAGGTGAACCACGTTCACTGAGGTCGGGCTGCCCTCCAGGCTGTCGTTGATGTGGTGGATGTAGTTGTGGCGGATCACGTTGCCGCGGTAGGTCCAGTTGCGGCCGGTGTAGAAGACGCCGCCCTCGGTGGTCTCGGTGTGGCACCAGTAGATCTCATTGAACTCCATGAGATGGTCGTTGCCGCGATACCAGACGGCGCTGTGCGGCTCGTGGTGGATAAGGTTGTGTGAGGCGCGGCAGCCCACGCCCGCCAGCCGCAGCGGCCCGGCGTGGGTGCGGCGGATCACGCTCGTGTGGTGGATGTGGTTGTTCTCGGCGAAGTGGCCGGCGGGCGCGAGCGTCTGGCGGTCGCCGCCGGACATGTGGACGCCGCCGTAGCCGACGTGGTGGATGTCGCAGCCGATGACGCCATGGTCGGTGCCGCCCGCGATCTCGACGGCGTGGCGGCCGACGTTGCGGATGGTGCAGCCGACCACGCGGTTGCCCGTGCCCCCGGCGATCGAGACCGCGTCCTGGCGCCCGCACTCGATGGTCAGCCCGCGCAGCGTGACGTGGGAGGCGCCGTCCATGCGCACGATCGGCTCGGTGAGCACGGAGACGACGACCGGCCCCTCGTCGAGCGGGGCGGGCGGCCAGAAGTAGAGCGTGCCATGGTCCCGGTCGAGATACCACTCGCCGGGGGTGTCCAGCTCCTCGAGCAGGTTGAGGGCGTAGAAGCGCTTCGCGCCCCAGGTGTCGAGGCCGTAGTGGAGCGGGACCGCGAGCTGGATCTGCTTCGTCTCGGTGTCGATCTCGCCCACCTTCACGACGGTGCACAGGTAGGCACGCGCCCAGAAGCCGTTGAGCCACACGCCTTTCTCGACGTCCCAGCGCTCCGGGCGGTCGCCGGTGTAGGTGAAGACGCCGGGGCGCTCGGGGCCCTCACGGTCGCGCAGGCCGGAGCCGAAGTCCACGATCTCGTCGAAGTGCGCGAAGCCCTCGTTCGGCCAGCGCGCGAGCTGCATGCGCTCCCCGGCCATGAAGACCTCCAGCAGCACGGGGTGCTCGCCGGTGAATCCGCGGAACCTGTCCGGCAGCTCGGGCAGGTAGCCGATGCCCAGCGCCGCCAGATCGGCCTGGAGGACCTCGCCGCGCGCCTCGGGGACCAGGCGCCGCAGCAGGGCATCGTCCTCGACGGGCGAGAAGGCGCCGGCCGGGATGGCGCGGCCGCCGCTGATGGCGCACTCCTCCCCCTCGTAGGCCCGCCAGGTCACGGGCCTGCCCTCCTCGCCGCCATCGTCGGCGCCGAGGACCAGGGGCTCGGGAAGCTCGTAGGTGCCGCCGCGCAGCCAGACGGTCACGCCGCCCTCGGGCAGCCCCTCGGCCGCCTTGAGCGCGCGGACGGCCTCGGCGGCGCGATGGAGCGTCGCGAAGGGCGCCTCAAGGCCGCCCGGATTCTCATCGGAGCCATCCGGTGCCACGTAGAAGTCGCCATGCGCTATGGGGGATGCCGACAGCGCCAACAGGACGGCGATGCTGAGTCGCGTTCGTTGCATCGTGGTACCTCCTCGGCACGGCTCGGCGCGGCTGATCCCGCGCTTGCGCGCGACCAAAGCACAACGGCAAACGGCGCACGGGCGTGGACGCCCGTGCCACGGACCCGCCCAATCCTTCCGGAAGGCCGAGGTGCGCGGATGCACGTGGCGCCGGCGGCCGTCCTACTCCTCTGACATCGCCTCCAGCTCCGCGCGCACGGCCTCGGCGTGCTCGTGGAGCTGCGCCCAGGTGCCCTCGAAGAAGACCATGCCGGTGGCGAGGGTGATGGGCCTGCGCTCCTCGGGCATCGGGAGGACGCCCGGCCCCAGGGGGTCGGGCAGCGTGACGAGCGCCTGGAGGTCGGCCACCCACATCTCGCACGCCTCGCCGCCCGCCGCGCCCATCGTCCACTGAGGGGTTCCGTCCACAGGCAGCATGCACGTCACCGCGACCTCCTCCCACTCCGTGGAGGTCACCTCGCGCCGGGCGTACTCGTCATCCTGGTGGCGCAGCACGATTGTGCCGCGGCCGCCCGCCGCTACCGAAGCGGCGGGCGGTAGATGCGCAGGCCGGCGATGGGCACCGGGCCGTCGCCGCTGGGGATCAGCGTCAGCGTGTGCTCGGCATTCTCCAGGCCCTGAGCCAGAGTCGTCGGGTACTCGCGCGACGGATCCTCGGTGGCGGGTGCGCGATAGGTATCCACGAAGAGCGGCAGGGTCCGCCAGGTGACCTCGTAGTCCTCCGGCAGCGTCTCCTCACGGTAGAGCAGAGACCAGTTGACCATCCACATGTTGGGCTCGATGACAACACGCCCCGAGTTCGACACGAAGCGCTCCTTGTGGTCGCCGGTGCCGTCCGGCCCGGTCTTCGAGCCGATGATCTCGTAGCGGAGGATGTCCTCGTCCGGGTCGCACTCGAGGATCTTCGCCGTCCACTCCTCGAGCTGGAGCGGGGCCTCGTGGTCGATGCGGTTGATCGCCGGCCGGCCGGCGACCGGGGTGGGGCTGGGACGCTCGTGGTAGTAGAGCTCCGGGAACTCCGAGGGCGGCCGCCCGTCGATGAGCACGCGCGCGCTGCCGAGCTGCTCCTCGCCGGTGTGCGCGGCGATGACGTCGATGCGGTTGCCGTCGAAGGCCAGCGTGAGCGAGCCATCCTCGCCGTGGCTGACACGCTCGTCATCGACCGGCACGTCGGTCACCAGGTCCTCCCAGGGCTCGGTGGGGAAGGAGGCGTCGTAGCGCAGGTGGGGCATGATGAGGTGCGCGATCAGGAAGTTCCCCAGCTCGTTGGGGTGCACGGTGTCGCGGAGGGTGTCCTTCACGACGAGATCGTGCTCGGCGAGGTACCGCTGCATGCCCGAGCGCACATCCGCGACCTCGCAGCCCAACTCGTCGCCGAGGCGGAAGTAGAGGTCGGAGATGGCCTGGTCGGCGGCGTCCACGCTCTGCACGCGCTCATCCTCGGGGTCGCCATCGGGCGGCACGTCGCGCGGCCAGCGGAGGTTGCTGGTCCACAGCAGCACCTCGGCGGTGGTGCGCCGCCTCACGCGCCGGATGATCTCCTCCTGCTCGCCGCTCTCGACGCCGCCCCAGACATGGAAGATGAGCAGGTCGGGGTAGTAGGGGTAGAGGTCGTACTCCGCGGTCTTGATCAGGACCGGGCCACCGTATCCGCCGATGGCGCGGTTCTCGATCTCGATATCGGCGTGTGGGAAGCTCTGGCGGATGAAGTCGGCCACGGCCTCCCACCACGGGTTAAGCGTGACCGATTGCCCGTAGAAGAGGATGCGCACGCGGTTGCGGTGCGCCGGTGAGCTGGTAGCGAGCAGCGTCATGGTGCGCTGGATCTTCGCGCCGAGCTCCTCGATGTTCTCCGGCGGCCGCGGCAGGTCGAATGCCTCGTCCGCGTCGATCGCGCCGGTCGTCAGGGACGCCACGGCCACGCACGGCCAGGCCCATCGCAGCATTCCGGGCAGCCTCACCTTCGCGTCGGGTTCTGCGGCCGGCGAGTTCTTCTCCGGGCGGCCGGGACGGGCCTTCCTCGAACCTCGTCGCGTCCCGCTCGTGAGCGGGACGCCGGGACGAGGGCGACCGAGGCCCTCAGAGCAGTGCCCGAGGCCGAGGCCCGCACAGGGCACAGGGGGATCGGTCGCGAATAGGCACTCACTCGCCGATCGCGCTCGTGCGCGGGACGGATCCGGACAGCGAATGGCCGGGCCGACTTCGGCGCCAGCAAACGGCCCTGGAGCCTCAGGCGGACTCGAAAGGGCGAGCGGGCGGCCGGCGCGGCGGTGCTCGGAGCGACGGCTCGAGGCGTCTGCGCGAGTCAGGAGATAGCGTGTGGGGGCGGTGGCAGGAGATGACACGAGACGTGGCGGCAATAGCGGCGGGTATGCTGATGGCGATGATGGAAGCGACGGCGGTGAGCGCGAAGTCGGGCAGCGTGATCGTGACCGCACAGATGCGCCAGAACGAGGTCGAGAACTGCGAGCGCTACGACAGGGCGCGGGCGATCCGCGCTTCCTGCAGGCCGCGGAGGGCGAGCCGGCCGCGTGGAGCGACGACGGCACGGGCGTGGAGATCGACGGGAAGCGCTGGTTCTTCGCCGCCTTCTACGCCTTCAGCCTCTGGCAGAAGGTCCCGGACGTGACGCAAAAGATGGCGGTGCTCTACACGCTGACGGAGGACGCGGCCTACGCCCATAAGGCCGGCGTGCTGCTCGGCCGCATGGCCCACCTCTACCCGGAGATGGACTACGCGCCGCACTTCGCCCTGGGAATGGAGGCGTCATCCGGCGGGTCCGGCCGGGGGCGGGTCCAGGGGATGATCTGGGAGGCCTGGACCGTCACCGCCGCGAGTCTGAGCTACGACCACATCTACGACGCGCTGATGGAGGACGAGGAGCTGGTCGAGGTCTCCGGCCGCATGTCGGGGCGGTACGGGACCGGCGACAAGTCCACGCCCGACGCCATCGCGCGTCATCATCGAGGACCACCTGCTGCGCGAGTTCATCCTGAGGATCGAGGACGCGCGCATCCGGGGGAATGCGGGGACACACCACTACGCCATGGCCTGCGCGGCAATCGCGCTGGAGGCGCTCGGGGAGACGGCGGACGCGCTTGGGCTGGAGCTGCACCGGGAACCGCCGGACTTCTACGAGACCGCAACGGAGCGGGACTTCGCCTTCATCGAGCGCCATCGTGCGAGCGCGGAGGCGCTGCGCTACTACCGCGACCTCACCGTGGAGCCGGCCCTCGCCCGGCCGGTCGCGGACGCCGAGCGGGATGACGTCGAGCCCGCTCAACGGGAGTGGCTCGCCCGGGCGCGGCGGCTCTGGCATGGCGGCAAGGTCGCGGAGGCCGCGCGGAGGCTGCGGATCGCTGCGGGGGCCGCGGGCTGAGCGGGCGGGCCGGAATGGAACCTGCGTCCGGCCCGTCCGCACGGCTGCCCCACGGTTCGCGGCCTGCAAAGGGGCGAAGAGGCCCCGATCCACCCGGAGCTGGAGCGCGCGAGTGGGTGTGGACGACTGTGACTTGCGCAGTATGTCGCGCGAGAGGTCGAAGCCCATGGAGCAGTGGCTCGTGCCAGCGCTTTACGCGCTCATCCACGTCGGCGGCATCACCGGGTTCGCGGTCCGGCACCGTGGGGCCTACCGAGCGAGGCTGGGGATCTGGGCGTTCGCTCTGTTTCTCACAGGGCAACTGGGGTTCGTCCTGTGGGCCGTGTTGGGCGCGCAGATTGCCGTCTTCCGGGTTCTGTCCGCGCTCTCCGCGACGGGGTTCATCCTGCTGGTCTTCACCTTCCTGCGCTGGGATACCGGCGCAGGCGGCTACACGCCGTCGGGAACTGAGGGCGACTTGATGCCTACCTGCCTGTGCTGGGGAGCACTCGGGGCACTCTGCCTGAAGGGGCAATTGCTGCTCATCGGGCACTCGGCCCTGGCTCTGGCGCTGGTCATCACGGGAGTGATGGTGGTCTGGCGCCACTTCCGGGGCCCCGTGGCAGTCGGCGCGGCGGTCGCGGGACTGAGCGCGATCCTCCTCGCCCACCTGACCTGGCTCGTCCCTCAAACCCGTGCCTTCTACGACTGGGCTCTCGCGCAGGCACCGCCGGGGCCGTGGCAAACGGTCGATCCCCACAGTGCCCTGTTCCTGCTCCCGGCCCTGGGCTGGGCCGCCCTGGTGATCGCCATCTGGGCCGCAGGCGGTCCTCGCGGGCGGTGAGCGAAGCGGACGGAGCGGAGGCCGGCGGCGGCTCGGGCGCGTCGGGGCTGCAGGGAGGTCCATCGCCGGCGGGGCCGAACCCCACAGACGACACGAGAGGGCAATCGACACCGAGAAGACGGGAGTCTGGCGAGCAATGGCTGGCGAACTTGCGATTCACGGCGGCGAGAAGGCGGTTCAGACCGACCCCGGCGATATCTTCACCTGGCCGATCATCACCGACGAGGATGAGCAGGCGGTGCTGGAGGTGCTGCGCCGCGGAGCCATGTCGGGGCGCGACGTGACCCAGGAGTTCGAGGGCGACTACGCCGAGTGGCACGGCATGGACTACGCGCTGGGCTTCTCGAGCGGCACCGCGTCGCTGCAGTCCGCCATGTGGGCCTGCGGAGTGGGCGTGGGCGACGAGATCATCGCTCCGAGCCTGACCTATTGGGCGACGGCGCTGCCGGTGTTCTCGCTGCAGGGCACCGTGGTCTTCGCGGACGTCGAGTTCGACTCGATGTGCATCGATCCGAATGACATCGAGCACCGCATCACCGAGCGGACCAAGGCGATCGTTCCCGTCCACTACTGCGGCTACCCGGCCGACATGGACCCGATCATGGAGATCGCCGAGCGGCACGGCCTGTACGTCATCGAGGACGTCTCGCACGCCCACGGCGGGCTCTACAAGGGCCGGCTGGTGGGCACCATCGGCCACGTGGGCTGCTTCTCGGTGATGAGCGGCAAGTCGCTGGCGATCGGCGAGGGCGGGATGATGGTCACGAATGACCGGCAAATCTGGGAGCGCTGCATCGCCTGGGGCCACTACGGCCGGACTCGCGGCACCCGGTGGACGGGGGAGCTGGAGGAGGAGTACATCACCGACCCGGACCTGAAGCCATTCGTGGGTCTGCCGTGGGGCGGGTACAAGTACCGGATGCACCAGCTCTCCTCGGCGGTGGGGCGCGTGCAACTGCGCTACTATAGGGAGCGGATGGAGGAGATCCAGCGGGCCATGAACTACTTCTGGGACCTGCTGGAGGACGTGCCGGGCGTCAAGGCCCATCGCCCGCCGAAGGAGTCCGGCTCGACCATGGGCGGCTGGTATGCGGCGCACGGGCTCTACGTGGCGGAGGAGTTGGGGGGGCTCGACATCGGCACGTTCGCCGAGGCGGTGCGGGCGGAGGGAGCGACGTGCAGCCCCGGCGCGAACTTCCCGCTGCATCTGCACCCGCTGCTGAATGAGGCGGACATCTATCGCCACGGCCGGCCGACGCGCATCGCCAACTCCGACCGCGATCTGCGCCAGGGCGAGGGAAGCCTGCCCGTGACCGAGACGATGCCCAGGCGCTGCTACTCGATCCCGTGGTTCAAGCACTACCGCCCGGAGATCATCGAGGAGCATGCGCTCGCGTATCGGAAGGTCGCGGAGCACGCGGACAGCCTGATGGAGTAGGCGCCCCGGCTTCCGGGGCGAATGGCGGCCGCCGGCCCGTGGGTCGTTTGCCGTGTAGGGCGCGGACCTGTGCCGCGGCCGATCGTTGTTGCCGCTCTCGCGCGCGAGCGGGCCCCCTCGGGCGACGCCCCGGCCAGATACCCCGGTCCTCCGGAAGAGGCGGCGCGCCGCGAACCCTCTGAATGCCTGAGAGGCGACGCGATAGCCGGAAAGGGAGACACAGATGAGCAGCTTCGACGGGAACAGGCCGAACATCGTCTTCATTCACGCCGAGAGCATGGACGGGCGCAAGATGGGCTGCATGGGGCACCCGGCCATGCGCCGGGCCACGCCGAACCTCGATGCGCTGGCTGAGGACGGCGTGCTCTTCACCAACGCGTACACTAACTGCCCCGTCTGCAACCCCTCACGGGCCAGCATGTTCACCGGCAAGTACCCGCACCACTACGACTGCTGGAACAACCACGAGGGCCTGCACGAGGACGTGCCGATCCTGCGCGACACGCTCGAGCGCGCCGGCTACCGCACGGCCATGATCGGGCCGCTCGACTACGCCTGGGGCAGGCACTCGATCCGCGACCGCGTGGGATCGTGGACGCGCTCGGCCGAGATCATGCGCCCGATCAGCCGCACACCGATGCCGGTCGTACACGACGGCGACCCGTGGGCGCGCGACTGGGAGCTGACCTGGCAGGCCATCGACTGGATGCGGGAGGCCGGGCGCCACCAGCGGCCCTTCATGTGCTACCTGACCACCGGGCTGGTGCACCCGGCCTTCGTCGCCACGCGGCGGGCCATGGAGCTGATCGACGAGAGCGAGATCGACATCCCGCCCGACCTCGGGCCGCTGGAGGCGACGGAGCATCCGGTCATGCGCTACATGCGGGTGACCAAGAGCTGCGACAGGGAACTCTCCGAGCGGCTCGTGCGCGAGATCCGGCACATCTACTTCGCGATGATCGCCACCCTCGACGAGGTCGTGGGCCGGGTGCTGGGGGCTCTGGAGGACTTCGGGCTCGCCGATTCGACCTACGTGATCTTCTCCAGCGACCACGGGGAGATGGCGGGCGAGCACAACCAGATCCTGAAGCGCTCCATGTACGAGCCGTCGGTGCACGAGCCGCTAATCATCCGGGGCCCGGGCGTGCGCGGCGGCGCAACGGTGGACACGCCGGTGGCGCTGATCGACCTCTACCCCACCGTGATGGACATGGCGCGGACGCACTATGAGGACTACTGCAACGATGAGCGCTACCCGGAGAGCATCGACGGCGAGTCGCTGATGCCCCAGCTCACCGGCGACGCCCCGCGGGAGCGCGACTGGGTCTTCAGCCAGTACAACGGCGACCGCTGTTGCACGGGGACCTACATGCTGCGGCGGGGGCCGTGGAAGTACGTGGCCTACGTGGGCTACCCGCCACAGCTCTTCAACCTCGATGAGGACCCCTGGGAGGTCAACGACCTCGCCGACGAGCGGCCCGACGTGGTGGAGGAGATGGACGGGATCCTGCGCGCGAACTTCGACTACGAGGCCATCGACGCCCGCGCGAAGGCCTACGACCGCGAGAACTTCACGGCCTGGCGCGAGGAGCGACTGGCCGACGGCACCTACCGCGAGATGATGACCCACATCTACAGCGGCTTCGACCGGCAGTGCATCGAGAACCTCGTGCCGTGGAGCGACGAGGACGAGGCGCAGATCGAGGCGTGGCTGGCGCGGGGGTAGGCAAGGCCCGGGCGCCGTGGCCTGAGCATCTGTGCAGCCCCGGCGACATACACAGTCCGTACGCCTTGGCGCTCATCGTAGCAGCGGCGCATGATGACCGCCGCGAAGGGGACTGCGGCATGGCTGAGATCGCGCTGGTGAACGCGAACATCATCAAGCCCGCGGTCGCGCCGCTGGGGCTGGAGTACCTCGCGAAGGCGTGCCGCGACGCGGGCATCGACGCGGAGGTGATCGACCTCTCGTTCGAGGATGACCCGCATGAGGCGCTGCGCCGACGACTGGCCGAAGTGCGACCGGAGCTGGTGGGCGTCACGGTGCGTAACAGCGACAACTGCTACCTGCTCAGCTCGCACTCCTTCATCCCCGAGATCCGCGAGGTGGTCGCCAGGACGCGGTCGGCTACCGAGGCGCCGGTGGTGCTGGGCGGAGCGGGATTCTCGGCGGCGCCCCGGGCGGCGATGCGCGCGATTGGGGCCGACTACGGCGTGGCCGGTGACGGCGAGCGCGCGCTGGTGGCGCTCCTGGAGGTCGTGCGCGGGCGGCGGGAGCCCGGCGAGGTGCCCGGCCTGCTCTGGCGCGAAGGCGGCGCCGTGCGAGCGGCCGAGCCGGAGTGGACGGCATTCGCGGACGGCCCGCTCCCGCGCGATGCCGTGGAGCTGGAGCGCTACCTCCGCGAGGGCGGGCAGGTGGGGCTGGAGACCAAGCGCGGCTGCGACCGGAGCTGCATCTACTGCGCCGACCCGCTGAGCAAGGGCCGGTGGATTCGCGAGCGCCCGCCCGCGGCGGTCGCGGACGAGGTGGAGCATCTCCTCGCGCGCGGCTGCGACGTCTACCACATCTGCGACAGCGAGTTCAACATCCCCGAGAGCCACGCGCGGGCGGTCTGCGAGGAGCTGATCGGCCGCGGGCTCGGCGACCGGATCCGCTGGTACGCCTACCTGGCGCCCGCACCTTTCTCGGACGAGCTGGCGGGGCTGATGCGGCGCGCGGGCTGCCGCGGCATCGACTTCGGCGCCGACAGCGGCGACCCGGAGATGCTGCGGCGGCTGGGCCGTGACTTCGAGCCGGAGGACACCCGCGCGGCGGTCGCCGCCTGCCGCACGCAGGGGATCGCGGTGATGACCGACCTGCTCATCGGCGCTCCGGGCGAGACACGCGAGAG
>JALGUJ010000161.1 GCA_029820945.1 Candidatus Zipacnadia bacterium | reverse complement strand
GGCTGCATCCTCCTGCTGCGATGATCGGCCCTATTGCCAGCATGCTACCACAACATGCCGTCTCATGCAGCGCCCCAGGCACACGGATTTAGATGCTGCCTGCGCACGGGGGCAGCGTTGCCTTCGTTGCTGGCGTATGGTATAAGGTCACACACCACAGGAGCCGACTGGAGACCGAGGAGGCGGCTCGGCCTGGGCCGGCCGGGGTACAGCCGTGGCAGAGGAACGCCGAGGTCACGGGATCGTTCAGGTCGTGGGCAGCCGCTCGCCGCAGATCGAGGAGGAGGTGCTGGCAACCTCCGCCGTGCTGCGGTCGTGGGGCTACGAGGCCGTGGTGGTTGCGCCGCTTACGCGGGGGTTCCGGCGGCGGCTGGCGGCGGCCGGCGTGGTGGGGCAGGAGGCGCCTGAGCCGTCGGGTGGCTCGCTGAGAGCGCAGTGGTCGGAGGCGCACGCGCTCGCCGCGTTGATTGCGGAGGCACGGCCGCTGCTCATCCACGCGCATGGCTTCCGCACGGCCGTGGCGGGCCTGCTGGCGCGCCGCAAGTTGGCCGACACTACCCCGCTGGTGGTCTCTCCGCACCTGCTGCCGCATCTGCTGCGCGAGGACCCCAGGCTCGGCCTGCGGCGCACCGCGTACCGCTACGTCCTTTCGCACTGCGATGCCGTGGTGGTGCAGACGGAGACACAGCGGCAGGAGTTGGCGTCGCTCCAGGCGGAGGCGGCGGAGCACGCGGAGCTTGTGCCGTACGGCCTTTCCCCGCAGGCGGAGCCGGACGCGCTCAACCTCGGGAGGCGCCGCGAGCTGCTGGGCATGACCCCGTCGGGGGTGCTGGTGGGCTGCGTGGTGGACGCGCTGGAGGTTCGGGCCCTGCAGGCCTTTCTGGACGCCGCGGCGCGGCTGTGCATGGAGTATCCGAGCCTGGAGTTCGCGCTGATCGGTCGGGGCGTGGATCGCGAGCGCTACCACGATCTGGCGCATCGGCGCGGCCTGATGGGGGCGACCGTGTTCGTGGACCCGCGCGACCGGTTCTTTCGGGCCGTCTCCACGCTCAATGTGCTGGTCACGCCGCAGCAGGGCTGGCCGTCGGGGATGCTCGCGCTGCAGGCGCTGTCGGCCAACATCGGGGTCGTGGCCATCGAGGGGGGCGAGGTGGACGAGATCCTGGGCGAGATGCGTCAGGTGACGCTGGCGACAGCGGATGGAGCGGCGGCGCTCGGCGCGGGGATCATGCACCAGCTCAAGGCCGCCACCGAGCGCATGCCCAGGCAGCACGACGCGGTGCAGACGTCTGAGGCGTCGCCCTTCCTCGTCTCGAAGCAGTTCTACGACCTGGGCGAGTCCTGGGCCGTGCCCGGCGGCCGGCGCTCTGACGCGGAGGCCCAGGCCCCCGGCCCCGAAGTCGCGGCGGCCTTCGGCCCCACCCGCGCGGCCCGCGCCCTCATCGGCGTCTACCAGCGGCTCCTGGACGAGGCATAGGGCCGCGGAGCGTGGCCGGCCGTTCGGTGGCCTGCAAGGCCCTCGGCAGGGCGTCGCCGTGGGCGACGCGGCGTCCCCCTACCCCATGGCCAGCCGGTACATGGTCCGCAGGTCCTCCACATCCATGGGCCGGTGGTAGCCCCTCTCGATGCGCTCCACGCTCGTGGCGGCGACCAGGGCATCCAGGTCCGTCTCGGCGGCGCCAAGCTCCTTCAGGCTCACGGTCATGCCGATACGGTCCAGCCAGCGGGTCATGGCGGGGACGGCGCGCGCGGCGCGCGGCTCATCGCCCAGCATCTCCGCGAGCCGGGCCGCACGGTCCGGGTACGCGCCCGTGAGATCGGCGAGCACGTGAGGCATCATGGCCGCGAGCGCCCGGCCGTGCACCGCGTCCAGCACCGCAGAGACTGCGAGCGCGAAGATGTGCAGCCCCGACTCGCCCAGGGGCGCCAGCACACACATCGCCGCCTGGGTCGCGGCCCAGGCCATGCGGCTGCGTGCCTCGAGGTCGCGTGGGCTCTCCAGCGCGCGTGGGAGCTGCTCGATGACCGCCGAGATCGCGCTCGTGGCCATCGCGTCCACGAACGGGTGCCAGCGCCCCGCGAAGTAACGCTCGAAGGCGTGGGTCAGGGCGTCGAATCCCGTGCTGGCGGTGACGGGTGCGGGCATGGTCACGGTCAGCTCGGGGTCGATGAGGGCGTGCGTGGGGCGGATCAGGTCGCTGCGCATCGGTCCCTTCTGCCCTGTTTCACGATTCGACAGCACCGCGATGTGGTTGACCTCCGATCCGGTGCCGGCGGTGGTCGGAACGGCGATGATGGGCAGCGGCCGCCGCTCCATCTCACGGCGCTCGCCCCGGTACTCGATGGTGTACTCCCAGGCCCCGCCCTCGTTTACGGCCATCGCCGCCGCGCCCTTGGCGGTGTCGATGGAGCTGCCGCCGCCAAGCCCAATGGTCATCTCGCAGCCGGCCTCCCGCGCCACCTCTGCGGCGAGATCCACACTGCGGGCACCCGGGTTGGGCTCGGCCCGGTCGAAGACCACCGCCTCCACCCCGGCCCGCGCGAGGACGGCGCGGGCGGCATCGGCGTGCGGGACGCCCGGCGTGGTCACCAGGAGCGCGCGGCGGCCGAACCGGGGCGCGATCTCGGCCAGCTCACGCACGCGGCCCAGGCCGAAGGTGATCTGCGTCGGCAGGACGTAGTCCAGAGGCGAGCAGCTCTCGCTGCGCATTGAGGGTTCCTCCCGTCATTCGCCGCCAGAAGGCAGGCGCACGTCCTCAGACTGTCGGTGTGCACGGCATATTCGACAGCAACGGGTGGGCCTGATGGTTCGCATATATCGCGTAATTCTACAGTGCCCGTGCGGGTAACTGCCTCAAGCACAACTTCCATCAGGCATTGCTGCCGGCGAAGCCCGCCCGCTCCCGACGGCAGACAGCTCCCGCGCGTCCCCTTATGCAGGTCTCCCCGTGCTCCGCGTCGAACCCACGTGCGGCCCGGTGTAGCCGTCTGTTGGGTCCTTCGGCGTTGCTGGTAGCCGGCAACTGGCCGCTGATAGCTGTCGTTCCACGGAGGTCCGCCATGAGCCAGACCAAGATCGTCGTGACCGACTACATCGAAGGTGACCTCGACTGGGAAGTCGAGGAGATGGCCAGGCGCGGCATCGACTTCGAGCACCACCAGCTCAAGCTCGCGCCCGAGGACGAGTTGGTCGAGAAGATCCGCGATTGCGATGTCGTCATCGTCAACATGGCGCCCATGCCGGCCTCCGTCATCAGCCAGCTCGACGCCTGCAGGCTGATCATCCGGCACGGGATCGGCTACGACAACGTGGACGCGGACGCGTGCACCGAGCATGGCATTCGGCTGGCGAACATCCCCGACTACTGCGCGCAGGAGGTGGCCGAGCAGGCGCTGGCGCTGATCTTCGCCTGCGCCCGGCGGCTCTTCGACAGCCGGCGCATCCTGGAGGAGTCCAGCGCCAACGGCATCTGGGACTTCTCGGCCCTGGGCGACATCCATCGCATGCGCGATCAGACGCTGGGCATCGTCGGCTGCGGCCGCATCGGCTCCCGGGTCTTTCGCATGACCGACAACATCTTCGCCCGGCGCATGGTCTGCGACCCCTACATGGGCGATCGGCGGCTGGCCGCGCTGGGCCTCGACGACCGGTACTCGCTCGAGGACGTGCTCGGCGAGGCCGACTATGTCACGATCCACACGCCGCTCAACGAGGAGACGCGTTACATGATCGACGAACCGCAGCTCCGGATGATGAAGGAGAGCGCGTTCCTCATCAACTCCGCCCGCGGCGCGATCGTGAACACCGCGGCGTTGATTACGGCCCTGCGCGAGGGCTGGATCGCCGGTGCGGGCATCGACGTGTACGAGGAGGAGCCGCCGCCCCCGGACCTGGAGCTGTTCGAGCTGCCGACGGCCACTCTCTCGGCGCACCTGGGCTGGTGCTCGGTGGAGGCGGGTTGGGACATCCGCTACAAGATCATGGACGACGTTGACCGCTACCTCGCCGGCCGGCCCCCGCGCTTCACGGTCAACACCGAGGTCGAGGACAGGCTGGGAGGGAACCCGTACCGAGAGGTCTGAGGCCCTTCCAGAGGGGGGGCGGATGCTGCACGAACCTGCCGACGAGAAGGGCCCGCTGCTCGCGTGGATCGAGCGCATCGGCCGGGGGCTCTTCAGCATCGGCGCGTTGGTGCTGCTGATCGTGTTCATTGCCGCAGCGGTGATGCTGTTCGGGGGACGGTGACGGCCTGCGGCCTCCTCCAGCGGTCGCCCGGTCGTTCGTTCGCCACGATTGCCATGCACCAGTCGGGCTGGAGGCCCGACCTACGCGATGAGGAGATGCGTACCATGCCCAAGTACGACCTTCCCGGCCCGAAGTCGGCCGAGCTGCTCGAAATGTCCGACCGATACGAGGGCGGCGCCACCAGCCGCCAGCAGCCCTTTGTGTGGGATCACGCGGAGGGTGCGAGGGTCTGGGACGTCGATGGCAACGAGTATATCGACTGGACCTCCGGCGTGCTGGTGACCAACGTCGGTCACTGCCACCCGCACCACGTCGAGGCGATCCAGAGGCAGGTCGGGCGGCTGCTGTGCCCGTATGACTTCCCGACGCCCGAGCGGGTGACCCTCGCCAGGCGCCTGGTGGAGATCACGCCCCCCAACCTCGACGCCTGCTTCATGATCACCACCGGCTCGGAGGCCACCGAGGCCGCCATGCGCATGGCCAAGCGCTACACCGGCAGGCACGAGATCATCTCCTTCTACGGCGGCTTCCACGGCCGCACGGGCATGGCCATGGCGGCCGCCGGCAAGCAGGGCACCAAGTATCATTACGGCCCCGTGCTCACCGGCCACGTGCAGTCGCCCTTCGCCTACTGCTACCGCTGCCCATTCGGCCTCACGCCGGACGTGTGCGACTTCAAGTGCCTGCGCTTCCTCGACACCGTCGTCGAGACGCAGACCACGGGCGATATCGCGGCGGTCATCACGGAGCCCTACCAGGGCGGGGCGGGCTTCATCTTCCCTCCGGAGGGATGGCTGAGCGAGCTTGAGGCGTGGTGCCACGAGCATGACGTGCTCTTCATCCTCGACGAGGTGCAGTCGAGCTTCGGGCGCACCGGGAGGATGTTCTACGCTGAGCACGAGGAGCTGAGGCCGAACTTCATGCCCCTGGGCAAGGGGATCGGCTCGGGTATCCCGACCGCCTGCCTGATGACCGAGCAGCGCATCATGGAGGTCTTCGACCGCGGCGAGGCCTCTTCCACCACCGGCGGCAACCCCGTCTCCTGCGCCGCCGCCCACGCGGTGCTCGACATCTTCGAGCGGGAGAACCTGGTCGAGAACTCGGCGAGGATGGGCGAGTACATGAAGGGCCGCCTGAAGGAGCTGGAGGCCAGATCCAACTACGTGGGGGAGGTGCGTGGCCGCGGCCTGGTCATGGGCATCGAGTTCGTGGAGGACTCCGAGACGAGGGAGCCCTCCAGGGAGATCACGTGGCGTGTGGTCGAGGCGTGCGCCCGCGAGGGCCTCTGCTGCGGCGTGGTGGGCTTCTACGGCAACGTGATCCGCGTGGCCCCGCCGCTGGTCATCGACCGGGACCTCGCCGAGCAGTCCTGCGACATCATGGAGAGCGTGGTGCTGGGGCTGGACTGACGCAAGACGCGGGCGGGTACCGCCCGGTCACCGCAGACCCGTCGGCATTCCCTTGGAGAGTGCGGACAGATGTCGTGCCCTGCACTGCCTGAAGGCTATGATGCCGGAGAGCCGGTCCGCCTCGTCGCGGAGACTGATCTGCTTCCCGACGGCCGCTTCGGCCGCGAGTGGCTCGTCATCGGCGAGAGCACGCTGCGCATCGTCGCCGAGAATGCCGAGGAGCCTCACCCGCGCCTGGAGCTGCCGCTCGCCGAGCTGAGCGAGCCAAAGGCCGAGGCGCTGATCGGCGGCGGCGTGCTGGAGGTCGCGCGCAACGGTGAGCGCATCGAGCTGGTGCGCTACACGACGGCGCGGGCCGGCCGCTTCACCGCGGTGGCGCAGGTGCTGGGGAAGTGGCTGGAGGGCGAGGAGGCGGAGCCGCCCGAGGAGGAGCAGCGGCGCTGTCCGCGCTGCGGCCTGCCCCTGGCCGAGGGGACGAAGGTCTGCCCGGCCTGTCTACCCAAGACACGCACGCTCCGCCGGCTGGCCGGCTACCTCTACCCCCGCTGGCGCCCGGCGCTGGTACTGGCGCTGCTCGCGCTGGTGCACACGGCGCTGGGGCTTGTGCCTCCGTATCTGCAGAAGCCGCTGATGGACGGCGTGCTGGCGCCGGTGGGGGAGGCGGCGCCGGTTGACCAGCGCTCGCGGCTGCTGGGACTGCTGGTGCTGGCGCTGCTGGTCGCGCACGTGCTCATGGCGACGATCAGCGCGGTGCGCAACTGGCTGGTCGCATGGCTGGGCAACCGCATCAGCCACGACATCCGCACCGAGCTCTACGAGCACCTGCAGTTCCTCTCGCTGAGCTTCTACGACAAGCGCCAGATAGGGAGCGTCATCTCGCGCGTCAACCAGGACACCGGGCGGCTGCAGGAGTTCCTGGTCTGGGGCTCGCAGGACCTGGCGACGAATCTGCTGCTGATCGTGGGCATCACCGTGGTGCTGCTGGTGATGAACGCGAAGCTCGCGCTCTTCGTCTTCCTGCCCGCGCCCATCGTGGTGCTGCTCTCGACGACGGTTTGGCGGCGCATCCGCCACCACATGCACCGCTTCTTCCACCGCTGGAGCACGCTCAACTCCGTGCTCAACGAGACGCTGTCGGGCCTGCGCGTGACCAAGGCCTTCGCCCAGGAACGGCGGCACATCGACGACTTCGCCGCGCGCAGCGACGCGCTGGCGATCGCCGGCACCGGCGTCGAGCGCGTGTGGTCGATCCTGTTCTCGGGCATGTCGCTGGTGATGATGCTGGGCACGCTCCTCGTCTGGTACGTCGGCGGCCGCGAGGTGCTCTTCGGCCCCATGACTCTGGGCACGCTCGTGGCCTTCCTGACCTACGTGGCGATGTTCTACCAGCCGTTGCGCTTCATGTCGATGCTGCTCAACTGGGCCTCGCGCTCGCTTGCCGCGGCGGAGCGGGTCTTCGAGGTGCTCGACACCGCGCCGGAGGTGGCGGAGGCCGAAGACGCGGTCGCGATGCCCGAGATGCAGGGGCGTGTCGAGTTCCGCGACGTCACCTTCGGCTACGAGCGGCACCGGCCGGTCCTCAAGGGGGTGTCCTACCACGTGGAGCCGGGCGAGATGATCGGGCTGGTCGGGCAGAGCGGCGCCGGGAAGACCACCACCGTCAACCTCCTGTGCCGGTTCTACGACGTGGACGAGGGCCAGATCCTCATCGACGGCATGCCCATCGAGCGCATCCGCATAGCGGATCTGCGCCACAACATCGGCATCGTGCCGCAGGACACCTTCCTGTTCGCGGGGACCATCGCCGAGAACATCGCCTACGCCAGGCCCGGCGCGACGCGCGAGGAGATCGTGCGCGCCGCCCGAGCCGCCAACGCGCACGAGTTCATCATCAGCAAGCCCGACGGCTACGAGACGCTCCTGGGCGAGAAAGGCCAGGGGCTCTCGGCCGGGGAACAACAGCGTCTGGCGATCGCCCGTGCCGTGCTGCACGACCCGGCGATTCTCATCCTCGACGAGGCGACCTCACAGGTCGATGTCGAGACCGAGAAGGGCATACAGGAGGCCATCGAGCGGCTGGTGGAGAGCCGGACGACATTCGCCATCGCACATCGGCTGTCCACCCTCAAGAACGCCGACCGCCTGATCGTGCTCAAGGACGGCGAGATCGCGGAGATCGGCTCCCACGACCAGCTGATCTCCGCCGAGGGCGAGTTCCATCGGCTGGTGCAGACCTACCAGGAGATCTCGAAGGTCAGCGCCGTGGAGCGCTGATGACGGCCTATGGATGACACAAGCCCGGAGGCGGGGGACGAGCGTGCAGGCGCGGACGACGACCGGGACTCGCGGGAGCCGAGGGTGCTTGAGCCCGGCGAGGTGCGCTTCCGGCGCGAGCAGGGCCGGCTGCGGATGAGCGACGGGCACGAGGCCTGGCGCGACGTGACCCTGGTGCGTCTCTTCCCACTCAGCGAGCCGGAGCGCTGGATCTCGGTCCTCGATGGTGACAGCAACGAGATCGGGGTGATCCTCGACCTGGCGGAGCTCGGGGCCGCGCAGCGACGGCTCGCCGAGGAGGAGCTTGGGCGCCGATACCTGACGCCGCGCATAGAGCGCATCCTCGCCTGCCGGCAGCGCTTCGACACCGTTGAGTGGGACGTGGAGACCGATCGCGGCCCGGCGACGCTGGTTATACGCGACCTGCGGGAGAAGGTCAAGGAGCCGCTCCCAGGGCACCTGTCGGTCGAGGACGTCGAGGGCAACCGCTACGACATCCCCGACACAGGGGCGCTCGATCCGACCAGTCAACGCTTGCTGGACGAACAGATCTGAACCGACGCAAAGGAGAGCCCGATGAGCAACCGCCATATTGAGGCCGCATCCGAACTGTACGACGACGCGGTCGATTTGCTGTCCGACCTGATTCCATTCGAGTCCACCGCCGGCAACGAGGGGCCCGCCATGCGCTACATGCACGAGCGCATGGGCGAGGTCGCCGACGAGATCGAGTTCGTCGAGGTCACGGAGGCCATCAAGGATGACCCCGACTACTCCTATCCGCTCGTCACCGAGTACGGCGACCGGCCGAACGTGCGGGCCGTGAAGCGCGGCGCCGGCGGCGGCAGGTCCGTCATCCTCAACACGCACCTGGATGTGGTCCCACCCTCGTCCGGGCACGTGGACCCCTTCGACCCCCGCGTCGAGGACGGCGTCATCTACGGCCGTGGCGCCTGTGACGCCAAGGGCCAGGTCACCACCATCTGGCTGCTCTTCAGGCTCCTCGAGGAGCTTGGCATCGAACCGGCGGGCGACATCATCGTACACCTGGTGATCGAAGAAGAGATCGGCGGCAACGGGACGCTCGCCATGGTCCGCCGCGGCGAGGCCGCCGACGCCTGCGTGGTGCTCGAGCCCACGAACTTCGTGCTGCTGCCGCAGGTGCGCGGCGCGGTCTGGTTCGACGCCAGCGTCTACGGCCAGGCCGGGCACTCAGGCATGCCGGGCGGTACCGTCAGCGCGCTGCTCAAGGCGATCGACGTCATTCGCATCTTCGAGGGCTATCACGACCGCATCCTGGCGGAGTCGCGCGGCCACTACCCGCTCTTCGACCAGTTCGAGAACCCCATGCCGCTGACCGTCGGGATGCTGGAGGCGGGGAATTGGCCCGCGGCGGCGCCGCAGCACGCGAACCTCCAGGGCGTGCTGGGCCTGCTGCCCGACCGCACCAAGGAGCAGGTCATGGAGGAGATGGAGGCCGCCGTGCGCGAGTGCGGCGACCCATGGCTGGCCGATCCGGACAACTTCGAGATGGAGTTCACCTACCGCCACGACGCGAACGTCATCGAGCCCGACCACCCCCTGGTGCTGGCGCTGCAGGAGGCCGCGCGGGCCGTAGGCAAGGAGGGTGAGGTCTCGGCCATGACCGCCTCCTGCGACGCCTGGATGTACAACAACCAGCTCGAGATCCCCACGGTGGTGTTCGGGCCGGGCGACCTGGGCGTGGCGCATTCCGACCACGAGCAGATCCCCGTTCAGGAGATGCTGGATGCCGCGGCGGCGCTCGCTACGTTCGTGGACGGCTTCTGCCGCTGACACTGACGCGCGGGGCGCAGGTGGGAAACCGATGGCGGACCTGGACCGTGAAGAAGTCGTCTGGTACTACGAACTCGGTGGCAGGGCTCTCGGGCCTGTGGCGTGGGCAGAGATCGAGGAGCTCGTCGAGACCAGCGCCGATGGGGTCTTCTCGCACCTGGGGATGGCGTTGTC
>JALGUJ010000039.1 GCA_029820945.1 Candidatus Zipacnadia bacterium | reverse complement strand
GGCGGAGGGGCGCTCGATCGCTCGCCGATTCGGGGCTATGGGGTGAGCGTCAGGAGCCTGCGGGCGATCTCCGGGTGGTGGTAGATGAAGCGCAACTCCTCCTCGGTCAGCGGGTGCTGGTTCGCCAGGTTCGCGTACTGCACGAGCGTGAGGATCTCCTGGGCGTGCTCGCGGTCGCGGAACGCGAGGTCCATGTGGCTGTAGACGTACTCCAGGCCGGAGGTGCCGCCGTGCTGGCCGGTGAGGATCTCGCGGCCGGTCTTGGTCAGCTCATCATGGCCGCGCCCGAGGTCCTCGAAGGCGTAGAGCTCGTAGTTGTGGCGGTCCTTGAGCGCCCCGTCGGCGTGGATGCCCGACTCGTGGGCGAAGGCGTTCGCGCCCACGCCGACCTGGTTGATCGGGATCGGCAGGTCGAAGGCGTTGGCCACATAGCGCGCCAGCCGGTAGGCCTTGGTGGTGTCGATCCGCGGGTCCAGATAGCCCTTCTCGGAGAGGCCGGAGGAGTGCTTGAGCGCCAGGACGCAGGAGACCAGGTCGGCGTTGCCCGCGCGCTCGCCCACGCCGTTGACCGTGGTGTTGATGTAGGCGTCCTGGCCGGCCTCACAGGTCGCGACGGCGCCTGCGACCGAGTTCGCGACGGCCAGTCCGAGGTCGTTGTGGCAGTGCGTCTCCAGCGCCATCCCGACCTCGCTGGCCAGCCGGCCCATGCGTTCGGCGATGGTGAAGGGATCGTCGTAGCCGAGGGTGTCGCAGTAGCGCAGGATCTCCGCGCCGGCCTCCTTGCCCGCCAGTCCGAAGTCCTTGAGGAACTGCATGTCGGTGCGGGAGGCGTCCTCGGCGTTGATGCCGACGGAGGTGCAGCCGCCCTCCAGGGCCGCGCGCACCGCATCGGTCATCATGTTGATGATGTCATCCTGGCTGAACTTGCCCTGGAACTTCCACTCCAGCATCTGCCGCGAAGTGGAGATGGACAGATTCAGGTGGGTCAGATCCGTATGCGTCATCGCATACTCGACATCGGACGCGAGCGCCCGAGACCAGCCCTCGAGACGGAGCCGCTGGATAACGGGCTCGCCGTCGTCGTTCTCCGTATGGGTGAGCTCCACATTGGCGTTGATGTAGTCCCGCTCGTGCGGGCTCAGCGGGAATCCCAGCTCGGAGCCGAAGACGCCCATCTCGTCGAGCAGGATGTTGGTGATCGTCTTCTGCAGCTTCGAGAGCACGATCCGCGCCGTCTGCTCCCCGTCGCGGTTCGTCACATCGACTATCCGGATGGTTGGCATCGTAGGCAACTCCCGTCAGGGCGACATGTCACACCATAACACGTCCTGAGCGAGCAGGTAGCCCAGGACGCAGATGGCCTTACGCGCTGAGACCGCAACTCAGGGGTTCAGTAGGGGCAATGCCCGAACGTGAGCATTGTAACCGAAATGGTGGGGCAGTTCAAGGGCCTCTCGGCGGGTCGGGGGCGTGATTCCCGGTTGAGTTCGCTCGGGAGCCGCGCCGCGGCGTGCGGTGGAGGGATGCCGGGCGGTGAGGCGAACAAGGGGCGAGCGCGTCTACGGCCGGCCGAAGGGATGCGGCGCCATGGGCTCCAGCGAGCTGAGTAACCCCGAGATAGTCATGACCGCCCCGCGCACCGTCGAGCTGCGCGAGGGCGAGATCGTCCCGCTGCCGCCCGGCGGCATCCGCGTGCGCTCGACGCGGTCGCTGATCAGCGCCGGGACGGAGGGCTCGGCCTACATCGGCCGCGAGTGGCAGCGCCCTGACGGCCGGACCATGCCCCAGTACCCCTACTGCCCCGGCTACTCCTGCGTGGGCGTGGTGGTGGAGGTCGGCGAGGATGTGGAGGGCTTCGCGCTTGGCGACCGCGTCACCACCCCCGGCTCGCACCGCCTGCTGAATGTCTTCGGCCCCGCGCAGCCGGTCTGGCACATCCCCGATGGGGTCGGCGACGAGGAGGCCACCTTCTGTGTGCTTGGCTGTACGGTCCTCAACGGCGTGCGCATGGGCCACCCGCAGCTCGGCGAGTCGGCGGTGGTCGTCGGCCTCGGGGTGCTGGGTCAGCTCGCCTGCCGCTACCTCTCGCTCACCGGCGCGCGGCCGATCGTCGGCATCGACCTGGACGACTACCGGCTGGACTTGGCGATGGAGGCGGGCGCCGTCACGCACGCGCTGAACCCCTCCGAGTGCGACGCGCGGGGCGAGGTCGAGGCGCTGACCGGCGGCCGCGGCGCCGACGTGGTCTTCGAGGTGACCGGCCGCACGGAGACCTACGACATGGCCTTCGACCTCGCGCGCAGGTTCGGGACGGTTGTGGCGCTCGGCTCGCCGCGCTGGCCCGCGCCGGTGGACATGATGAAGCTGCACCTGAAGGCCCTCAACTGCGTGGGCGCCATCGTCTCGGCGCATCCCCAGCCGGGGGACGAGCGCAGCCGCTGGAGCCGCCCGGCCAACGGGGAGCTATTCCTGGAGCTGGCGGCGGAGGGCCACCTGGCGCTGGAGCCGATGATCACGCACCGCTTCGCATGGGACAGGGCGGCGGAGGCCTACCCGCAGGCCATCGGCGAGCGCGAGCCGGGGCTGGCCGTCATCCTGCAGTGGCCCGACTGAGCCACGCGCCTTCGCGCAGGAGACGCGGCGCTCACTCATCCCCCACGAACTGGATCACGCAGATGCCCGGGCCGTCGAGCTCGATGGACTGGGCGGCGGAGTTGGGCAGCTGAGACATGTTGAGCTCGCCGTCGGGGGTGAGCCTGCGCTCGCGCACCAGCACCGGAGTGCCGATCCCCCAGGCGTCGATGACCACCGAACGCGGCCCGACGCCGCCGTAAACCACGAAGACGTTGCGGGCCGTCGGCGTCCAGACCGCGGCGACGAGCAGGTCATCGGCGGGGCGCAGGAGCCGGCAGAGCGTCGAGCCGCGCGGGGCGTAGCTGCGCAGCAGCCAGGCCGCCGTGTAGAGGGTGCCGGTCGAGCCGCGCCGGTCCATCAGCCCCCAGCCGGGACCGTAGAGGCGGAAGTTCAGGAGCTTGTCGGCGTGGGGTGATGCGGAGAGCACCGCGGCCGCGAGCCAGGCGGCGCCGAATGGGGCCTGGATGCGGTCATCGGCGGCGGCGCCGCCGGGCCGCCGGGCCGAGTTCATTGCCATGGCGGTGATGAACAGCTCCGGGACGGGCCGCCGCAGGGAGTGGGCCAGGTGCCGCACCGCCTCAAGCGAGAGCTGGTGGGGCAGGTCGGAGGTCGTGCCGGCGATCGCCGCCTCGAACAGCTCCCCGGTCTCGGCCACGACGTTGTGCGCTCCGTAGAGGTGCAGAGAGAGGAAGTGCAGCGTCTCGGCGCCCTCGAGGAAGGGGCGCACGTTCGCATCCCACGCCGAGGCCAGGCCCGGCCCGCCCACGCGCGCCTCGGGGTCGGCGGCCAGGATCCGGGCGGCGAGGGCGTTGTAGCCGTCCACCAGCTCCTCGACCGACGCGAACCGGCCGGACAGCAGCGGCGAGTCGTACAGCTCGTAGTAGCGCAGGTGCGGCCCGCCGCGGCGGAGGGCGACGACCTTCAGCGCCACGTCCTCGAAGTCTGGGTCCCACTGCGGCGCCTCGCCCTCGGCGGCGGGGATGCGCGCCGGGTTCAGGCACACCAGCGCGCGGGCGCCGGTGTCCGCGACCCAGTTAATGGCGCGGTTGAGGCGGATCAGGTCGTAGTCGTGAATGCGCTCGTCGCGGAAGTCGGAGAGGCGCAGCCGCACGACGCAGGGCACCAGCTCCGCCAGGCCGCGGCTGATCGCGGCGGCCGCGGCCGGGTCGTCGAGCACCGGCGGGAGGTCATCGCCGAGGTTGGCGCCGACCTGGGCCAGCATCCGCGCCTTGGTCTGGGCGAAGTCCACGCGCACCGAGAGCGGCTGCTCCGCCGGGGGCTCGGGCGGCCCCACCGCGCCGGGGATCGGCTCGGCGACGATCTCGTCCACGTAGAACGACAGGCTCGGCCAGCTTCCGGTCTTCACGAACTGCAGCAGATACGCGTTGCGGATCGCCTCGGCGTCGGGCGAACTGCCGTCGGCGCTCTTGAAGGCAAAGAGGCGGATCGAGCGGCGCTCCCACTCCCGGCTGTCCAGCGGCAGGCTGTAGATGTAGGAGGTGTCCCCGCGCTCCTCGCCGAGCTTCGAGCGGAGCGTGAGATCGACGGTGTTGTCGGAGCCGTCGCCGCGCAGCCACATGCTGAGTTGGCCCACGTTGTTCTCGGCCCAGAGCGGCCCATCCACGGGCAGCGTGACGGAGGCCCAGGTATTCTCCGCGGCCGCAAACTCCACCAGCGCGGCCTGCTCCATGGCGCCGTCGGTGCGCCGGCCGACGGTGAAGATGTCGCAGATGTCCGACGGCCGCTCGCCGCCGGCCTCCTGGTCGTTGGTATGCCACGCGCCGACGCCCACCTCGAAGTCGTCGAGCACGATGGATACCGCGCCCGCGGGCGCGCCCGCCAGTGCGACGGCGAGGGCGAAGGCGACTGTGAGGTACGTTCGGCATGATGCTGCGCGATCGATCATGGCCGGTCCCCCTCAGCGCGCGTCTTGGAGTGCCACCAGGTGCAGTCCCAGCACGGCCGAGCGGCTGAAGTTCTCGCCGCTGTCGTAGACTTCGCCGTGCTCGAGCATGACCTCGACCATGCGGCGCACGTGCGGAGCGACCTGGTCGACCAGCTCCGGGTCCTCGGACAGCAGCGCGAGATGAAAGGCCACCGTCGGGATGCCGAACAGCAGCTTGCCGCTGACCGAGCGTGTCTGCCGGTCGTCGGCGTGCCACTGCTCGGGGTCGAAGGCCGCGAAGAGGTCGAGGACCGTCGCCGGCTCGTCCAGCGACAGCCCGAACCGCTGCACGGCCGCCTCGGTTCGCTCCTGGTCCCACTCATCGGCCCAGTCGAGCCGGCGCCAGTGGTCGGGGCTGAAGACGTTGCGCGTCATGGACTCGCGCGCGGCGGCCACCGCGAACTCCCGCGCCCGGCGGCCCTGCTCGGAGTGGCCGAGGATGCGCGAGAGCGAGGCCAGGTCCATGCCGAACTGGTTCCAGTAGAGCGTCAACGGCCGGAGCTGCGACGCCTGCTCGGGGCGCAGCAGCTCCCAGCGGAAGCCGTCGTCCTCCCGCGAGTACTGCTCCCACAGCCGCCGCCAGCGATCATCGCCGGTGGCCTCGCGGACGGCCGCGAGCGATCCGAGCAGCGAGATGGCTCCGGGCACGGCCCGCTGCTTCCACGAGAAGCCCACATGCGCGATCTCCGACTCGTCCTCGACCATCACTTGCCAGTCGTTGCGCTCCATGCGCCGGGCGAAGGCGCCGAGGAAGCGGGCGATGAACGCGCGGTCGTCGTCGCCGGCCAGCGGACTGCGATGCCAGCGCCAGAGGGCGTAGACGTAGGTGGCGTGCTGGTCGCGGGAGGAGTTGCGGTAGTAGCTCCTCCCATCCGGGTGCGGCCCGCGCGGCACGAAGCCGGGGTAGGGGCTGACGGAGCCGATGAGCTTCATGCCGCGCCAGATGCGCCGCGCAATCTGCGCCAGCCGCTCGTCGCCGGTGGCGTCGTAGGCGTCGCAGAGGGCATAGAGGAGCTGGCCGTTCTCGAGCGCGCAGTCCTGGATGCCCGAGCCGTAGCCCCAGCGCATCTCCCTGCCGCGCACCGTGCCGGCGGCGACCTCCTCGGGCGATGCGAGGGCGTCCAGCCCGCGCGGGCCGTTCAGCCGATGGTGGTAGACGAGCCCGGTGCTCTCGGCCCCGAAGCCCGCCAGGTAGTCATCGAGCAGCGCCAGCGTCAGGTCGAGCATGGACGGCTCCTTCCCGGCTCCGGCCCGGGTCAGTCAGCCGGGGCCATAGGCCTGCCGGTAGCCGGTCCACTCCGGGTCCTCGATGCACAGCCACGATCCGGTATACCACCACATGTACTTGGGCGCGGGCTCCTGTGCCGCGAACTCTCGGAGCTGCGCGCGGACCTCATCGGGTGCGAGGCAACGGTCCGCGCCGCGGTACAGCGGCCAGCTTCCGTGGGCCACGCCGCAGCGCTCCCGCCAGAGCTCCGTGTCGCCGGCGTGCGCCAGCCCGAACTCCCAGGCACTCTCGTAGGTCCTGCGGATGTGCTCCGGGTGGGCGCTGGTGTAGACGGCCTCGGTGGCGATGTGCAGCCCGCCGTGGCGCACGGAGGTCAGCCCGCGGAAGAGCGCGTTGTGCAGCGTCAGGTCATCGCGCGCGTAGCCGGCGAGCCAGATGATCTCGGGCTCCACGCCGGGCGCCTCGCGCTCGAACTCCGCCACGATCGCCCCGGCCAGCTCGCGCCCCCGCCGCTCGGCGACCTCGAGCAGCTCCTGGGCGTCCACTCCCGTGTAGCGCTCGGCGTAGTAGACGTCCATGCCCACGGTGTAGGGCTCGATGTCGAAGGCCACGCCCGGGCAGCCGGCGATGGCCGCCTGCCGCGCCATCTCCCGCACCGTCTCCTCCACCAGCGCCCACGACGCGTCATCGCGCCAGTCGAGCCACGTGCGGCCGTTCTCCAACTGCACGGTCTTCGCGAGGCCCGCGACGCGCTCCCACGTATCGTTGAGGATGGTGGCGAAGTAGAGCAGGGGCATGCTGCGGTCCATCCCGAGCTCGATGGCGGTCTGCAGGTGCTCGCGGCCGGAGATGCCGGTGGGGCCGTACCCGACCTCCATGGGCTCGCGCATGGCCTCCGCCGACAGCCGGTTGGCCCCGAGCTTGAGCATGATGCCGTCCACGCCCGCCTCCCGCTCCATCGCCATGCGGCGGCGCATGTGCGCTCGGAGGCGCTCGACGGGGACGGGGTTGCCCTCGTCATCGAGGCCTGTGGAGTACTCGCGCAGCCACGGCTCTGCGGAGGTCGTCCCGCGCTTGGTGTCATACCACATGAGGAGCTTCGGCCGCTCGCCGGCCGCGGGGCCGGGCTCGGTCGGGCCCTCGTAGTGGAAGTTGCGCGCCACCTGCGCTGGCTCGACCGCGCGCGGCTCGGCGTAGACCTCCAGCTCCTGCACGGCGCAGCGCCGCCGCGCGAAGCTGTCGAAGTACAGCCGCACGCCCTTCGTCGAGACGGGCTCGAGCCGGTAGACGTAGACCGCCGCGTCGAGGTCGAAGTCGAGGCTATCCACCGTCGCGTCGTGCCACTCGCCGTCCCATAGTTGCAGGCGCACGTCGCCCGGATCGGGGCAGACCTCGCGGTGCGGGTACTTGGCGATGACCGTGGCGACCGTCACCGGCTGAGGCCACTGGAGGCCCACGTCCTTGGGCGGGTCGGAGGTCGGCGCCGTGGAGACCCAGTAGGTGCGGTCGTCGCCATCGTTGATCTCCGAGGGAGAGTAGAGGCCGTCCCACCAGGGCCAGTAGCTGCTCCCGCGGGGGTGCGGCGGCTGCTGGAGCACGACCAGGCCGGTGTTCTCGTCCCAGCTCCCGGCCTCGCCGAAGAGGGCGAGGTTCTCGATCTGGCCCGGCCGCGCCTCATCGACGCGGGCAAGGTACAGATCGTCGATGTAGGCCGTCGCGGGCTCGCCGCGCACCGCCAGCGCCACGCGCAGGTGCGTGGTGCCGGGATAGATGCGGATGATCCGCTGGATGCGATGCCACTCGTCGCCGGACTGCACCTGGCGGCCGCGGAAGGGCTGGCCCCAGGACTGCAGCTTCGCGCGCTTGCCGCCCTCGTCGGCGTAGTAGTTGAGCTGGGGGAAGATGGTGGCGCCGTCGGGGTTGCGGTACGCGATGCTGATGACGTAGAGGCCCTCGCCGGGAAGCGCCACGGTCTCGTGGCCGGTCCAGGTGCTGACGTCGGCGTTGGGGTGTTGGATGGCCAGGCAGCGGCGGCCCTCGAAGGGTCGCTCGTCGCTGAGCGTCAGGCGGCCCGCGTCCACCTCCCACAGTGAGGGGGACGCGCCGACGGCGTCACCCTCGGCCTCGAAGCCGCCGTTGGGCAGCAGGCCGTCGGCGCCCGCCTGCGCGGCGAGCAGAGACGACAGCACCACCGCGAGCATCATGGAGCGCACCGACATGGTGGCTGAGCCCCCTTGCGTCATGGCACGCCTGGATGCGTGGCTATCGCTCGACCGAGCGGCCCTCCTCGCGCCAGGTCCTCAGGAGGTTAGACAGGCGCTCGACGACCGCCGGTTCCTCCTGCCACAGGTTCGTGGTCTCGTAGGGGTCATTCGCCATGTTGTAGAGCTGGCCCTCGGGGCCGCCCGGCTCGGGGTCGAGGCTGCGCGGGTCGGAGAACCCGCCGGAGCCCAGGCCCAGGATGAGCTTCCACTCGCCCCGGCGGATGGCGAAGGTCCCGTTGAGGGAGTGGTGGACGGTGGCCTCGTGCAGCGGCCCGCGCAGGTCGTCGCCGCGCAGGGCGGGGAGGATCGAGACGCTGTCGGGCGCTGCGTCGCCGGGGAGGTCGGCGCCGGTGATGTCGGCACAGGTCGCCATCAGATCGACGAGACAGACCGTCTCGTCGCAGACCGATCCGGGCTCGACCACGCCCGGCCAGCGGGCCAGCAGGGGCTCGCGATGGCCGCCCTCCCAGATGTCGGCCTTCTGTCCGCGCCACGGCCCGCATGAGCGGTGGCCCCAGTCGTTGCCGTAGTAGTCGGTCGCGCGCGCGCCGTTGTCGCTGGTGACCAGCATCAGCGTGTCCTCGGCGAGGCCGAGCCGGTCGAGGGTCTCCATGACCCGGCCGACCACCCAGTCATACAGCGCCACGCAGTCGCCGCGCAGCCCCGCGCGCGATGCGCCCTCCATGAACTCCGGCGGGATGCAGGGGCGGTGCGGGACCGAGGGCGTGAGGTAGAGGAAGAAGGGCCTGCCCGCCGCGTGGCTCTCCTCGATGAATCCGCAGGCGCGCTCGGCGTGCGTCACGTCCACGAGGTCATCGCGCCAGCCCGGGACCATCAGCCCCTCGCGCTGCTGGGGGTTGTAGCAGTCCTTCTCCACGCTCGGGGTGCCGACGGTCTCGTGGTTCTCGACGAAGCAGTAGGGCTGCATGTCCAGCGATGCGGGGATGCCGAAGAAGTAGTCGAAGCCCACGTCGTTGGCGGTGTGCGTGAGCGGGCGCTCGTGGTCGATGTTGTGGCCGGGCTCGGTGCGGACCGCCGCCGGATCGTCGGGGATCTCGCACGTCCAGTTCCAGCCCAGCCCCAGGTGCCACTTGCCCACCGCGGCGGTCGCGTAGCCCTGCCGCCGGAGCATCGAGGCGACGGTCATGCGGCCGTCATCGATCAGCGGCGGGGAGTAGCCCCACATGACGCCCGACTGCAGCCTGGTGCGCCAGCAGTAGCGGCCGGTGACGGCGGCGTAGCGCGACGGCGTGCAGACGGCCGAGGCGGAGTGGGCGTCGGTGAAGCGCATGCCCTCGCGGGCGAGGCGGTCCATGTTGGGGGTGGGGATCTTCTCGGCGCCGTACGGCTCGGGGTCGCCGAAGCCCATGTCATCGGCCATGATGTAGACGATGTTGGGGTTGCTCGGTGCTTCGTCGGCCGTGGTGATCGCCTCCTGTCAGCGCGAGCAATGGGGAGTTGGCAAAGGGCGGTTGGGGACGATGGGCCACCGGCATGTCAATCCGAGGTCGCCTGGCCTCCCGGTCAGGGGCTCTTCTCCGCAGCCATTCTGCGCACGATCATGGCGGCGAAGCGGCCGGCGCCGAAGCCGTTGTCGATGTTCACGACCACGACGCCCGACGCGCAGGAGTTGAGCATGCCCAGCAGCGCGGCGAGCCCCTCGAAGGCCGCGCCGTAGCCCACGCTGGTGGGCACCGCGATCACCGGCGAATCCACCAGCCCGCCGACGACGCTCGCCAGCGCGCCCTCCATCCCGGCGGCCACCACGATGGCGCCCGCGCGCACGAGCTGCTCGCGGTGACCGAGCAGGCGGTGGATGCCCGCCACGCCGACGTCATAGATGCGCTCGACCCGGCAGGCGGCCAGCTCCGCGGTGACCGCGGCCTCCTCGCCGACGGGGATGTCGGAGGTCCCGGCGGTCACCACCGCGACAGGCGCGCTCCCCTCCACCGGCTCGGGGATCGGCCCCACCCGGATGATGCGCGCCTCCTCGTGGTAGGCCGCGTGCGGAATGCGCTCCCGCACCGCCACGAAGTGCTCGGGCGAGGCGCGACTGGCGATGACCAGCGGCGCCCCCTGGGACAGCGACTCCAGGATGCCGGCCACCTGCGCGGGCGTCTTGCCCTCCGCCAGCACGGTCTCGGGGAACCCCCGGCGCAGGGCGCGGTGGTGATCGACCTTCGCGAAGCCCAGGTCCTCGAAGGGCAGCGAGCGGAGGCGTTCCACCGCCTCGTCGGGGTGAAGTTCACCGGCGCGAACCTGTGCCATGAGCTGGCGGAGCTGCTCCCTGTCCATCGCGCCCGGAGGTTCGCGGCCCGGGCACCGATGCCCTCCCGGGGGGGCATTCCCGTCCTGCGCCCCGGCCTTGCCCGGCCCCATGGAGAGGCGCGGACCGCCGTCGGGCTCGGCCGCAGACGCTCAAGCACCCCCTCGCGCGGATGCGCGCGGCGGATAACGCCGCATCCGGGTGAGGGGGTGCCCATTGTCCTCGATACGTGGCCTCACACAGCCGTCGGCGCGCAAGGCCCGAGCTGCTGTGGCCGCAGTACTAGTCGGCGTCGGCGAAGAACCGCGAGCTGGAGCCCTTGTTGTACTCGGTCACCAGGTAGTTGTGCGTGTACCACTTGGCGTGCCCATCGACCATGCCGCAGTTCATGCCATCGTTGTGCCGGTCGGGCGCCCACATTGCGTAGCCCCACAGCCCGCTGCTGTTGAAGGCGCCGTTGTGCGTGCTGGCGTCCTCGGCGGTCTCGCCGAAGGCGCACACCTCGGCGGGATGCATGATCTTCGCCAGCGGCACACCTCCGCCATAGGAGCTCGTGGCGCTTCGCTTATAGAGATGGTAGTAGCCCCAGTGATAGGGCTGGGCGTAGGCGACCGGAAGGTCGGGGTCGCTGGGGCATATCAGGACGTCGTCGTTCTTGATGTAGGGCACGAAGGTGTTGTACCAGTGGCACTCGTCCGGCCCGTACAGCACCAGATTCGTGACCTCGTCATAGTCCTGGACATACATCTGGAAGGCCAGCATGAGCTGTTTCATGTTCGAGAGACAGGACGACTGGCGTGCCTTCTCGCGCGCCCGGGCGAAGACCGGGAAGAGGATCGCCGCGAGGATCGCGATGATGGCGATCACGACCAGCAGCTCGATCAGAGTGAAGCCCCTCTTCATCAGGATTCCTCCTTGTCGGGCTGAGTTGGACCAACACTATCGTACCATATTCGCTGCGTCGCCGTCGTCACCTCCTTTGCCTCGGGCTATTGACGACCGGGCACGGGTGAAGGGCGGCCGCAAGAGCGCCGGGCCGTCCGCCCGCGAGCCCGGGCTGCGAAGGGTTCCGTCACACGCTCGGAGCCTACTGCTCCGATGCCTGATACATGTAGTGCGAGTAATCGCCTCTGGCCGTGCTCTCATTCAGCCACTTGGTGTGTCCATCACAGAACGCGTAGTTGCTGCCACCGTTGTGAACGTTGAAGTCCATCGTCGAGTAGCCCCAGGCCCCGGTGCTGGTGAAGGCGCCGTTGCCCTCGCGCTCAATCTCGGCGAGGAGCCACGTCTCCGCGGGCGCTCGCACTGCGTCTACGTTCGCCCCACCGCGACTGGTACCGCCGCCGAGTTCGTAGACCAGCCCGTATCCGTTGTACTCGTAGTTGCGCCCACCGGCGATGGTGGGCGGATCGTTCAAGGGCATTTGCGTGGGGCAGTAGAATATCTGCTCGTTCTGCACGTACGGTCGCACCGAGTTGTACCACTGCGCCGCCGCACCGTACCACACCGCGAGCGGGAAGCGCTGATCGTAGTCCTGTACGTACATGAGAACGCCGGTCCCGATCTGCTTGATGTTGCTCAGACAGCTTGACTGTCTCGCCTTCTCTCGGGCTCTTGCGAAGACCGGGAAGAGGATCGCCGCGAGGATGGCGATGATCGCTATGACCACCAGCAGCTCGATCAGGGTAAAGCCCCGTCGCATGTCAATCACCCTCCGTTCTCGGGATGCGATACGCTTTGCAGGGCCGCTCATGGGGCGTAATCGCTCCAGATGTCGGCCCCGTAGGCGGCCGATGCGCTCATGTACTTCGCATGGCCGTCGAGGAAGGACAGGTTCAGGCCGTCCATGTGCGGCTCCACGTGATCGTCAGAGAGGTAGTAGATGAAATGGTCGAGGGTGTCGCCGTAGCTGGTATCGGGGTTGTAGCTGTAGCCATTCATGCTGTCGTGCAGGGCCACCGTCTGTGCGGGCCTTTCGAACTTCGCCAGCGCCTGGCGCCACAGGTAGGACGGGTAGCCGTAGGTCACGGAGCCATCCAGAGGCCGCGATGGGCACTGCAGCACCTGGTCGTTCTGGATGTACGGCCTGGTCTGGTCCCACCAGTGGTAACGCGTTGTGCCACCGTCGGGGCTGTTCCAATAGCTCGCGAGACGGCTATCGTAGTCCTGGGCATACATCAAGAGACCAAGCGTCAGTTGCTTGATGTTGCTCAAGCATGAGTTCTGCTGCGCCTTGGCTCGCGCTCGCGCGAAGACCGGGAACAGAATGGCCGCTAGGATCGCTATGATCGCGATCACAACGAGGAGTTCGATCAGGGTAAAGCCTCTTCTCATCGCCATCGCTCCTCTGCACATCAAGATCGCCTAAGGTCTCTCATAAACGTGCATTCTCCCTCTCTCCTGTTTGTCCCTCCCTTCAGGAGAACCTTTCTTAACGTGCAGATCAGAGCTCCGCTGCGGCAGACTGTGGGAGGTCTCTCGATCGGACGCGAGGAAGAGACGATGCGGAGTCACAGTTCGGGGATGCTTCAGGGAGGCAGGTCGGATGCGGGCACCTACAATTGCGCTGCTGCTTCTCACGGTCGCTCCCGTCTGCGCCGTCGAGCTTGAGGTGATCGATGCCGGGGATCACCACCAGATCGTGGTGCAGAACGAGACACTGCGCATGATTGTGGTCCCCGAGTGGGGCGGGCGGATCACGTCGCTCGTGGACCGGGGGCTGGAGGCGGACGTGGTCTGGTCGGAGGGGATCGAGGGCGGCGCGCTGGATGACCGTGACGACTTCACCGCTGCCGCCTACGAGTACCAGACCGAGCTGCGCCACGATGACACGGAGGCGGTGGTGTCCCTAACCGGGACGGCGCTTGGCGGCTTCCAGATCCGCAAGACGCTGGTGGTCGCTGACGGCAAGTCGCTGATCGAGGAGCGCCTGACGGTCGCCAACGGCTCGCAGCGCCCGCGCCGCTTCTGGCAGCGCAACTTCTTCCGCCCCGGCGGGGAGGCGCTCACCGGTGATGAGACCTACTTCCTCCCGACCGCCGACGGCGTGGTCGCCGATCCGGGGATGCGCGGCCGGCACGAGGACTTCTCCGCCGGCTGGTGCGGAGTGATCGACGGGGCCACCGGTCACGGGATCATGGCCATCGCCGACGTGGCCTTCCTGGAGCAGTTCTACTTCTGGCGCGGGTCGGGCGAGACGCCGACCCTGGAGTGGATCTGCAGCGAGGTGGCGCCGGGGCAGAAGGTCACCTCGCGCATCTGGATCGCCCTCACCTCCGACGTGAGCGAGTACTCTGACGAGGTGGCCGCGCGCTTCGTGGGCCCGGCGTGGTGGCGCGAGGGGGCGCTCCAGATCGCCGAGCTGCCCAACTGGGTGGACCTGCGCCCGAAGGTCGAGCCGGACGAGGAGCAGATGGCGCGCGGCTTCACGCTCTACCGCACCTGGGGCGAGGACCCCGGCGCCGAGCTGAGCGAGCTGCGCTTCGACTGCCCCACGGAGGGCAGCGACTCGCTGACGCTCCAGGTGGCGGCCTTCGCCGACGTCGAGGCGACCGCGGCGCTCACCGGCGAGGGGGCCGGGGCGTTCGAGCTGCTGCGCATGGATGACGACCGCCACCGCCTGCTGCCCGCGCGGAGCCTGGCGCTGGCGCCCGATGACGTGCGGCAGCTCCAGGTGGTGTTCCATCCCGTGGAAGCGCGGGAGCCCGGCGAGGTGTCGGCGGAGCTGGTGCTCACCGGCCTGGGCGGCCGCACGCAGACCGTTGCGCTGGAGGGCCACGTCTGGCCGGTGCGACTGCCCGACCGCCGGCTGGTCTGGCTTAAGGGCTACGGCGGCAGCACGTACATGTTCACCGGCGGCCCGGACCTGACTCCGGAGAAGCTGGAGCAGCTCGAGTTCTACCTCAACGACGGCGAGGAGCTGGGCAACTCGGTCTGCGAGATCACGCTGAACATGAACCAGACCTTCGACAGAGTGCTGCTGCGTGGCACCGACATCACGCTGGGGGAGGCGATGGAGAACCGCCGCGAGCTTCTCGCGGACCTCGACGACCTGCCCGCGCTGGACTTCTCCTACTTCAATCCGTGGGTCCACCAGGCGCAGCTCCGCGGCTTCCGGCGGGCGGAGACCGGCGCGCCCAGCTTCGGCCGGTACACCACGACGGCTCTGATCTACGGTGTGCTCGGCGGCGAGGTGCCGCCGGAATCGGAGGAGTTCCGCAAGGTCTACGTGTGGTACCTGAGCGAGCTTGGCCGGTGGCTGGTCGAGCGTGGCTTCCCCGAGGTCTTCGTCAAGGTGAGCGACGAGATCTCGCCCGACGAGGTGCCCGACTGGATCGCCAGGGCCGAGGTGTGCAGACAGGCTGGGATGCGGCCCTATACGACGATCACGGGGCAGGTAGCGGCGACGCCCACGCTGTTGAATCGGATGAACTCCGTGGCCGAGGCGTGGCAGATTCAGTGGCTGTCCACGCAGGTCTTCCGCGATCTGACCACGAAGCGCTACGTGACGGCCACGCGCAAGGCCGACATCGGCGGCGGGCCGTGGTCGGGCTACGGCAACGGCGGCGCGCAGGATACATACGCCACGCAGCCGTTCGAAGCGCTGGGCGTTCAGCCGGCACACCTGAGCGCCTGGCGCGTGCTCGTGGACGGCGAGGAGTTGGAGACGATCGGCTCGCCGTGGGGCAACAAGCGGACGGGGGTGGCGGCCCTGCTGTCGCCCACCCTCTACGTGAGCCTGCCCGATGGCGGCGATCCCGCCGAGGGGGAGCATGCCATCGAGTTCATGTACACCATCCGCGAGCCCGACCCGAACGGCGAGGTGCTGGTGGCTATTGAGGACAGCGACGTGGTGAGCTTCTACACCGGGTCGGGCAAGACGTGGCAGGTGAGCTACGAGCGGGCGCGCGGCTTTGCGCTCTTCCCGGCCGTGAGGGGCTACCCCGGCTGGGGCTGGTGGGCATACGCGCACGGCTGGCACGCGGACTCGCGCATCGTCTGGCCCGAGGAGGGCGAGGCGGTGCGAACGCCGTGCTGGTGGGGCCTGCGCGACGGCAACCAGGACTGCGATCTGCACGTCCTCGCCCGCGCGATGATCGGCAGGGCCCGGGAGGATGCCGACACCGGGGCGCAGCGCGCGGCGCTGGCCGCCGCCACTGCGGCCCTCGACGGGCTGGTCGGCCCGGAGGAGGACGCGCTCATCACGCTTGAGCCGCGCGACTACCGCGGCCGGCTCTACTACGACTACCCCCAGGACGGCGTGGAGGCGGACCTTCGGGAGACGCGCCGCCGCGTGCTGCAGGTCATCGCGGACCTGCGGACCGCTTTCCCCGACGTGGACTTCGCGCCAGACCTCTACTGGGGCGACACGCTGGTGCTGGCGCATAACGAAGGCTGGTCGAGCCTGCTTCAGGCCGAAGACCCCGACCCGGCGCACTCGGCCATCGTGCGCGACGGCATTGCGGCGGCGCGTGAGCTGTTCGGCGAGCGACCTGAGCAGCAGGCCATGCCGCCCGCGGAGGCCCGCTTCGGCATCGTGATCTTCGAGGCGCTGCCCGCGCCGGAGGCCCTGGCCGAGTACGGCCTCAACGCGGAGGAGCTGGAGCTGTCCGAGAGCTACCCGGGCGCGGGCGACTACATGATTCTGCCCGGGCGGACGGCCGACAGGCCGTGCGCGGTCATTATTGGAGGCGACGAGGAGGGCGCGACGCTGGGGCTGCGCTGCTTCGTCAAGCTCCTCGAGCCGAGGTGGTAGGAGCGGCGCGGCAGACGGGGGTGGGCCTGCGGCGCACGTTTGGCGTGGGCAGGGCAAACCTCCTGACGGCGACAACCGGCGAGGCGGACGTGCGCGGAAGGTCGGCCCGGGCGAGTTGGTGGCGCAGGTCGTCAGGAGGGCCGGGCAGCGGAGCCCGAGCGTGGCGCGAAGCGCGACAGCACGAGCTTACGGGACGAGTACCTGGAGAGCAGCAGACTGGAGGAGGCGCCATGAAGCCGACGCGAATCGCGACGATGGTCGCGTTGATGACTCTGTGCGCATGGGCCTGGGCGCAACTGCCCGGCGAGCCGCCCTGGCGGCAGGGCGCACAGCGTTTCGAAGGCCGCAACGGCGTCATCTACGCCGACGGCAATCCGTTCCTTCTGATCTACGACTTCACGTGGTCGGCGGAGCGCGATGACCGCTTCTACGAGTTCTCCGAGGACTGGGGGGGCACCACCACGCACATGACGGTGGAGGGCTACGAGGATGCCGCCGCCCACCACGTGTACCTCGGCTGGTCCGGCTCCGTCGGCCACGACGGCGGCTACATCCGCGAGCACCCGGACGCGGCGATGATGACGCGAGACGGCACGCCGGCGCGCCGCAGCCAGGTCTGTTACCTGAACGAGGGCTACCGCGAACACCTGCGGGCGAACCTCATCGAGCTGGCCGAGAGCCTGCGCGACCGGCCGTTCCAGCTAGGCTACTACCCGCAGGACGAGTTCGCCTACCGCACGGTCGGCTGCTACTGCCCGGTCTGCCAGGCGGCCTTCCGCGAGCGCCTACAGGCGCAGTACGGCACCATCGCGGCGCTCAACGAGGCCTGGGGCACGGAACTGGGCGGCTTCGACGAGGTCGAGATGCCGACCGGCTTCGAGCAGTCGCGCCGCTTCTGCGACTGGCAGGAGTTCCGGCGCTGGTCCCAGCACGACTTCGCGAAGTTCGTCTACGACACCCTCAAAGCCCACGATCCCAACCACATGGTCATCTGGAGCATCCCCTTCTGGGGGAGCTGGACGACGGCGGCCGGCTGGTGGGACTTCCCCGAGTTCAGCGACGTGCTCATGCGCCACGGCATCGGCTACACCGGCGGCTCCTACCGCATTCACATGCTGCGCGACGTGGCCGAGTGGTCGGGTGTGCCGGGCAACGCGCTGTGCATGCCGCCTGACTACAACGCGGGGTGGGTGCAGATGTCGCTGATCATGGACTGCCCGCGCACCGGCCTGTCGCACGTGTGCATCGCCGGCTCCCCGGACCCGACCTACCAGGGCGTGGCGGACTCCGATGACGGGTACGCCCGCCGCGAGCCGATGTACACCGTCTCCCGCTCGATCAACAACCAGATGTACCAGCTCGGCGACCTCTATCTGCTGTCGGAGCAGCGGGCGCCGCAGGTGGGCGTCTACGTCTCGGACCGCACGGTGCTGGTCAATGGCACGAACACCCGCCAGCTCAACGGGCTGCTGCAGATGCTCTACGACCTGAACCTCGACTTCCAGATCTTCTCCGAGTACAACCTGGGCGATCTGTCGCGCTACCCGGCGATCGTGGTGGGGCCGTGCTCGCGCGTGGTCAATGACGACATCGCGGCTCAGTTCCGCGACTACGTGGCGGGCGGCGGGAACCTGGTGATGCTCGACGGCGCCTTCGCGGCGGATTGGTACAACCAGGACGCAGGCAGTCCGGGCTTCGGCTTCGAGGAGGTCATCGGCTCCACGGAGGCGGAGCGCACGTCGATGACGGCGGCGATGACCGTGCACGCCGAGGCGGCGCCCGAGCTGCAGAGCCTGCCGGCAGAGGCGCCGGTTCGCGAGGCGGTGTCGATCCGCGCGCCGGCGGGAGCGGCGGTCATCGGGACGGTGGGCGAGGATCGGCCGATCGTGACGCTGAGCGAGTTCGGCGAGGGCAGCGCGCTGTACATGGGGGCGGACGTCGGCCTGACCTACTACTCGTCGTGGACCGCGGGCTACCGCGACGTGCTGGAGACCGACGAGCAGGCGCAGGCGCTGGATGACAACGCCTACGGCTACGACTACCGGCCGCCGGCGGGGCCGGAGGTGGAGCCTGCCAAGGGCGCCAAGGCCTGGGCGGAGATCCTGCGCAGCTACCTGCGCTCCCGGGGCATCGGCGACAACGTGGTCGTCGAGGGCTACACGGACGGCGTCGGCGTGCTGAAGGCCAAGAGCTTCCGCACCGGCGACAGTTACTGGGTGGGCTTCGCGAACCGGATCGTCGAGCCCGGCGCGGACCACCGCGAGAGGCCGCCGGAGGAGCTGCACCAGGCGCTGGCCGACCTGCCGGTGCGCGTGCGCCTGGACGAGGGCACTGCGCCGGAGGTCGCGTGGCTGCTGTCCAACACCCGCTACGCCGATGGCGGCAAGCGCGCGATGCAGGCCGTACTACCGCTGGAGACGGTCGAGCGCGACGGCGCGCGCTGGGCGAGCTTCACGCTGCCCGAGCTGATCGACTTCGCCAACGTGGTGCTGATGCCGCGCGGCGAGCGCGCGGCGGTGCTGGGCATCGCGATCGATCGCGTGTCGATGACCGCCGGGGAGAGCCTGGCGGCCACCGCCACGATCATCAACACCTCCGGGGAGACGATCAGCGGGACGCTTCGGCCGGGATTGGAGGCGGGGCTGGTGTTCGGCGGCGAGCCGGCGGCATTCGAGCTGGCGCCGGGCGAGCAGTCATCGCACAGCTTCGCGATCACCACGGCGGAGGACGTGGAGCCGGACTTCTACCAGGTGAACATGGTCGCCGCGCTCGATGGTGGGGGCGAGGTCGTGTCGCCGTGGGTGGAGGTGCAGGTGCTGCGCGACATCATCATCCGGGCGGACACCGACCGCACCATCTTCCCGCTGGGGCATCTGGAGCCGGTGCTGCCGGTGTCGGTGACGGTGAACACGGTGGACCCGTCGCGGTTGACCGCGTCGGTGGAGGTGGGCGGGGGCTTCGCCGCCGAGGAGTCGGCGCTGGACCTGGGCGAGCTGTCCGGGGGCCAGGAGCGGACGGTGCAGTTCCGCTTCACCACCGACGACGACACGCCGCGCATGGAGGAGGGCACGCTCACCATCGCCGGCACGGTGCGCGGGGAGCCGTTCGAACGCAGCTACCCGATCCGGCTGGCGGCCGGGACGGTCATCTACCACAAGGCCGAGGAGTACAAGACCCACGCCAGCATGGTCCCGGAGGAGATGCCGCTGCTGGCGCTGGAGAACAGCCACGTGCTGGCAACGATCATCGAGAACAACGCGGTAGTGCACGACCTGGTGCTGCGCGACACCGGCACCGACCACCTGGTGCCCAGCCCCTATCCCTTCGGCTGGGTCTGGTACGCCTTCAGCGCCCACTGGCAGACGGAGGAGATCTCGGGCTGTGGGGAGCGCGTGTGGGTCAGGATCAAGGGCACACACCCGGAGGACGGTAGCCCCATCACCATGACCATAAGCCTGGCCGAGGGGGAGAACCACATTCGGATCGACATCGACACCGGGGACGCCGGTCCGGTGTCGTCGACCTTCTACCTGATGTCGCGGATCGGCGTTGACGGCCACGGCGAGCGCAGCATCTGGCCGACGGCCGACGGCCTGCAGGAGCTGGCATGGCGCAAGGGTCGCCGCGAGGTCTCGGCCGAGGACCTCACGGAGCACTGGATGGCGGTGCAGGATGACGTGACGGGGCAGACCTTCGGCTGCATCTTCAGCTTCCCGTCCCTGCACCACGTGGACGTGCACCCGGGCAACAACAACTTCAACTACATGATCTTCCACCCGCGCAAGGACGTGCCCATCGGCGACATCACATTCGTGCTCTCCGCGACGCTGGGTGAGGTCGATCGAGTGCAGGAGCTGTACCGTCGCCTGAACCTGGACTGATCGGCGGCGCAGAGGGCCTGAGCCAACAGTTGGAAAGTGATTGACGCTGGAGCTTGAAGGGGCCGTGGCGGTCGTAACCGGAAGCGCGCGAGGCATCGGCAAGGCTATCGCGACGGCCTACGCGGCGCGGGGCGCGCGGGTATGCCTGGTGGACCGGCTGCAGGAGGAGCTGGCGGAGACCGCCGCCGGGCTGCGCGGTCAGGGCGGCACCGTCCTGCCCATCGTGGCCGACGTGACCGACTGGGAGCAGATCGAGCCTCTGCCGGAGCGAGTCGGGGCTGAGCTGGGGCCGGTCGAGGTGCTGGTCAACAACGCGGGGACCTTCTCGGTGATCGCGCCGGCATGGGAGGCGGAGCCGGAGCTGTGGTTCCGCGACACGCGGGTCAATCTCTACGGCAGCTTCCTGTGCATCCGGGCTTTCGTTCCCGGGATGGTCGGCGGCGGGGGCGGTTACGTCATCAACGTCGTCAGCGGGGGCGGTGTGGGCGACCCGCACCCCTACTCCACCAGCTACGCCTGCTCCAAGACCGCGCTGATGCGCCTGACCGAGGGCCTCGCGGCGGAGGCCGCGCCGCATGGGGTGAAGGTCTTCGCGCTCGCGCCACCCGCGATACTGACGGAGATGACCAGGTTCATCGCGAATGACCCCGGCGGCCGGAGGTGGCGGCCCGGCTTCGGGCGGCACCTCGAAGACGCGCCTTCGCCCGAGCTGGTGGCCGAGGCGGCCGTCAAGCTCGTCGGCGGAGGCGCGGACGGGCTCAGCGGCCGCTTCATCCCCGCTACGCGACCGGTGGAGGAGCTCGTCGCCGATGTGGAGGAGATCGTGCGTGACGACCTCCTGACGCTGAGGATCCGCAGGTAGAGGCCACCAGGCGCTCTCGGATCAGATATGCAGCAGCAACAGCCGCGGGAGTGAGCAGACCACATGATGAGCGAGCCGAAGTCCGAGCTGCTGCATCTCATGGCGAGCGGGGTCGAGGAGTGTCTCGAGACCTTCGACGAGAGCACGGGGCGGTTCATCACCGAGCCGACCGGCCCCATCGCACCCGGGGCCCGGCCTGAGGACCTGGGCTGGGCGGTCACCAACCAGGACGTGATGTACGCGCTCGCAACCCTTTACATCGAGCCGGGGAGCCCCCATCACGGCGATGCGCGGATCCTCGAGATCGCCGGGCGTGCCGGCGACGCGGTGCGCGATGCCCAGGACGAGCAGGGCCGCGTGGAGTTCATCAAGCCCGATGGCAGCAAGTGGGGCATGTCCTACATGTGCTGGACGAACTACGCCTGGCTGGAGACGTGGGCGCTGCTGCGCGAGCATCTCGACGACGGCCGCCGACTGCGCTGGGAGGAGGGGCTGACGCTGGCCCACGAGGGCCAGGCGGATGAGGTGCGCAACGCCGGGCGCGTGCACAACATCCCCTGCTGGAAGTCCATGAGCTGCTGGCGCGCCGGGGAGCTGATGGGCCGCGAGGACTGGCAGCGCCCCGCCGAGGACTACATGGCGCAGTGCGTCGAGGCCCAGGACCCGGCGGGCTACTGGCCCGAGCACGGCGGACCCACCACGGGCTACAACCGCGTCTACGTGCACGCGATGGGCCTCTACCACATCTTCTCCGGCGACGAGTCGGTGCTACCCGCCATCGAGGCGGCGACCGACTTCCACCAGACCTTCACCTATCCCGACGGCAGCGACGTGGAGACCATCGATGGCCGCGTCAAGTACGGCGCCGGCATCCATCCCGGCGGTCTGGTCTCGATGACGCTGGTCCCGCGAGGACGGCGCTATGCGCGCTATCTGCTTGAGCTGCCCGGCTTCGCCGAGGACCTGCGCAACCCCGTGACCAGCCATCTCGCGAGCCTCTACCACTACATGCGCGACGGCGACGAGGCGCCGATCAACCTGGACGAGGCGAGCTTCACGAAGCAGTACCACGACTGGGCGATCGTGAAGCGCGATGGCCCGTGGTTCGGCTGCCTGAGCGCCTTCGTCTGCCCGCCGTCGACCAGCCGGTGGGGGCAGGACCGGCAGCAGTTCGTCTCCCTGTGGCACCAGGACGCCGGGCTGCTCATCGGCGGCGGCAACTCCCGCAATCAGCCCGAATGGTCCACCTTCGTCGCCGGCGGGCGCTACGTCCCGGACTCGGGGGCCGTCGCCGATGACGGCGTCGCGCTAGACTACGGCGACGTGCGCTGCGGGCTCTCGCTGGAGCTGGATGGCGATGCGGCGGTGATCAGGGCTACCGCGGAGGGCAGTTCCGCGGTCAATCACCTCGTGCTGCGTGTGGGGAGGGGCGAGAGGCTGGTCACCGACTCCGGCCGCGATGTCACCATCGGGGAGGAGAGCCTGCGCTGGAGCGGGCGGGAGATGGGCCGGTGGCTGGAGGTGCGGGGCTTCCGGATCCTCCCGCCGCCCGGCGCCGACCTGCTCTGGCCGAGCGCGCCGTTCAATCCCTACGCCATCGACGGCGCGCCGCCGCACGGCTCCGAGGCGGCCGTGCTATCCGCGCCGGTGGACGGCGAGCCGGTCCAGTGGCGCATCCAGCCCGCAGGTGAGTAAGCAGAAAGGTATCGTGGGGGAGGATTCCCGCGACGGGCCGCGAAGTGGACAGCGAGTCCAAGACGCAACAGCGTTTCGTCAATCTGCGTGGTTAGGGGAGGCGCATCCCATGCGTAGAGGATTCACCCTGATCGAGCTTCTGGTCGTGATCGCGATCATCGCCATCCTGGCGGCGATCCTCTTCCCGGTCTTCGCCCGGGCGCGCGAAAAGGCGCGACAGACGAGCTGCCTCAATAACATGAAGCAGCTCGGACTGGCTGCCAACATGTACCTCCAGGACTATGACGAGCGGTTTGTCCGGTATCGCTATCCGGACCCCTACTTCTGGCCACACAAGATCTACCCGTACATCAACAACGACCAGATCTTCATCTGCCCGAGCCGGCCGGAGCAGGGCGGCTTCAAGGGCGGCGGCTGGGGCTACGGCATCAACTACCACCATGCCTGTGGCAAGCCGCTCGCCAAGATGCCGCTGCCGGCCGAGATGTTCGCCTTCGTCGAGAATCAGAACCAGCTCGCGAGCTGCTCGGCGCCGCATGGCTTCGGCCCGACCTACACACCCCACCTCAACCCCCTTCCCCACAACGACGGCGTCAACTGCACCTTCATCGACGGCCACGCTAAGTGGACGAAGCCCGACGGGCAGGTGGACTCGAGCGGCTACATCGGCTTTGCGCCCTGGCACTACTGGCCCAACGGCGACGCGGATCACCAGAAGCCGTAAGGCTCGGAGCAGGTGCGCTCGATACGGGTGGGCGCTGACGGGCGTGCGCCGTACGACGTCACGTCTCACGCGCGGCCCCTACCGGTGCTTGCTGCCGTGCAGCGGGCAGCTTCACCGTGGACCGAGGCCATGCGCCGGCGACCGTGGCCGGCCCACCCACGCCGCCCGCCCGGGCGGAGCGGGCAGCATCCAGATTCGTGTGGATGCGCGCATCGAGCGGCGACGTCCCGTGCCTGCGCATCCCGCTCCTGGGCGAGAGGGACCGGGGGGTGAGGCCTGCCGCCTCCTACGGCCAACGGCGCGCGGACGGGGGCATCCGTGTGTCATCCACAGGAATCTGGATGCTCTCGGTCGAGCGCATCGCCCTTGTCTTGGTGCTGGGAATATGATAGAATTCGTGTCCAACTCGGTGCGGAGAGGTGGCCGAGCGGCTGAAGGCAGTCGCCTGCTAAGCGATTAAGGGGGTACAAGCCTCCTTCGCGGGTTCGAATCCCGCCCTCTCCGCCAGAAGGCGGCGACGAAAGCAAGGACAGCGACGAAGGCAACGACAGCAACGGCCCGGGCCCGGTGACCTGCGGTCGGGCAGGCTGCCGTCGTTGCGGCGAGTGACGGTACCGTCGCTGCGGACGTGAGCGCCCGTAGCTCAGTGGATAGAGCGCTGGCCTCCGGAGCCAGGTGTCGCGCGTTCGAATCGCGCCGGGCGTACCACCACCGATACGCGTAGCCGGGATGACCCGGCAGCTTGACATACCGCTTGACGACACGGAACCATGGACACTCACGGATAGCAGGCGCAGAGGCGCCGACAGGTGTCTCAGCCGTCTCGGGCTTCACGCGCGCTCTCCGGGCGTGCTCCGCCGGTTCCCGCCGTGATGCGCGCCGGTAGCTCAGGGGATAGAGCGCCGCCCTGCGGAGGCGGAGGTCCCGCGTTCAAATCGCGGCCGGCGTGCCATAGTCATCAAACGGCTCCGCGCGGCTGGCGGAGCCGTTGCAGCGATAGGTGGCGGATCGGGTGGCGCGCGCCGCCTGATTCCGTGCGCCCCCGTAGCTCAGGTGGATAGAGCAGCAACCTCCTAAGTTGAAGGCCGCCCGTTCGACTCGGGCCGGGGGCGCCAGTGCGACCTTCAGCGGGTCGCGGCCGGGGAGGAGGCCGCACCCGATCGCCGACCGGCCCTCCGGCCGTGGGCGGCACACCATGCGGCGGTGAGGTGGCGGAGCCTGGTTGATCGCGCTCGCCTCGAAAGCGAGTAGGCCCGCAAGGGTCTCGTGGGTTCGAATCCCACCCTCACCGCCATACGGCAGCGACGAAGGTAACGGAAGCAACGAAAGCAAGGACTACAGTGAACGGCGGCTGGTGCGGCGACCCTTGACACGCTCACGTGCAGAGACTGCGGCGACGGCCACGCGTCGGCGCATCGCACGTAGTCCCGTGCGGAGAGGTGACCGAGTGGACGAAGGTGCTCGCCTGGAGAGCGGGTAGGCCCTTGCGGGCCTCGTGGGTTCGAATCCCACCCTCTCCGCCATACGGCGGCGATGAAAGCCACGAAGGCAACGACAGCAACGGTCGGACACGGCGACGGCAAGGACAGGGCAGGGGCGGCAGGGGAGTGCTTCGGGCGCGCTGGTCAGGGATGAAGGCGCGCCGTGGCAGGCTCCGGAAAACGTTGGCGTCGGTGATGTCGTCTTGAGCCGCGGACGTGTGCAGTCGCGTTGCTGGGCTGCTGTCCGTTGCTCGAAGGCCCGCCGTCAGACGGGAACCGTTGGACGCGTGCGCTCAGTGTCGGGTGTTGGAGGTATGCCGTTGGGTTGTTGCTTTCGTCGCCGCCGTATTCCGGTTGTGCTAAGCGGGGGACTGGCGGTACCCTGAACCCACAATCCGCCATAGTGGGGCCGAACTCCCGCCCGAGGCTTCGTCGCGTGGCGTCTGACCCTCGTAAGCGGTGTTGAAGGTTGGGTCCTGCGCAAGGTGATGGCTGCTGAACCCCGTCAGGCCCGGAAGGGAGCAGCGGTAGGTGGCCGGTCGCCTGTGCCGCAGATCACCTGGCCGGAGCTGGCTGCGAGGGTAACGGTCGGGCGGCGCTGTCGACGACCGGGTGCACAACCGGAAACTCAGAGAACGCTCGTGTGCCGGGGGCTGGGACGCTGCAGCGGCTCGGTGCGCGGGTTTGACGGCTCCGGTCGCGGGTGGGGCGATTGGCCCCGCCCGCAGGCCGGCCGATACAGAGCCGGCCGGGTGCAGCCCGGAACGGAAGGGCGTCCATGGCGTATCAGACCTTCGCGCTCAAATACAGGCCACGGACCTTCGACGAGATCGTCGGTCAGGACCACGTCGCCACCACCCTCAGGAACGCGGTATCGGAGGGACGCGTGGCGCATGGCTACCTGTTCGCCGGTCCGCGCGGGACAGGCAAGACCTCCACCGCCCGCGTGCTGGCCAAGGCGCTCAGTTGCGAGCGCGGACCCACCCCCGACCCGTGCTGCGAGTGCGACATCTGCGTCGCCATCGACTCCGGCCGCGCCCTGGACGTCATCGAGATGGACGCGGCCAGTAACCGCGGTGTGGATGACATCCGCAAGCTCCGTGAGGGCATCGGCTATGCGCCCACACGGGCCCGATGCAAGTTCTACATCCTCGACGAGGCGCATATGCTCACGCCCGAGGCCTCGAACGCCCTGCTCAAGACCCTCGAGGAGCCGCCGGAGCACGCGTACTTCGTGCTCGCCACCACCGAACCGCACAGGATCCTCCCCACCATCCGCTCCCGCTGCCAGAGCTTCGAGTTCCGCCCCATCCCGCCGGCGTTGATCGTCGAGGCGCTGCGCAGAATCGCGCAGGGCGAGGGCGTCGAGGTGGAGGAGCAGGCGCTGGGCGCCATCGCCCGGGCGGCCGGCGGCGCCATGCGCGACGCCGAAAGCATCTTCGACCAGGTCATCGCCTACGGCCGCGGCGACGTCACGCTGGAGGTGGTCAACTCCATCCTCGGCGTGACCGACGCCGAGCTTCTCGCCTCACTCGCCGACGCCGTCGCCGGCGGCGACATTGAGGGCGTCTTCCGGGCGGTTGACGAGGTCGTTGCCAGCGGCAAGGACATCGGCCAGCTCCTGGAGGACCTGAGCCTCTACTTCCGCGACCTGCTGCGGCTCTCGCTTGGAGCGGCGCCGCCGCAGTGGATGGAGGGGGCGGCCGCCGGCCGGGAGCGGATGCAGAGCCAGGCGCAGGTGCTCGGTGCCAGGCGGGCGGCCGAGATCATCGAGGAGCTGGCGGAGACCGGCGGGCGGTTGCGCGAGACCAGCCAGCAGCCGCTGCTGCTGGAGGTCAGCCTGGCGCACCTGGCGTCGCTGTCAGGGGAGGCGCAGGTCGCCGGGGAGCCGGAACCCGGCCGGCCTCGCTCCGAGCGCCCTGTGGAGCAGCCGGTCGAGGAGCCGGCCGTGGCGGACACGGCCGAAGAGCGGGCGGAGGAGCCGCCGTCGCCCGAGCCAGTGGATCTGCCGGAGGGGCCGCTGGCGATCGAGGTCGTCCGCCGCTACTGGCCGCGCATGGCCGATGCGCTGCGCGAGGCCGAGCACGTGAGCCTGGTGCCGCTGGTGATGGCGGCCACGCCCGGCGCTGTCGAGGAGGGGACGCTGACGCTCGACTTCCCGGCCGAGAGCGCGTGGCAGTTCGAGCGCGTCAGGCAGTCCTACCTGCGGCCGGTGCGCGCCGCGATCGAGGCGCTCTACGGGCGAGAGATGGAGATCGAGTGCCGGCTCGAGGGCGCCGCGCCGGCGGAGCCGGGCGCGCAGCTCCAGGAGCAGATCGCCCAGGAGCTGATGCTCAACTTCGAGGGCAGCGAGGAGCTTGACGCAGAGGAGTAGTCGCCCGCGGCGAGGTGCGGGGGCGGGCGGCGTGGAATAGGCCCGGCGCGAACTGACGGGCCGAGGAGACTTCGAGGTCGCCAATGCTTAACCCATTCCAGAAGATGATCGAGAGCCAGCTCGAAGGCGTGCAGCGGCAGGTGGCCGAGGCCGCTGAGGAGCTGCGCGCGATGGAGATCGTGGGCAGCGCCGGAGGAGGGGCCGTGAAGGTGACGGTGACCGGCCTCGGCGAAGTGCTCGATGTTGCCATCGATCCCCAGGTCATCCGCGAGGGCGACTGCGAACTCGTGCAGGACCTCGTCTGCGCCGGTGTGCGCGAGGCCCTGCGCAAGGCCTCCGAGGCCAAGCGCAGCAGATTCGCGGAGGCACTGCCCCTCGGACGCATGGGCATGGAGATGCCTGACTTCTTCTAGTCACCCCGCGGCCGTGGACGAAGGCCACCAGCCCGGCGCCGGCGAACAGTCGCCTGCGCTCCACGCCGACGGCGGTGGCGACATTGGGGCGCGCCCGGACGACGAGGAAGCAGCCGCATGCTGAGCTATGCCGAGCCAATTCGGGAGCTGATTGAGCAGCTCGAGAGCCTTCCCGGCATCGGCCCGAAGAGCGCGCAGAGGCTGGCGTTCCACCTGCTGGCCTCCGGCCCTGAAAAGGCTCAGCGGCTGGGGCGGGCCGTGCTGGAGTTGCACGCCCGTATCCGCCGCTGCGAGCGGTGCGGCAATTGGTCGGTCGATGCGGTCTGCGCCATCTGCAGCGACGAGGAGCGCGACGGCACCACCATCTGCGTGGTGGCCGACGCCAAGGACCTGATGGCGCTGGAGCGGGCGGGCGAGTACGACGGGCTCTACCACGTCCTGGGCGGCGTTCTCTCGCCTGTCGCGGGCGTGGGGCCGAACGACCTGCGCGTGTCCGAGCTGCTCGAGCGCGTCGAGGCCCTTGGGGTGACAGAGGTCATCCTCGCCACCCCGCCGACGGTCGAGGGGGACGCCACGGCGGAGTTCCTCCGGGAGGTGCTGGCTGAACGGGGGGACCTTCGCGTTACCCGGCTGGCCCTGGGCCTGCCGGTGGGCGCGGACCTGGACTACGCCGACCAGGTCACGGTCGCCCGCTCCCTGCGCGGACGCACACAGATGACGGACTGATCCCGGCCCGGGGCCGGGCGCCACCGGGCTATGACATGCCCGCGACGATCAAACTCGCCGGCCTGTGGCCGGTACAAGACGGAGGAGGTCAGTTCATGGCAGAGTTGACGGAAGTCCGCTTCCATGGGCGAGGTGGACAGGGCGCCAAGACCGCGGGCTACATCCTGGCCGTGGCCGCCGCCGAGGAGGGCTGGAACATCAACGCCTTCCCCGAGTACGGCGCGGAGCGCCGCGGCGCGCCGATGAAGTCCTACGTGCGCATAAGCGATGAGCCGATCCGCCTGCGCTCCGGCATCAAGAGCCCCGACATCGTGATCGTGCTCGACGACACGCTGCTGGCAACCGAGAACGTCACCGACGGCATGGACGAGGACGGCATCCTGGTGGTCAACACCGACATGAGCGCCGATGAGGTACGCGCCCAGCTCCCCAACGCCGAGGTCACCGTCTATGTGGTGAACGCGACGCAGGTCGCCATGGACACCATCGGCCGGCCGATCCCCAACACGCCGATGCTCGGCGCGATGGCCAAGGCGGCACGGATGCCCGGCCTGGACGCGCTCAAGCACGCCGTGGACGAGCGGCTGGGCGGCAAGCTCTCCCAGGCCGCCATCGAGGCCAACTACGCGGCGCTGGACCGCGCATACGAGGAGGTCCAGACATGAGCCACTACCCGCCGGACGCCAAGTGGCACGAGATGGAGCGGGGCGGGATCATCCCCCAGGCGGGCAACGCCGAGGAGTACAACGTCGGGGGCTGGCGCAACGAGCATCCCGTGCGCGATGACGAGAGTTGCATTGACTGCCTGTTCTGCTGGATCTACTGCCCCGACGACGCCGTCACCGTCAAGGACGGGTCGGTGATCGGACAGCCATTCAGCGCGGAGCACTGTAAGGGCTGCGGGATCTGCGCGGCGGTCTGCCCCAAGGACTGCATCACAATGGTCCCCGGCGCCGAGTTCGAGGACGAAGCCGGTTCTGCGGAGGAGGCGTAGCCAATGGGCAACAGGGTGGCTCTTGAGGGCAATGAGGCCGTGGCCGAGGCCATGCGGCAGATCAACCCCGACGTGGTCGCGGCCTACCCGATCACCCCGTCCACTGAGATCGTTCAGACCTTCGCCCAGTTCGTCGCCGACGGCCGGGTGGACACCAACTTCGTCGCCGTCGAGTCCGAGCACTCGGCCATGAGCGCCTGCCTCGCGGCGGCGGTGGCCGGCGGCCGCGTCATGAACGCCACTTCGGCCAACGGCCTCGCGCTGATGTGGGAGATCCTCTACATCGTCTCCTCCCTGCGCCAGCCCGTCATCCTGACCGTGGTCAACCGCGCCCTCTCGGGCAATATCAACATCCACTGCGACCACTCCGACACCATGGGCGCGCGCGACACCGGCTGGGTGCAGCTTTACGCCGAGGACGTGCAGGAGGCCTACGACAACCTGATCCAGGCCGTCTGCATCGGCGAGAACATGGACGTCCGGCTTCCCGTCATGAGCTGCATGGACGGCTTCCTGCTCTCGCACTCCTACGAGCTGCTCCAGGTGGAGGAGGACGAGGCGGTGCGCGAGTGGATCGGCCCATATGAGGCCGACATGCCCATGCTGGACATCGACAACCCGCGGACCTACGGGCCATTGGACCTCTATGACTTCTACTTCGAGCACAAGCGCAGCCAGATGGAGGGCTACCCGCCCGCCAAGCAGGCCATCGTGGACGAGGGCGAGCGCTTCGGCCAGGCCTTCGGCCGCGAGTACGGCCTGGTGGAGGAGTTCATGTGCGATGACGCCGAGTTCATCGGCATCGCCATGGGCTCCACCTGCGGCACGCTGCGCGATGTCGTGCAGCACCTGCGCGATGAGGGCGTGAGGGCCGGCATGCTCAAGATCCGCGCCTTCCGGCCCTTCCCGACGGAGGAGATCGTCGCGGCGCTGCGCGGCGCCTCCGCCATCGCTGTGCTGGACCGGGCGGCCTCCTTCGGGGCCCACGCCGGGCCGCTGTACCACGAGATCACGTCGGCGCTCTACAGCTTCGGCGAGCAGATCCCCACCAACAACTACATCTACGGTCTGGGCGGCCGCGAGATCCTGCCCGAGGACCTGCGCAGCGTCTTTGAAGACCTGCAGCAGGTCGCCGCGTCAGGGCAGCCCGCCGACCCCGTCAGCTTCCTGGGCCTGAGGGAGTAGGAGGAGAGCCAATGCCGAACCTCAAGCAACTATCGGACCGCGAGGTCCGCCTGACCGGCGGCCACCGGCTCTGCCCCGGCTGCGGCGAGCCGATCGTGGCCCGCCAGATCCTGATGTCCACCGAGCACCCCGTGCTGGTCACCAACGCCACCGGCTGCCTGGAGGTCTCCACGACGATCTTCCCCTACACCGCGTGGAACATCCCGTGGCTGCACATCGCCTTCGAGAATGCGGCGGCCGCCGCGTCCGGCCTCGAGGCCATGTACAAGTCGCTAAAGGCGCAGGGCAAGATCGATCCGGACCTCGACTACAAGTTCGTGGCCTTCGGCGGCGACGGCGGGACCTACGACATCGGCATCCAGTCGCTCTCCGGCGCCGTCGAGCGCGGACACGACTTCGTGTACGTGTGCCTCAACAACGAGGCCTACATGAACACAGGCGTGCAGCGCTCCTCCGCCACGCTCCGGGGCGCGCACACCACGACCAGCCCCGCCGGCGAGGTCATTCCCGGCAAGCAGCAGAACCGCAAGGACCTCACCGAGATCATGGTCGCGCACGACATCCCCTACGCCGCGCAGACCATTCCGGGCCGCTGGCGCGACATCACCTCCAAGGCCGAGAAGGCCTTTGAGATCGAGGGCCCGGCCTTCATCAACGTGCTGACCCCCTGCCCGCTGGGCTGGGGCCACGACGGCTCGATGACGCCGGAGATCTCCCAGCTTGCCGCCGACACCTGCATCTGGCCCCTCTACGAGGTGGAGTTCGGCGAGTACAACATCACCTACAAGCCGAAGGAGAAGCAGCCCATCGAGGTCTTCCTGGAGTCGCAGGCACGCTTCCGCCACCTGTTCAAGAGCGACGAAGGCGCGGAGGTGCGCAGGGCGGTCCAGGAGTGGGTGGACTTGAAGTGGGAGCGCCTGCTGCAGAAGGCCGGCGAGGCGTAGAGCCGGCCTGACCGAGCGGACGCGAACTGGCGGGGCGCCCGTTCCGGGCGCCCCGCTTCTCTTCGGCATCCCTCTCCCGGCGCGGCCGCTACTGCCGCGGCCAGGGCAGCACCCATTCCGGGCGCCGTCGGAAGGGCCGGTCGAAGCTGTTGGACAGCTTCCCCTGCTCCTCGAGGTGGATCATGCAGGCGCGGATGCAGCCGCGCGCGCCCTCCAGCGCGCGCCCGTAGTTGTAGGTCGGCCCGACCTTATACCGCTGGCCCTGGCTGACCGGCTGCTGGAAGCCCTCCCGGTCCTCGTCGGTGACCATGAACGGGTTGTGCTCGGGGGAGGCGCCGCAGAAGTAGCGGCTGCAGATGGTGTAGTCGATGTTCGCCCACTCCAGCTCATGGCCCGCGATGGTGATGCGCACGCAGTCGGACTCGTCGGTGGGGATGGCTCCGCCCGTGCACGCCTCCGCGCACAGCATGCAGCGGTCGCACAGCTCCGGGCCCTCGTAGATGGGGTCGGGCTCGAGCGGGGCGTCGGTGAGGATCATCGCGAAGCGCTGGCGGGGCCCGAACCTGGGCGAGAGCAACATCTTCGACCAGCCGATCTCCCCCAGTCCCGCCATGTACGCCGCCAGCCTCAGGTGCGGGGTGACGTCCGGGGCGGGTTTGTCCGGCGAGACGGGAACGCTGCGGGCGGGGTTGTACCGGCCCGTCAGCTCCGGGTCCTGGCCGGATGCGTTGGTGTTCCCCCACGGGAAGTTGTTGGCGATGGGCATGGCCTCATAGCCCGCGTCCTCGATCATCGCGGTCACGCGCCACAGCACCATCGGCTGCAGGATATGGTTGATGGCGGCGTAGCCCATCGAGGCGTAGGAGACGTAGAACGTGCCCTCCTCAATCCCGCGCAGCGTGCCGCGTGGGATGCGGAAGCCCAGCACGATCATCGACTTCGCGTCCGGCGCGATGTAACGCGCATCCATCTGCTTCGGCGCGCCCTCCCACCGGTCCATCGGTGAGATTCCCACCAGGTCCGCGCCCATCTGCAGCGCGTACTGCCTCACATCCTCTGCCTTGAGCATTCGCTGTCACCAGGGTCTCGGGATGATTGCGGGCGGCCGCACGTTCGGTGTTCTCGGGCCGGATTCCTGCCCGCAGGCAGGTTCGCCCACTCGTGCAGCGAAGGTCGTGGGTGCAACGTAGACCGACGCGAGCGGAGGCGACGCAGATGGAGTATCGACAGCTCGGCAGAAGCGGTGTGCGTGTCTCGAAGCTGTGCCTCGGGACGATGAACTTCGGGGGCAGCACCGATGAGCCCGAGGCGCACCGCATCATCGACACCGCCATCGACGGCGGCATCAACTTCATCGACACCGCCGATGTGTACGGCCGCGGCATCTCCGAGGAGTTCACCGGCCGCGCGCTGGTCGCCAACGGCAGGCGCGACGACGTGGTGCTGGCGACCAAGGCCGTCGCGCGTATGGGGGAGGGCGAGAACGACCACGGCGCCAGCCGCTTCCACCTCGTCCGCGCGGTCGAGGACTCGCTGCGGCGGCTGCAGACGGACCGCATCGACCTCTTCTACCTGCACATCACCGACATCACCACTCCCATCGAGGAGATAGTGGACACGCTCAACACGCTCGTGGCCCAGGGCAAGATCCTCTACGCCGGCACCTCCAAGTGGCCGGTGCCGCTGCTGATGGAGCTGCTGTGGAAGGCCGACATCGCGGGCGGGCCGCAGATCGTGGCGGAGCAGCCGCCCTTCAACCTCACCGACCGACGTGCGGAGATGGAGTTGGTGTGGACCTGCATGCGCTACGGCATCGCCATTGTGCCCTTCGGTCCGCTGGCGGGCGGAGTGCTCTCGGGCGTCTACCGCAAGGGCCAGCCGATCCCCGAGGGGCACAAGTTCAGGGAGATCGGCGGGCGCGACGGCCACGAGCGCCTGACGGAGAAGACGCTGGAGCTCGTCGAGCAGCTCATCCCTCTGGCCGAGGCCCGCGGCGTGAGCCTGGCCGAGTTCGCGCTGGCCTGGAACGCCGCGCAGCCGGGCATCACCTCGCCGATCACCGGGCCACGCACGGTGGGCCATGTCGAGTCGGCGCTGCGCGCGGCGGAGATCGAGCTGACGGCGGAGGAACTGGCGGCGGTCGATGAGATCATCCCGCCCGGCACCGCAGTCACGCGCTACTTCACCGTCTACGACCGCATGGTAAAGTCGGTGCGCACCGGCGAGCCGTTGAGCCCGTTCTGATCCTCGGCGCTGCGGGGCGGAGCGCCGGCCGAACCGAGAGCGCACGGCTGCGTGCAGAGCGAGGAGGAGGGCTCAGGAAGTGGCGCCGCCACAACCGCGGTACCGCTGGACGTGTGTGACCGACCATGCCGACTTCGCGGCACGCGACGGAGCCGGGCTGCTGGCCTTCCGTGGCAGCCTGTGGCTGCTCGGGGGCTGGAACCCCCGCGACCCGGAACACTTCCCGCACATCTGCAACTCCGAGGTCTGGCGCTCGGAGGACGGGCGCGCGTGGGAGCTGGTGACCCACGCGCCCTGGGAGGGGCGCCATACCGCCGGCTACATCGTGCACGACGGTCGCATGTGGATCGTCGGCGGCGACGCCAACCAGGGCCACTACCAGGACGATGTCTGGGTCAGCGATGACGGCGTGACCTGGGAGCTGGTCCTCGATGGCGCGCCCTGGGGGCCACGGGTGCTGCATCATACCGTGGCCTTCGAGGATCGCGTCTGGCTGATCGGCGGGCAGACGCTGCCGCAGTTCGCGCCGGCCGAGGAGGTCTTCTACGCCGATGTGTGGTGCTCGAAGGACGGAGTGGCGTGGGAGCGGGTGGCCGATGGCCTGCCCTGGGCGCCGCGGGGGATGATCGGCGGGCACGCGGTGCACGAGGGCCGCATCTGGCTGATCGGCGGCGGCACCTACGACACGCCGGCCCATGCCCGCCGGATCTACCGCAATGACGTGTGGAGCTCGGCGGATGGGGCACGGTGGGAGCGCGTCCTGGAGGCCGCTCCGTGGGCGCCGCGGCAGTACCACGAGATCGCGGCCTGGGACGACCGGCTCTGGGTGATGGAGGGCTCCGACGGCTCGAACCGCAACGACGTGTGGCACTCGCCCTGCGGCATCCACTGGTACGAGCTGGCCGACACGCCCTGGGCCCCGCGCCACGCCGCCAGCGTGTGCGTGTTCGATGAAGCGCTCTGGGTGGTCGCCGGCAACAACATGACGCCGGACGTCTGGCGGCTCGACCGCCGCTGAGGTTGGGAGGGCCGCCCCGTCACGGTCACAACAGCCCGCGATCGGCTCGGGAGGTCGCCCGATGGACGGCACCACGCGCGCGTACTACGGGGAGGACTTCGCAGCGGAGCCCTGCGCCCGTCACGCTGAGGTCGCGCCCTGTCAGACCTCGACCACCTCGAAGCCGGCCAGCCGCCCCAGTCTGCGCAGGCCCTCCGAGTGGTCGCCGAACACCAGCCCGAAGTGGTGGCCGAAGTCCTGCTCCAGCTCGAAGAAGCCGGCCGCGTCGTCAACCTGCAGGTGGTAGGAGAGGCTGCAGCCCACGGTCATGTATCCCTCGCACTCGATGACCTCGCCGGTCTCGACCAGCAGCGCCGTGCCCTGCGGGTTGAAGCGCGCGATGGTCACGGTCTCGCCCACGTCGCGGGACATGTCGTAGCGCAGCGTGCCTCCCCAGCCGGCCGTGGTGAAGTTCTTGATGCCGTAGGGCAGGTCGGGCTCGTCGAAGCCCCTCATCTTCAGCCCCGGCACATCGTGGCCCATGCGGAGGATGTTTGCCTCGGCGTCGCGGACGGAGGTATTGCCCATGTAGGCGGATTGCCGCGAGAGGTACATCAGCACCGCCATCGACATGAGCACGTTGACGTCACCCTCGCAGGCGCTGGGGATGCCCTCATCCTTGAGCAGGCTGTGGGCGAGGCAGAACACGACCCGCTCCTGCTCCATGAGCTGCGTGGCGCAGACCTCGAAGCACGGCAGCGTGAAGGCGTTCGCCTCGTGCTTCTCAAGCGTGCTCCTGGCGGCGAGGTAGAAGCGGACGGAGGGCAGGAGCTGCTCGGCCGACATGTCGCTCTGCTCGGCGTTGGCGATCAGCCGGCCGGTCAGCTCCTGGGCCTCCTGCTCCTCCTCGGAGGAGAGCGCGCCCATTCGCTCCAGGAGCTCCTCCACGGTGATCAGCGTATGCGAGACCCCGTAGCGCTCCCTGAGAGCTTCGAGGTCGTAGATGCTGCTGACCACCCCGGTCGGGACCAGTTCGCCCTTGAGGGCGACGAGCAGGCGGGTGGAGGCGAGCGCCTTCCGAACGCGCAGCAGAGAGAGGAAGTCGCTGAGGCCCTGGTAGTCGATGAAGGCGTAGCCCTCCAGGCCCCGCGCGCGCAGGTAGGCGGTGATGTCAACTGAGGCGACCTGGCCCACCATGGCCAGAGGCTTCCTGTACCGCTCGGCGACTCGCACCGCCGGGTACTGCGGCAGCCCCCCGTAACCGAGCACAATCAGATCGGCCTCGTAGCCATCCGGGGCGACCCTGCGCAGCTCCGCCTCCCTGACCACGAAGTCATCCTGCCACTCCACGACCGAGGTGTCGTAGAGGTCCACGAACTCCGGCATGTGCGTCTGCACCTGCTCCTCGAACTGGGCCAGGGCCTGCCTGTTCCTCTCTCGATCCGCCTCGGGCGTCAGATTCTCCCGGTTGCCGACGCGGCACGGCCCCTCGTACGCCGCGCTGTGGATGAGCTGCAGGAACACC
>JALGUJ010000160.1 GCA_029820945.1 Candidatus Zipacnadia bacterium | reverse complement strand
GGTGCGACCGGAGGAGCCGGCACGCGCTGACGAGCCCGAGGACGCTCTGCCGGAGGAAGCCGACCGGGCGGCGCCGGTGCCGACGCCGCAGCCCGAGCTGCCCTCAGAGCCCGCCCTGGCGCACGCCCCGCGCACGACGGGGCCGGACGCGCCGCGTGTGGCGCCCTCGCCCGAGCCCGTCTGGACGCGGACCCCTGCGCCATCAGAGGGGCGCGACGAGCCGGTGCGGGTCGCCGTCGTGCCGACGCAGCCCCGCTCACGGACGCTCTACCGCGGCCCCGATGAGCCTTCACACAGCAGGATTGCACGTGCGGCGGAGGCCGTCGAGGGCGGTCAGACGCCGTGGGACGATCCGCCGACGGGCATTGAGCTGAGATAGCCGGACGCGCATGTCGCGACTCCAGCGTGGGCCCCCGTGGATGGGGCCCACGCTTTGCGTGTGACGCTTCGCAGGTGACGGTGGTGACCAGAATGAGGGTATTGGCCGCGCTCTGCGTCTATGCCGCCCTGGGAGCCAGTTGCGGGTCGGGCGGCGGTCCGGCGCCCGTACCGATTCAGCCGCCCCCCGCGGTGGAGCGTCCCGCCTTCGACGCGCAGCGGGCGTTCGACGACCTGGAGGCGCAGTGCGACTTCGGCGCGCGCGTCCCCGGCAGCGACGCGCACGACCGCTGCCTGCAGTTCCTGCTGCAGCGGCTGACGGACGCGGGAGCGCGGGTGGTCACCCAGGACTTCTCCTCGGCCACGGGCCTGAGCGAGCAGGAGCACGACTTCACGAACCTGCTGGGGCTCTTCGCCGAAGACGCACCCGGCGAGGTGCTGCTGCTGGGCGCGCACTGGGACAGCCGCGCCCGCGCGGATGAGGACCCCGACCCGGCCAACCGCGACCGGCCCGTGCCCGGCGCGAATGACGGGGCGTCCGGCGTGGCCGTGCTGCTGGAGCTGACGCGCGCCTTCGCCGACATCCCGCCCCCGCGTCCCGTGATCGTGGCCCTCTTCGACGCCGAAGACCAGGGGGGGTACGGCTCGAGCCTGCCGAACTCCGGGTGGATCATCGGCTCCCAGAGGCTCGCGGACGATTGGCCCGATGACCTGCCCTGGCCGGACCAGATGATCCTGGTGGACCTGGTGGGCGGCGACAACGAGCACAACGAGCGGGTCGGCACGCCGCCGAGGTCCAACGACCACTTCGACCTGCCGATCGAGGGCAACTCGCTGGAGAATGCGCCGAACCTCGTGGACCAGGTCTGGTCGATCGCCGAGCGGCTCGGCCACGACGCGTTCGAGCGCACGCCGGGCCGGCACATCACCGACGACCACGTCCCCTTCCAGCGGGCGGGCGTCGAGGCCATCGACATCATCGAGTTCGTGCCGCCCGAGTGGCACACCATCGACGACACGCCCGAGCACTGCAGCCCCGACTCGCTGCTGCAGGTGGGTGACACGCTGCTGGAGTTCATCTACGGAGGCTGAGAGCGGCCGGCACGCGCTACTGCTGCGCGACCCCGGCGGCATGCATCGCCGCGATCAGTTCCTCGGTGGCGGCCCGGGGATCGGGGGCGGCGGCGATGGCGGAGATGACGCACACCAGGTCCACGCCGCACCCCGCCAGCTCCCCGACGTTCTGCGCCGTGATCCCGCCGATGGCGCACAGCGGGAGCGTGGTCTCGGGGCGGAGTCGCCGGGCGAGGTCCGGCCCGGCGACGGGCCTGTCCGGCTTGGTGGGAGAGCGGAAGATCGGCCCCGCCGAGACGTAGTCCGCGCCCTCGGCCTCGGCGCGGTGCGCCGCCTCGACCGTGGGGGTCGTGGCGCCCACGATCGCGTCCGGGCCCAGGATTCGCCGGGCCTCCGCGACCGTGACATCCTCCTGGCCGACGTGCACCCCGGCCGCGCCGGCGCCGGCCGCCACTGCAGGGAGATCGTTGACCAGCAGGGGGGCCTCAAATTCGTCGCAAATTGCCACGAGACGGCCCGCGATTCGTGTCATCTCTTCGACGGCAATCTCCTTGGCGCGGAGCTGGACCAGCACCACGCCGCCAGCGAGGGCGGCCCGTGTCACCTGGTAGATGCGGGACTGATCCAGCAGTGCGGTGTCCGCCGCGAAGTAGAGCCCGCGCCGCAGCCGAGGACGCGCCATTCCGCCCGCCTGCCTCTCCGTGGGCCGCCACTGCCGCCCTGCGGCCCCCACGCGGTCTTGAGCTTTTATTGACACAGATCACCCGCAAGGCGTATCATACACCAGGGGAGGCCGCTGTGCAAAGGTTGGGCGCGTGATAATCGCGGGCGCCGGAGGAGACTGATGGCGGTAGAGGTGGTAGCAACAAACCGGCGCGCCAGGCACGAGTATCACATAATAGACACAGTTGAGGCGGGCATCGTGCTTCGGGGGCCGGAGGTGAAGTCCGTCCGGGCCCACCGCGTGAGCCTGGCGGAGGCCTATGCCGCGGTGGAGGAGGGCGAGGTCTGGCTGCACAACATGCACATAGCCCGCTACCGGGCGGTCGGGCACGCCCCGCAGGATCCGACGCGTCGGCGCAAGCTGCTGCTGCACAAGAGGCAGATCCGGCGCCTGGAGCGGGAGGTGCGGCAGAAGGGCGTGACCCTGATTCCGCTTCGCATGTACTTCTCGCCCGGCGGGTATGCTAAGGTTGAGTTGGGGTTGTGCAGGGGCAAGAGGGAGTACGATAAGCGCGAGTCGATGAAGCGGCGCGACGAGGAGCGTCGCGCCCAGAGAGCGATAGCCGACCATCAACGGGGGCGGTAGGTAGCCCGACCTGCGCGCCGCTGGCGGAAGGAGGTGGGATGGATGTCGCGAGTGTTGGTTGTCGATGACGACCCGGGCGTTCGCGAGCTGCTGGTCCAGTCGCTCCAGGATGCGGGGCTCGATGCGGACGCCGTCGATGGTGGACGCCGGGCGCTGGAGGCTCTTTGCCGCGCTACCGCTGCCGACCGGCCCTACGCTGCCATGGTACTTGATATCATCATGCCGGACGTGGATGGTTGGCAGGTGTTGGAGGCGGTCAGGAGCAACCCGCTGTGGCGGCACGTGGCGGTACTGGTGTTGACGGGCCACGCCAACGGGACCGACGACGTGGCACGCGTCAGCGACTACGACGGCTTCTATGTTGAGAAGAGCGGCAACTTCCTGGAGGTCATCAGCGCGGCACTGAGACGTCTTGTCAACGCCGCGTGACGGGCGACACCGTGCAGCACGCGGAAGGGCGCAGCCAGGGCCATGGCTGCGCCCTCTTCCGTACCGCCTCGCCCGGCCTGGAATCTCGCGGGAGCGAGCGCTATCCGCCCGCGCGGATGCCCTGCGTGCGGACGAGGAAGGTCGTGCACCTGGCCTCGCTGGCGACCTGCTCGGGCACCTCGCCGAAGAACTTGCGGCGCAGGTCGTGCAGCGGCTCGGTACCCAGCACGACGGCGTCGTAGTCGGCGGAGGCGTCCACGATGGCCCGGGCGGGGTCGTGGTGCACTTCGACGCGCAGCCGCGCCCAGTCGTAGAGTCCGCGCTCGACCAGCCACCGGTGCAGCTCGTCCTGCTTCGCCGCGGCCTCGTCCTCATTGCAGGCGAAGTGAACGACGTCCACCTCGGCGCCGAAGCGGCGGTGCAGGGCCGTCACGAAGTCGCGTCGCACATCGAGGTTGAGCCGGGCCCTGACCGGGACCAGCACGCGGTCGTAGCGGCCGTGGTCGCGGAAGCGGGCCACCAGCAGGTTGCATGGCGCGTGGGCGGCGATCTCGTCCACGAGGCGATCGAAGTCGCTGTCCTCGCCACCGGGGTGCTCGCGCTCGGAGAAGCCCACGATGATGAGGCTGGCATCGAGGGAGTTCGCCACCTCGTCCAGCACGTCGTGGACCCGCCGCCCGACCGCCAGCCTGCCGTCGTACTGTACGCCGTGGCGCCCGGCGATCTCCTCGGCCGCATCGAGCATCCGGTAGGCCGCGGTCATGCGATCGGGGCACTGCGGTTCCGCCCCCGGCGGCTCGCAGTCCATCTCCACCACGGTCACAGCCACGATCCGCCCCCCGTACTCGTTGGCCATGACGCAGCCGATGTGCATGAGCGGTGGCACGTTGTCGGGGTTGGCGACCGCGACCACCACGTTGTACTCGCTCATGAATGCTCTCCCCGGCCGGCTGCTGCCTCGGCGATCAGTCGGCCTTGACGAGCTTGGCGGCGATGTCCTGGGCGAACTCGGGCAGCTCGATCCTGGTCTTCATGCCCGTGACCTCGATCTGCTCCTCACCGGTGGGCTGGCCCTCATACGGATCCCACCACTCCAACCGGTAGATTCCCTTCTCGAGATTCACTAGGTCCACCCACGCGTCGCGGACGTGCCGCGCCTCGGGGACCTCGCCGGGCGAGGCGAAGTCCATGTTCCGCCAGTGATGGACGTAGAACATCGCCACGCCGGTGCCGGCCTTGGCCTGGGCGGGCATGCCCTCGGGGTCGCTGGTGATGGCCATGATCTTGCGCAGGCCCAGGCCGCGCGGGTCCAGCCCCTCGTTGAAGCGCGTGATGGCGTGCTGGAGGCGATACAGCTCGAGGTCGTCCCACTCCTCGTGGTACCACCAGACGGGCGGGCAGGCCATGGGCATCATGGTGCCCGTCCAGCCGACGACGCGGAACTCCCGCTGCCAGATGGCGTAGGGGAAGGGCTCGTTGTGTGCGCGCCGGTACGCCACCACGTTCGCGTACTTCGGCCCGTACTCGATGAAGAACATGGGCTTGTTGCGGAAGTGCGCGCGCTTGGCGTACCACTCGTTGAGCGGCTTGTGCCACCCGTGCTTGTCCGGCCAGTAGGCGTCGGCCTGGATGTACTCGATCTCCGGCCGGTCCCACAGCGCATTGCCGAAGCCGGAGAGGCAGACGTGCGTGCAGATGAGGTGGTCCCAGGGGTCGATCTGGCGCAGGTAGTCGGCCATCTCCGCGTGCCAGGCGGCGATCTGGGCGGCGTCCGAGCCCTCCGAGAGATCGATCTCGTTCCAGAGGTCGTAGGACATCAGGTGCTGGCTGTAGCCCCAGCGCGCCACGACGTAGCGGTAGCGCTTACAGAAGTCCTCCTTGACCTGCTCGCTGGTGAAGAGCATGGAGGGGCTGGGCAGATAGCCGCCGTTGCGCGCGGCATAGGGGTTGTAGCGCCACTCGGCGTCGTACTTGTCGCGCCTGAGCTGCCCGTGCGAGTTGAGGGTCAGCTCGATGAAGAGGTCGTGCCGATCCGCGAGGTCGAGCAGGTAGTCGAGCCGCCAGGCGTTGTACATGCAGTAGCGCCCGATGCCGTCGTAGCGGGAGTGGTACTGCTCGTCCCACTCGATGCCCGCCCACCACGCGCACATCCAGGTGCGGACGAAGTTGATGCCCTCCTCCTCGAAGCGGCGGAAGAAGTAGTCGAAGGCGTAGGTCCCCTCCTGGCGCTCGGCGTGATCGCCCCCGTCGCGCATGTTCATGCCGTTGGGCACGAACAGCTCGCCGTTGTCGAACTCGAAGTACATGGGATCCTCGTCGCTGACCCGCACGAGTCCACGGGGGTCCAGCGGAGCGGTGGCCTCGAAGCTGTGCTCGGACGAGCGCAGCTCACCCATCGCGTCGCGCACGCTCACGTAGAAGCGCCAGGTGCCCTCCTCGATGGGCGAGAAGCGCAGCTTCCAGCAGGGCTCGCCCACGGGGGTGAGCCGCTCGTGCCCCTCCTCGGTCCGGGAGCGCTCGTAGGCCTGGTAGTAGAAGCCGGGCACGACCATCTCCTCGCCGCCGGGCGAGAGGAAGCGCCCCTGCACATCCACGACCTCGGGGTCGAAGGGGTTGTCGTAGACGCGGCCGGGGTCGAAGGTCACCTCGAGTTTCTCGTAGACCGGGACCTGCGTCGCCGACATCTCCAGCTCGAGGCCCCACTGCTGGCGGGGCCGCTCCGCCGGGTCGAAGCGGCTCAGCGGCGGCTCCCAGCCCTCCAGGCGCACCCGGTCGAGCAGCACCCAGCCGTCAAAGGGCTTGTCGCAGAAGATGCGGATGCCGAACTCGCGGGGCCTGTGCAGCGCGCGGTGCCAGGCCTTCCGATGGCCGCCGGGCTGCCAGATCGCGCTGTCCTCGGAGATGTCGAGCGAGAAGCTCATCCACTCGCCGGGGGCGACGGGCGCGCGCTGTTGCCCCTCGCGATGCAGCGGGAAGGCCTGGTACCACCAGTAGTGGCGGTCCTTGATGTAGACCTGCACGTCGGCGCTGGCCGGCATCTCCGGCGGGACGAACAGCTCGAAGCTGAGCGTGGTGTAGCCCGTCCAGTCACGCCACGGGTAGTAGGCCACGCCGAAGCTCTTTGGGGTGACGCCCGGGACCTTGAGCGCGCCGGAGTGCGGCCCTCCGGTCCGGGCGATGCGCGACAGCTCCCCGGTGTTCTCGTCGATGGGACTGGGCAGCCAGTCCTCGCCGACGCGGTCGAAGTCGAGGACCACCGGCTGCTGGGCGAGGACGCCGGCGGCGGCCGCGACGGCGATGCAGCAGATGATTGCTCTGACGATGTGGCGCATCGGGCTCTCCTCTCGAAGGGGCTGGGCGTATTGTAATAGAATCGTGCCTCGGCGAAAAGGTTCCTGGGCGGAGCCGTGCGATTGACACGGGGCTGGGCGAGTGCTACTCTCGCGCCGGTCCGTCCTGGAACCGGCTGATGGGCGGAACGTTCTTCTGGAGGAAGCCACCAGTTGCGCGGGCCGGAGGGCCCAGGGAGAGCTACGCGAGATGGGCGAGCTTGTGATGATCGAGAAGTGGGCGGAGAACCTGGACGAGGCCACGGTCAGCCGGTGGGTCGTCTCGGAGGGCGATCAGGTCGAGGCCGGCGACGTGCTCTGCGAGATCATCACGGACAAGGCGACCTTCGAGTACGAGGCGGAGCGTGGCGGCGTTGTGAAGGCCATCTACTGCCCACCGCGCAGCACGGTGCCGGTGGGCTACGTGATCGCGTTCGTCGGCGCGCCGGACGAGGAGCCGCCGCAGGATATCGAGGGGCGGAACGCGCGTATCATGGACGAGCACCGTCGGGCGGCCGAGGAGGAGCTGGACCTGGAGCTGGATCTGCCGGGGCGGGGCGGGCGCGGCGGGCGGGGCAGACGCGGGGCCGATGCCAGCCGCCGCGTGCGCGGCACGCCGGCGGCCCGGCGGGTCGCCCAGGAGTTCGACGTGTCGCTCCGGGAAGTCGCGGAGGCGATGGACGTCTCCGGCGTGGTGACCGAGGACGACGTGCGGGCGTACCTGCGAGAGAAGTGAGGGGCATGATCGACCTCAGCGGCCGAACGGCGCTGGTCACGGGGGCATCGCGCGGCATCGGGCGCGCCATCGCGCTGGAGCTTGCCGGCGCGGGCGCGGCGGTGGCGGTCAACTACCGCGAGCGCGCCGACGCCGCCGAGGAGGTCGTGGCGGCGATCGAGGACGATGGCGGCCGCGCGATGGCCCTGCAGGCCGATGTGACCGACCTCGAGGCGGTGCAGGCGATGGTCAAGGCCGCCGCCGGCGAGATGGACGGTCTGGACATCCTCGTCAACAACGCCGGGATCATCGCCGACGACTACCTGACCTTCATGAAGCCCGAGCGCTGGCGCGAGATCATTGCGGTCTCGCTCGACGGCGCCTTCCACTGCACCAAGGCCGGGGTGCGCCAGATGATGCGCGGGCGTTGGGGGAGGATCGTGAACATCTCCTCCGATGCCGGGCTGATGGGCGACGTGGCGCGCGCGCACTACGCCGCCGCAAAGGCCGGCCTGCTCGGCCTGACGAAGTCCACCGCGCGGGAGCTGGCCGGCCAGGGCATCACCTGCAACGCGGTCGCCCCTGGCATCATCGAGACGGAGCTGATCGCGGACATGGACGAGGGGCGCGCCGAGGCCATGCGTGAGCTGATCCCGCTCGGCCGCTTCGGCGCGCCGGAGGAGGTGGCCCCGCTGGTCGCGTGGCTGTGCTCGGACGCGGCCGGGTACGTCACCGGCCAGGTCATCTCCGTGGACGGCGGCCTGCGCATGTGAGATGCCGCCCGCGGGCCGGGCACGCCCGCGCAGGGGAACGCGACGGCCCGCTGACGCGTCTTTACATGAGGCGACCACCTCTCCCGCACGGGAGTTGACCGGCGCACGATGAACCGCCGCGCAGTCATCACAGGGATGGGCGTCGTGTCCTGCCTGGGGCGCGACCTCGACGCCTTCTGGCACGGCCTGATCGAGGGCCGCGGCGGCATCGCCCCCATTGACCGCTTTGACCCCGAGGGCCTGCGCAACGAGAGCGCCGGCCAGGTCCGGGACTTCGAGTTCGAGCCCGCGGCCTTTCGGCTCAGCGATCCACCCGACCTCGCGACTCAGTTCCTCCTCAGCGCCGCCCGTGAGGCCATCGTGCGTTCGGCCTTCAGCCCCGCAGGGGACCGCGACGCGCGCTTCGGCGCGGCGTATGCGACGAACTTCGGCGGCTGCAACGCATGGGAGGACTACGTGTCCGGGCTGCTCGAGGGCGAGGTGCGGCCGGCGGCCTTCGATGAGTTCGCCTTCGGTCGCGCCGCCGAGCACGCATGCGCGGCCTTCGGCATCGGCGGCCCGTGCGCGCTGCTGTCGGTCGCCTGCGCCTCGGGAGGCGCGGCGCTGGGCGCGGCGCTGGACATGATCCGCAGCGGAGAGGCCGACGTGGTGCTGGCCGCGGGCTACGACGCGCTGGCGCCCACGCCGCTGTCGGGTCTGAGCACGCTTCGGACCATCACGGACGAGATGATCCGGCCCTTCTCGGCGGACCGCTCGGGCACGATCTTCGGAGAGGGCGCGGCGGCGGTAGTGGTCGAGGAGCTGAACCACGCCCGCGGCCGCGCCGCGAACATCATCTGTGAGGTGCTGGGCTGGGCCGAGAACAACAACGCCTACCACCTCACCGCGCCCGACCAGGGGGGTGCCGGGATGCGGCGGGTGGTGCGCGAGGCAATCGCGGACGCCGGGATCGACGCGCGTAGCATCGATTACGTCAACGCGCACGGGACGGGAACCAAGCCGCACGATCCGGCGGAGGTCGAGGCGGTGAAGGCGGTGCTTGGCAAGCGGGCGCGGGAGATCCCCATGTCCTCGATCAAGGGCGCGGTCGGACACATGATGGGGGCGGCAGGGGTGGCCGAAGCAATCGCCACTGCCATGGCGATCACCGAGGGCGTGGTGCCGCCCACGCTCAACTACCGCGAGCCCGACCCCGAGTGCGACCTCGACCACGTGCCGAACCACGCGCGCGAAGCCGAGGTGCGGCGGGCCATCTCCATCTCCGCCGGGATCGGCGGCAACAACTCCTGCGTCGTCCTGGGGGCGGTGAGCTGATGGCCGGCGCGCAGGTGCCGCGCATCGCCGTCACGGGAGTCGGCACGGTCCACGGCCTCGGCGCTGGCGTGGAGCCGATGGTCGAGGCCCTGCGCGAGGGGCGCGAGCCCGAGGCGGATCTGCTGGAGGCCGACCTCGACCCCGAGGACTACCGCGAGAGCCCGAAGACCTACATGGACCGCTGCTCGGACCTGGTGCTGGCCGCGTGCTACCTGGCGGTGCGCGACGCGGGGCTGGGCTGGCGGGGGGCCGACCACCCGGGCTTCGACTCTGAGCGCATGGGCGTGTCGCTGGGCACCGCCTTCGGCACGCTGGAGTCGATGCTGAACATGACCGGGCGCGTGCAGCAGAAGGGCCTGCGCTTCGGCTCGCCGATGATCTTCACGCACGCGTTCGTGAACACGCCCGCGGCGCTGGTCTCCATCGAGTACGAGTTGCAGGGCCCGAACATGACCCACGTGCTCGGCGACGCCTCATCGGCGGCTGCGCTCGCCTACGCCCTGACCATGATGCGCGCGGGCCGGGCCGATCTGGTGCTCGCCGGCGGTGGCGAGGCGCTGGCCGAGCCGCTCATCGCCGCCATCGACGAGAGGGAGGGGCCGGAGGCGGGTCCGGCGGCCGGCGCGCTGGGCGAGCGCGCGGCGATCCTCGTGCTCGAGTCCGAGGCGCACGCCGCCGCGCGGGGCGCCGGGCCGCTGGCCGA
>JALGUJ010000038.1 GCA_029820945.1 Candidatus Zipacnadia bacterium | reverse complement strand
CTGCTCGGTCTCCATGACTCAGACTCCTGTTCGTTACGATCTGGGAACTGGCGCCATACCTATGCGCAATTCCTTATACGACGCGAGAGACCTTCTTCTTGCAGCGAGGACGGCCTGTCTTGCCTGCAGAGTCAGATGCGCCGCCGGCGCGGCGCGTCGGGCTCGGAGGGTGAGGCCCAGCGACCCCGCGCAGGCGAGATAGCCAGTGGAAGCGCCATCAGCGGAATCCAGACGACCGTCGACGCACCATCTCCCGGCACGACGCCCCCCCGGCTGCAACTGGTGTCGCCCTCACCTGCTCGGGATCGGTCAGCGCGCGAGCATCTGCCTGACGTTGGCCAGGCAGGCCTCGACCGCCTCCATCGGCGGCACCGGATAGACCTCCTGCTCGATGATGTACCACTCGGTGCCGGCGACCGTCTCGCACAGCTCGAAGAGGGCGTCCCAATCGGCGATCCCCTCGCCGACGAGCACGTCCGCATCACCCTCGCCGAAGTCCTTGACGTGCACGGTGGTGTAACGGCCGGGGTACTTCCTCAGATACGCGACCGGGTCGTTGCCCGCGCGGTAGACGTGGCCGATGTCGAGCTGGCCGAAGACCCGCTCATCAACGGCGCCCATGAACACGTCCCACGGGATCTGGCCCTCCAGCGGCTCGAACTCCGCCTTGTGGTTGTGGTAGCCCAGGTTCATCTCGGCCTCGGTGACCGGCCCGACGGCGGCGCTGAAGATGTCTGCGGTGCGCTTCCAGGCCTCCACCGATTCGCTGTACTCGGCGGGCAGGCCCGGCACCACGATGTAGTCGTTGCCCAGCGCCTGGTGCTCCTCGATGGTGCCGTGGATCGCGTCACCCTCGATGGCGTCCACACGGACGTGCGCTCCGGCGACCTCGAGCCCGAGGTCCTCGCACATCTCAGCCAGATCGGCGGGATCGTAGTCGAAGAGGCCGGCGAACTCGACGCCATCGTAGCCCATGTCGGCCACGCGCTTGAGCGTGCCCGGCACATCACGGGCCATCTCATCGCGCACGGAGTAAAGCTGCAGCGCAACGGGAATGTCTGCCATCGGAACTCCTCCTGCCTGTGCCCCCGGCGTGGATGGGGACTGCTGTGACCGTTTCGCGCCGCCCACTTCTCCGGCGCCGCCGCGGGACCTCCAGCCCCTGAGGCAGGAGACCGCCCGGCGGCGTGGGAAACAAGATCCGACCGATCAGACCGCGGCAGGCCGACGGTCCTCGCGGCCGGCGCCGACCGGGAAACGGGTGATGACCATGCCACGATCTGCTATCGTGCTCATCGCAGCCGTGGCCGCGCTCATGCCTGCAGACACCTGTCTCGCCCAGGAGGAGCCGATGGACGAACGCGTCGTCTACGCGCCCGACATCGTCGGCGTGGGCCGCATGTTCATGATCGTGCTGCAGGTCCCGCCGGATGCGGCGGAGGTCGCCGTCACGGTGCCCGAGCAGGCCGAGATGTTCGATCGCACGCCGGTGCCGACCGGCGGCGACCAGCGCCGCTACTACTTCCGCGCGCTGCAGGCGGCCGAGCGCGTCGAGATCCGCTTCGCGCATCCCGGCGGGGAGATCGTGGTCCCGCTCGTCATCTGGAGCTGGGAGGACCTGCGCGAGTTCCGCGAGCTGAAGGGCTACCAGCTTCCGCGCCGCTGGCCGCTCGGGGAGGAGCTGCCCGGGCTGAAGCAGGGGCGGACCGTCTACAGCGACGAGCAGATCGAGGCCATGCGCACGGGCAGCGCGGGCGGGGGCGCCGAGAGATACGCGGCCATGGCCGACGAGGACATCTGGGCCATGCAGCCCGACAGCACCATCCCGCGCTGGCACTGGGTGAACGTGACACACGGCTGCCCCATCCACGGCACCGAGATCTACCGTGGCCGCGCGTACTACCCGTGGATCAAGGACACGAGCTTCCCGTGGACGTGGAAGATCGAGTGCCCGGTGGGCCACGAGACGTATCCCTCGAACGACTTCGCGAACGGTGACATGACATCGGGGGAGTTCCCCGATGACGGCATCGGCGGCGGCTACCTGGCGCCGGATGGCAGGCGGTACGGCTTCATCGCCGAGCTGTGCCAGCAGTACTGCCGCGAGATGATGACGGTCGCCCCCTCCTGCGCGCGGGCCTACGTCGCGACCGGCGAGGTGAAGTACCTGCACACGTCGCTCGTCGCCTTCTGCCGGCTGGCCGAGGAGTTCGGCTACCTGGCCACCATGACCCAGCACCGGCACCGCAACCGGCGCAGCCAGGTGGACCGGCTGGGGCCCGCGCCCTTCAGCGAGGGGCCCTGCCTGGCGCGATCGGGCTTCACCGTCTACCCCATCGAGCTGCCCCGCCACCAGTGGGCGCACGCCGAGGCCTACGACATGATCTGGCCCGACATCGAGAGGGACGAGGAGATCATCCCCTTCCTCCAGAGCAGGGGCTACCAGGTGCAGAACCACGACGACGTGCGGCGCTTCATCGAGGAGAACCTGATGGCCGTGTGGATGCAGGGGAGCATGGACGGCGCGTGCGCGTCCAACGAGCCCTATCCGCAGCGCGGGCTGGTGCGCATGGCGGAGGTGCTCAACTACGAGCGCGGCGACGAGTTCATGGACTGGCTCTACGACGCCGAGGGCAAGATGCGCGTCTTCGTGCCCAACACCTTCTTCCGCGACGGCGCGCCCTACGAGTCCACCGGCGGATACAACAGCATGCACGTCACCGCTCTGGGGCCGATCATCGAGTCGATCGAGCACCTCCGCGAGCTGCGGCCCGAGGTCTACCCGCGCGAGAAGTATCCCGACCTCACGCAGAGCCGCCGCTACCGCAACGTCTTCGACTTCTGCATGGACACCGTCACCATCGACCGCTCCTTCCCGGAGATTGGCGACACCGGCAGTTATCCCCGATACGGCGAGCTGCCGCGCACCACCTTCCACTCGGCCAGCCTGGAGGCGTTTGAGCACGCCTACCGGGTATTCGAGGAGCCCAAGTTCGCCTGGGCGCTGGCGAACCATCCGAGGTGGTCGCCCTCCCCCGGCTTCGAGTTCACCCGGGACGAGATCGAGGCGGAGGCGGCGAAGTGGCCGGACGACTGGAACGACGCGAGCTCCCTGCACGACGGCTACGGGATCGCCATCCTGCGCGGCGGTAGCGGCGGGGACAAGCGCGCCCTCTGGCTGCGCTACGGCCGCGCTCGCTCACACACCCAGGACGACATCATGGACATCGGCCTGGACGCCTTCCGCGGCCAGATCCTCTCGCACATGGGCTACCCGCGGAACTGGGGCCAGTGGGAGTCGCTGTGGTCCAGCCACCACCTGGCGCGGCAGTTCGGTCCCTACCTGAGCCAGGTCGCCAGCGCGCAGCTCCTTGCCGACGCCGGGCCGGCGCACGTCGCCGAGGCCCGCTCCCATGCGCACTTCGAGTTCGCGGACGACGGTACGCGCGCCGAGCCGATGCCCGACTACTGGCAGCGGCGGATGCTTGCGCTGGTGGACGTCTCGCCCACGCAGTTCTACTGCATCGACTTCTACCGCATCTCGGGCGGCGAGGAGCACTGGTGGGCCTTCCACTGCCAGGAGGGAGAGTACGCGGCCGAGGGCATCGAGCTGGCCGCCCAGCAGGGCGGGACGCTGGCCGGGCCGGACGTGGCCTACGCCGATGAGGCGTGGATGCAGGCGAACGGCTGCTCGCTGCATGCCACCTACGGCTGGCGGGGCGTCAACTTCACATTCCCGCACCTCTACAACGTGCACAGGGGCGTCGCGGAGAGGCCCTGGCGCGGCGACTGGGCTATCGCGACCGGCGACGGCCTTCACCTGCGGCAGCATATCCTGCAGGCGCGGACCGGCACCGGCGAGCCGCTCGAGGTCGCCATCACGGACGGCAGGGCCGCCTCCGGCGGCTCACCCTACGAGATGAAGTGGATCATGATGCACAACCCCGGCGCGGTGGAGGTTGGCGAGGCCCCACGCACACAGGTGCTCGCGATTCTCGAGCCCTACGAGGGCGAGCCGATCATCCGCAGCGCCACGCCCCTGGAGCTGTCCGGCGACGACGAGGCCGGCTTCAGCGCGGGCGCCTGCCGCGTGGAGCTGGCTGACGGCCGCGTGGACACGATCCTCTGGTCGGCCGACCCGAGCGTGGAGCGCACCACCCCGGACGGCCTGCGCTTCGCCGGACGCGTCGGGCTCGTCCGCGAGCGCGAGGGCAAGCCGGTCGCGATCTCGCTGGTGGGTGGGACGGTGCTGGAGAGGGGCGGCGTGGGGATCGAGACCGACGTGGCCGAGTACCGGGGTAAGGTCACGGCCGTAGACCACGACGCGCACACGATCACCATCTCGCCGCCGCCGCCGGCCCCCGAGGCCATGGTTGGGCGCGTGATCTTCGTCGCGAACGACGCGCGGCGCGTCGCCTGTGAGGTGCTGGGAGCCGAGCGCCTCGATGATGGCGTCAGGCTGTCCCTCGCCACGGACTCGCGCATCGGCACCGGGCACGTCACGGGCGTAGCCGACCACCGGGTGCTGACCGACACGCCCTTCGTGTTGCACCGCTTCGGCTACTACGAGGGCGCGCGTATCCGGAACGCAGATGGCTCCGCCGAGTACCGCATCAACGAGGTGCGCAACGGCGCGTTTGCGCTCATCGACCCTGAGGTCCACCCGGACGCGACGGCCCAGAAGCTCGCCGCCGACTTCCCCGAGGGCACGTGGTTCGAGGTGTTCGACTACGGCGTGGGGGACGAGGTGGTCTGGCCCTCAATCGCGAGCGCCGCCCTCACCGGCCCGCACACATGGGACATGAGCACCGCCGGGCAGGCGCGGCTGAACCTGCCCACGGGCGGCTGAAGGTTCAGCCGTCCAGGCGGGGCGGGCTTCCTTGCCCGCCCCGCCTTTCTACGCCAGCGAGTTCACCAGCTCGATGCAGGCCGCCGCGATCTGCTCCCCCGAGCCCGGGGCGACCTTCGACGAGCGCGCCGGCGTCGTCTCGTAGCCGCCCGTGAACCGCTCGCCCTCCGCCGGCAGGTAGGTGTCGGCGTAGGAGTCCTCGGTCGGCACGTAGCCGACGCAGCCGTTGGCCAGCGCGACCACGAAGGTCGGGTCGAACTTGCTGCCGCGCTTGATGTCCATGGCGAGCTTGGAGAAGTACTCGCCCGGGTTGGAGACGAACGCCGCCTCGCCGACCGTCAGCGCCTGCAACTCGGCGGGTATCTCCGGCTCCTCGCGGTTCATCTTGTCCAGCTCGATCCACTCGCGCGCCCAGGTGCGGTCGGGGAACCAGCGCCCCTCGACCACCTCGTCGCTCTCCAGGTGCTGCTCAGCCCACTCGAGCATCTCGTCGGTGATCTCGCGCGGCTGCAGCTTGATGACCGTGCGCGCAGCCTGCACCGCAGCGTGGTCGGCGAACTCCATCTGCATCAACACCTTCAGCGCCTCGCCCGCGATGGTCATCCCCACACGGCGAGCCGCGATCGGGCCGGACTGCACGTAGTCCGGGTCGGCGGTGTTGTCCACCTGGGTGATGTCGCCGCAGGCGCCGTTGACGAAGACCACGCCGAAGTCCTCGCCGAAGACGCCCTTGAGCCCCTCGCGCAGGAAGTGGATCCAATCGGATGAGGCCAGGCCACCCGCGCCCAGGCCCGTGGTGCCGTGGCAGGCGAAGTTCACGATGCAGCCGCGCAGGTTCCCGTCGGCGTCCGAGGCGCCCACCACGCCGACCGTCTGGTCCTGCTCGCAGTGCGGCCGGTCCATCAGGTCCTTGAACTGGCTGCGCGGATGGCTGACCATACGCCCGTCGGTGAGATACCACCGGCGCGGGTGCGCGACGCCGACCGCCTCGCCCGTCCCCACGCCGATCATCAGCTCCTCGGCCTTCCGGTGTGCGTCAATCACCGCGGTGGCCGACTGGCGCGCGACGTGGCGCGCGTAGCTGTCGTCGATCTCGGAGATGAACCCGGCCGCGATGGGACCGCTGGTGTGGGTGTGTGACGCGCCGAACATTACCCGCTCCGGCGGCAGTGCGATAGCCTCCAGTATGATCTCCCGCGCGGCATCGCACACCGAGTGCGGGACCGAGAGCGTGTCCAGCCCCACGATAGCGATGGCGCTGTCCCCGTCGCCGATGTAGGCGGCGCTGGCGAGGCAGTCGTCGTGCACGCCCTGGATGTATGACTTCCCCGTCCCTCCGGGCTTCTCCATCCCGTAGCTGGGGGTGATGTTGGCTGCGCTGAATCCGATCTGCATGGGTGTGTGCTCCCTTCGCGCTGCTGCCGATCCCCTCGCGCCGGCGGGCATGGGCAGGCGGCAATAGGCACGTGAGTAACGGTGGCTTCGACCTCCGGACCCTGTCCCTCTGCGTGCGGGCGTGAGACCCTCGGAGGGCATTGCCCGCCGCGTCTCGAATTTCTCACCCATCGCGTTCGATGACCGCGCCGACGCAATTTCGCTGCCGCGCGCCCACGCACCTGCGGGCCCGCGGCCGAGTTGGGGGAGAGAGCCATGCTCCGCGGAGAGAGCCTGCTGTGCGCGACCGTCCTCATCTGCGTGCTCATGCTGCGTGCGGCCCCGGCGCCCGGCGAGGTGGTCGGCTACTGGCCCCTCGATGAGGGCGCCGGCCTGATGGCGTATGACCACGCGCCGGCCGGCAACGATGCGCTGATTCTCGGCGCGGAGTGGGCCAATGGCCGCGTGGGCGGGGGTCTGCGCTTCGGTGGCGCCGAGTCCAACGAGTATCTGACGGTCGGCGTCGAGCCCGATTCCCTGTTCGGCGATCACTTCACCGTGCAGCTCTGGTGGTATCGGGAGAGCTCGAAGGTCCAGATCTTCTTCCGCAAGGGCCGCCCTGGCGACCGCTTCACCGCATACGCCTTCCAGGAGGGCGGTCTCAACTTCTCCGTGGTCGATGCGGCGGGGGAGCAACACGCCGTCAAGGCGCCCGCACTCGATGACGGCTGGCACCATCTCGCCTTCACCTTTGGGGACGGTGAGCTGGCGATCGTCGTCGATGGCGAGGTGGCCGCCGGTGAGCAGATCGAGGCCGCGCGGTTGTGGCGCGATGACTCGCCGCTGCTGATCGGCACCTACATGCCCGGGTACAAGTGGTCACTGGGTGGGGTGCTCGACGAGCTGTGCATCTCCGACCGCGCCCTCGCGCCGGACGAGCTTGAGGCCGAGTTGCAGCACGCGCGGGGGATGGAGCCCGCGGCCATCAGGGTGCAGGAGTTCGACGCGGCCGGCGGCGGAGTCGTCCTGGCGCGCGATGGCGTTCCGGGCGCGACGATCGTCGTGGCCGAGGATGCCTCCCCGCTGCAGCTTGAGCCCGCGCTGGAGCTGCGCCGGGTGCTCGCGCGCATCACGGGGGCCCGGCTCCCGCTGGCCTGCGACAGCTCCCCGCCTCAGGGCAGCCTGGTGCTGGTGGGGGAGAGCGCCCTCACCCGCGAGCTGGACCTGCCCGACGACCTGGCCGGCGACGAGTACCTGATCCGCGCCGGGAGCGGCCGCCTGGTGCTGCTGGGCCACGACGCGCTTCTCGGCGACGACCCGGGCAATGCGGGCGACCCGATGCGCAGCAAGCGCGGCACCTCCAACGCCGTCCATGCCTTCCTCCAGGATCACTGCGGCGTGCGCTGGCTGATGCCCGGGCGCCTGGGGGAGATCGTGCCCGAGCGGCCGACGCTACAGATCCCGCCCATGGACCTGCGCGAGCGCCCGTGGCGAACGTACTCGCTGGGCTCGCTGTCGCGGGATGACCAGTGGTGCCGCAGGCACCTGCTGGGCTCCAGCGTCTTCATCCGCCACCGCGGCGGGCACCTGTGGTACGCGCTGATCCCCGAGCAGGAGCACTTCGACGAGCACCCCGAGTGGTTCTCGCTGATCGATGGCCGGCGGCGGCGCGAGGGCAACCACCTGTGCGTGACCAACCCCGAGATGCGCGCGGCCGCGCTCGCCCAGCTTCGCGCCATCTTCGACACCGGCTTCGAGTGGGTGGAGCTGGGGCAGACGGACGGCTGGCAGCGCTGTCGCTGCGACCGCTGCGAGGCGCTGGACGACTACCGTGAGGACGTCGGCTGGTGGGTGCCGGGCGTGCCCGCCGACCGCATCCACCTCTTCCATGACTGGCTGGCGCGCGAGATCGCCGCGAGCCACCCCGACCGGAAGGTGCTCATCATCTCCTACGGCCCGACCGGCGAGGTGCCCGACGCCGTCGAGCGTTTCGGCGACAACGTCGTCGTCGAGTTCACGCACAGCCCGCCGTCGCTCATCGACCGCTGGACGGCCTGGCACGAGCGCTTCACGGCCTATGTCTACTGGTGGGGCCTCTACCAGCGCATCGCCTTCGGGCCGAAGAGTTCGCACCAGTACGTGGCCTCGGAGGTCCGGCGCATGGTCGATGCGGGGGTGGAGGCCTTCTACCTCTGCGGGGGCGGCGAGTGCTGGTCCACCGAGGCGCCCGGCTACTACGTCTACTCCCGGCTGCAGCGCGACCCGACGCTGGATGAGCAGGAGCTGTTCGGCGAGTTCTGCGACGGGCTCTTCGGGCAGGCGGCCGGGATGATGCGCGAGTACTTCGAGACGCTCTTCGAGGCGTCGGACCGCTACCGCGAGCTGGGCCACTTCGAGCCGGTGATGGGCGAGCCGTTCCACGGCGAACGCCGCCCGACCTCGGAGTGGTATCTGCACTGCTTCACCGAAGGCTGGCTCCATCGCTGCGCCGAGCTGCTCGACGAGGCGGAGGCACAGGCCGACTCGGACGATGTGCGCGCGCGCATCGAGTACTTCCGCGACGGCTTCGACTACCTGCGCATCACCACGGAATGCTACCGCAGGCTGGCGCGCTGGCAGGAGGAGAAGACGGACGCGAATCTGGCGGCCCACCGCGCGCTGATGGCCGAGCGCGAGGCCTTCGTGGACGCGATGCTGCAGCGGCAGATGGCGCGCGCGGGCGACCTGCCGCCGACCTTCAGCCTCGGCCGCGACTACCTCCTGCGCGGCCCGCGCGACCGCTACGCCGACCTCTACGCGCCGCTGGAGGGCTGAGGAGGACGCTCCGAGCAGGGGGTGGTCGTGCGTCGTTCCGCGCGAACTGCTCGCGCTGGCACGCGGGCCGACTTCGCTTCCGGTCTCGCCGACGCTCGACCGGACGCTCAGGCGGCCCCTCCGACGGCGACGGCACACGGCGACCCCACAGCCGCCGTGAGCCGCCGCTGGTGGCTATCGGTTCAGCTCATTCAGCAGCTCGATCGTCGCCGCCACGATCTGCTCGCCCGAGCCTGGCACCAGCTTGCTCGACGGCGCCATCTGCGACTCGTAGCCGCCCTCGTACGCGTCCTCGGTTGGCACGTAGCCCACGCAACCGTTCGCCAGCTCCACCACGAAGGTGTTGGCGAACGGGCTGCCGCGCTTGATGTCCATGCCCAGCGAGCAGAAGAACTCGCCGGGATTGCCGGCAAACGCGGTGTCGCCGATGCCGATCACCTGCAGCTCGCAGGGGACCAACGGCTCCTCCTCGTTCATGGCCGCCAGGTTCAGCCACTCGCGCGACCAGATCCCGTCCGTGCCCCAGCGGTCGGTGTTGCGCTCATCGCCGCCGGCGTGCTCGCGAGCCCACGCAAGCTGCTCCTCGGTGGGCCGGCGCGGCTCCAGCTCGATGCTCACCCGTGTGCCCGCCACCGCCATCTGCTCCTCGAACCGCATCTGCGACAGCAGCTTCATCGCCTCGCCCGCCACCGAGCCGCCCACACGCCGCGCGGCGATCGGCCCGGACTGCACGTAGTCCTCGTCGGCGGTGTTGTCGACCTGCGTGACGTCGCCGCATGCGCCCTGCAGGAAGACTACGCCGAAGTCCTCGCCGAAGGCCCGCTGCAGGCACCGGCGCATATAGCCGATCCAGTCCGCCGACGCGTAGCCCGCGCCCCAGCCGGTGGTGCCGTGGCAGGTGAAGTTGACGACGCAGCCGCGCAGGCCGCCGTCCGCGTCGGCCACGCCGATGACGTTGCACGACTCGTCCAGCTCGCCCTGTGGATGGTCCATTTCCGGCTGGTCGGCGCGCGGGTGCGAGCGCTGGGTCCCGTCCTTCATGATCCAACGCCGCGGATGCGCCACGCCCGCGACCTCGCCCACGCCCACGCCGAGCAGCAGCTCCTGCTTTGTGCGGTTCGCGTCGATGACCGCCGTGGCGGCCTGGCGCGACATGTGCCGCAGGTACTCGGGGTCCGACTCCGAGTCGAAGAGGTCGCTGGCCGGGCCGCCCGCGTGGGTGTGCGAGGCGCCGAACATGACATGCTCGGGCGGGATCTGCGTGGCCTCGTGGATGATCTCCCGCGCCCGCTCGCACATCGAGTGTTTGATCGAGAGCGCGTCCACTCCCACGAGCGCGACGGTGCTCTCGCCGTCGTCGAAGACCGCCGCGGACATGAGCAGCTCGTCGTGAACGCCCTTGGTGAAGCGCTTGCTCATCCCGCCCGGGACCTCCATCCCGTAGCTGGGGGTGATGTTGGCGGTGGCGAAGCCGATCTGCATCGGTCTGCCCATCCCTTCCACAACGGCGTCCGGCCGGGGCGCTCGGACTTCCAACGGGTTTGCCGCATCCTGGTCGGTGGTATTCGTCCCCGGCGGCGACGCTCCTCCATCGCCACCACGGCACGGCAACGACCCGGCGAGCAAGGAACCTCGCCCCTCCTCGACGGCCGGGCAACGCCAAGGACACAGGCCGGCACGGGGGCCGGCCTCTCCAACGACACCCGCCGTCGCCGTACACCTCTGCCTTTGCCTTCATCCTGCCCATCCTGTACGAAGCCGTTGCCCTCGCCGTTGTCGGGGAGGAGACGGCGTCGCCCCGCGCGAATACCCCCGGCGTCGCATCCATCGACCTGAGCTGGAGACGATAGCCATGTCCGAGGAGAAGGTCGCCCTCGCGGTAGGCGCTCATCCCGACGACGTCGAGTTCCTGATGGCCGGCACGCTGGCGCTGCTCGGCGGCGCCGGCTATGAGCTGCACGTGATGACGGTCGGCAACGGCAACTGCGGGACCGCCGAGCACACGCATGAGGAGATCATCCGCATCCGGGGCCGCGAGGCCCGCAACGCCGCCGCCATCATCGGCGCGGAGTACCACCGCGGGCTCGTCAACGACATCGAGATCTACTACGAGGACGAGCTGCTGCGCCGCGTCACCGCGCGCGTGCGCCAGATCAGGCCCAACATCGTCCTCACCCACTCGCCGCAGGACTACATGGAAGACCACATGAACACCAGCCGGCTGATGGTCAGCGCCTGCTTCTGCCGGGGCATGCGCAACTGGCAGAGCATCCCGCGCGAGGTCCCGACCTTCCAGGACGTTTACATCTACCACGCCCAGCCGCTGGGCAACCTCGACCCGATGCGCAACCCGATCGTGCCCTCCCTCCTCGTGGACGTGACCGAGAAGATGGACGCCAAGGAGGCCATGCTCCGCGAGCACAGGTCCCAGAAGGACTGGCTGGACGTCTCGCAGGGCAAGGACGCCTACATCGACGCCATGAAGGAGATGGCCGAGCAGGTCGCAGACATGAGCGACTCGGCGGTGCGCTACGCGGAGGGCTGGCGCCAGCACCTGCACGTCGGCCTCTCCGCGCGTGACGGCGACCCGATCAGCGAGGTGCTGGGCGAGAAGGTGGAGCGCATCGGTGGGTAGGGCGGCGTGCCACTGCCCTCACTGGCGCGGGCATCTCCGCCCGCGCGTTGTTCGGCCCTGCTATCGTCGGAACGCGGCGACCGCGGTTCGCCTCGAAGGAGAGTGGCCCTATGCGCACATGGTTGGTCCTTTTCTCACTGCTGGTGCCTCTGGCTTTCCCCTGCGTCTGCATTGCCGCGACCATCGACGTGCCCGGTGACGTCCCCACGCTCGCGGCCGCCGTGCACAGCGCCCGCGCGGGTGACACCATCAAGGTCGGTGAGGGCAGGTTCGAGGGCAAGGTCGTCGTGGACACGCCGCTGACAATCGTCGGCGCCGGCATGGATGCCACGGTCATCAGATGCGGGACGGCGGACGAGGACATCGTCATCCTCGGCAACGCCGACCTGACCGTCAGCGATCTGACCATCGGGCCGGGGCACGATGGCATTGTCATGGGCGAGGATGTCACGCTGCGGCTCGAGAGGGTGCGGCTGACCGAGATCAGCTCGGATGGCGTCGGATTCGAGGGCCGGTTCCAGACGCGGCTCTTCATGCGCGACTGTGAGGTGACTCGCTGCCGCGATGGCGTGGACCTGGAGAGCACGCAGGGACAGGCGCTCAACTGTGACTTCCACGACAACACCGACGACGGTCTCGACTACGACGGCGACGCCGGCTTCCTGTGCGCGAACTGCCGGTTCGTGGACAACGGGGACGATGGCATCGAGGTGCGGCTGGCCCAGAAGACCATGGTTGTGCTGTCGGGCTGCAGCTTCAGTGGCAACCCCGAGGATAACCTGGAACTGATAAACACGCCCGTGTCTGATCCGCGGGACAACATCGTTGCCGTGAGCGACTGCAGCTTCGGAGGCGCCGGACGATGGGACCTGGGCTGCGTGGACCTGCGCACTCCCGAGGGAGAGCGCAACGAGGAGACCTCAAGGGAGGCGCCACACGCGACCGTGTTCCTGTGCGCGAACACGTTCGCGCGGCCCCTGGAGGAGGCGGTGGCCCCGAACCTGCGGCCGATCATGGCTGAGGCCGGGGAGGCCCCGAAGCGGGTCGTGGTGACCTGGACGCCGGCGGGCGGGGAGCCGCAGCCGGTGACGCTGATTCCCGCGATCCCCACGCTGGCCGCCGTGGTGAATGTGCAACCGGGGTTTGACGGCGCGATCGTGGGCGATGCCGAGGGGCTGGCGGTCGATGGTTCATGCATCTACGTTGGTGACGACACCGGTTCCCCGCCGGGGTACGTGCACTGTCTCGACCGCTTCACGGGCGCGCACCTGGCGACGGTCTCCACCAATCCGTTCGCCGGGACCGACCTGAGCTTCACCGGCCCCGAGGGGCTGACGATCCTCCCCGACGGCAGTCTGCTGGTCCTCGACGACGGTGGAGACAAGGGCGCGAATGGGGCGGCGGTGACCTCCGGCCCCGAGGGCTTCGGCAAGTTCATCCGCCACCTCCCCATGCCCGACCCCGATCACGCGGCCGAGGGCATCACCATCGTGGGAGATGACACGATCTACCTGCCTGAGCAGGAACGCCTCGGGCTCAAGGCGGCGCGCCTCTCAGACGTCACGGTGCTTCCCGGCTGGCCGGTCGAGTACCTCTTCGATGGCCGGCGGCTGCACCTGGCCGGTGTCGGCTTCGACGGCAGTTGCATCGTCGTCTCGGTCACAGCCTACCCCTCCGGCGATCGGGACGCTCCTCAGCCGACGAACTACCTGCTGAGGGTGGACCCCCGCGACGGGCGCCCACGCGCAATCGAGTGGATCGGCGCCTACGTCAACGACGCCCGTGGGGTGGCCTGCACCGACGGCTTCACGCTCGTCAGCGACGGCTGGAGCTACCGCAAGTACGACGACGGCTCCGTCAACAAGCATGGGCAGAACATCTACTTCCTCGCCCACGACCTTCAGGCGGTCATGGCGGGCGCGCACAGGCTGCCTGTGCGGCACATGCCGGCGGCGCAGTGACCTGTCACTGCTCGCGCGCGGATGCGCTCCGGCCGCGGGGATAGCGCGGTTCACGTGGGAGGCGGGCCGGAGATGATGCTTGTGCTGGCTGCAATGCTGCTCGTGTCGGTGGTGGGATGTGCCGATCTCGCGGAGCCGCAGGTGCCTGAAGCGGAGGCCGCAGTCGCCGCCTGGTCGCCCCCGGAGATCGAGGAGGCGGACATGCCGATCGTCGAGGCCGTGACGGCGCCGGTGCAGCGTGCTCGGCTCATCGAGTCGGTCCTCGCCTCGCCGAATGGCCGCGGGATGCTGAGCAACGTGCTGGCCGGCACCGGCGTCGCGCCCGAGACGCTGCGCACGAAGACCATCGACGGGAAGAAGGTCGATAGGCGCACTGCGTTGACCGTGATCCAGGGGCCTCTTCGGCCCGAGCCGCCGGACCTGCCCGCCGAGCCCGGCACCTACCTGATCACAGTGTACCTCCGACCGTACCGCGGGGCGGTGGATGGCCGCCAGGACGTCAGTGCGCGGTTCCTTGACATGGTGACCATCGAGGAAGTGCTCGGGTTGACCGGCTCCACGTGGATGCCCCTCGCCGACGGGAGTGGCGTTGTCTTCACGTGCTCGATTGAGCCCAGCGAAGGATTCGCCTGGCAGTCGCTCCGCCGGGCCAACTTCTACCTCCTCATCGAGGAGGACGACTTCCCGTTCAGACTCATGTTCGGTGGCGTCACGATTATGCGCCCGTAGCGGGCGGGCGAGTGGCTTCTGACCTCCTCGGCCTCATCGTCAGTCAGGGCGAAGAAGACCCCGAGACATGCCGTCGTATCGCCCTCCTGCCGCGCTCAGATCAGCTTGAGGTCCGGCCCCCTCGCCGCCCCCCTGAAGGTCAGGTGGGTGTCGAGGTGGACGCCCCCGCCGGCCAGCTCATCCTCGCTGAACTCCGGCAGGTAGCGGTAGCTCAGATCGGCGTAGATGGGCGCGATGCCCAGCAGTGGCAGGAAGCCCCGCAGGTCGTCCTCGGCGAACACGGACTGAGCGCTCAGCGCCTCGATCACCTGCCCGTCCTCGACGCCGGGCACCAGGAGCGGCCGCAGATGGGCGAGATGCTCCCGAAGCTCGTCCTCGTCCACCGGCTGGGGCTCGTCCGGGAAGGCGGTATCCGCCGGTGGCGTCTCCCTCGTGAGCCCGGGGAACATCTCGGACATCAGCTCAGCGACCCGGCCCATGATCTGCGGCATCTGCGACTGCGCCCAGGCCATGTATCGTTCGACGTCCGCCGCGTCCGCCGGCTCTTCGTTCTGCAATTTCTCATGGATGTCGCGCATCTCCTCCGGCATCAGCTCGGCCAGGCGCTGCTGAAACTCCTGCATGTGCGCCAGCACTCTCTCCTGCATGCCCTCCACGTCGCCGCCGTGGAGCATCGCGCCGAGTTCGTCGGCCATGTCATCCTCGAAGTAGGCCCGGTAGTCCGCCTCGTTCATCGAGCCGAACTCATCGGCCAGGTCCCCGGACGCGTAGAGCAGGTAGTGCCACAAGTCGCTGTCGTTCACGAACACGGAAAGCGCCCAGGTATCGAGACGGCCTGACAGCTCCACCGCGACATCCTGGCAGTTCACCATGTCGCTGTCGAGCAGCGACACCCAGCCCTGGCGCTCCTGGGACACATGCACCGCGCGCAGTGGCCCACCCATGCCGAACGCGTCATCGGGATCCGGCGCCTCGTCGCTCGGCCTGTAGCCCTGCTCTCGGAGGATGGCGCGGACGCCCGCCACCACGGCCGTGGCATCGTCCGCTCTCACATGCAGGCTGTTCGCGTAACTCCCCATGGCCGGACCTCCCGTGCGCTCAGAATTCCCACGTGCCGAACGACCCCGGCTCCACGAAGCCCGTGACGCACTGCGACCATGAGGAGAGCTCCTTCTGCGGCCGGCGTTGGCGGCAGATGTTCGCGCGGAGCGTCTCTCCGCGCTGGGGCGCGTCCCAGCCCATCGCGGCCCACGGCAGCCTGATCTCGAGGTTCCAGAACTCGTCGCCCATCAGCGTCGCGGTCTCGACGGGCGGGTCCCAGGATGTGTCGCCGGCCTCACTGGTATGTACCGCGTCCCAGACCACGTTCGCGGGGTTGACGATCACGTGGTAGAAGGGCTCGCCCTTCTCCCGCTGGATGAAGAGGTCAACGCTGTCGCCGAGCCACACGTTGTCGTCGCGCTTCCCGCCCACCAGCTCCAGCCGGTCCATATGCGGCTCCTGGCAGCGCACCGCCACGTAGAGCGCCTCATCGTCGTACGCCACGTGCGCCAGCGTGGCGCCCTGCACCTCCTCGGTGGCCGAGAAGGTGGCGAGGAACGGCTCCAGCTCGGTCGCCATCTGCCAGCCGAGGTCGTCGCGGTGGCCGTCGATCACCGGCGGCACATTCGTGTTGCCGGTGAAGCTCCCGGCGAGGACATCGGGCAGCCGCTTCACCGTCGCCGTCCGCCGCTCCAGTTGCGCCTGTATCTCCGCCTGCCTCCGCTCGCGGGCCTTCTGCCAGATTGCGTCCGCGTCGATGGTCATCGGCTGGCCCGCGTCGAGCTTCTCGCGCGCGGAGCGCACCGCCTCGGGCAGGCCCGGCGGGATGTCCGTATCTGTCCACCAGTTCATCTTCTCCGAGTAGAGCCACACGTAGCGGTCCGACGACTTCAGCGCCCAGTAGACATTGTGCTCGAACCACTGCGCACGCTCCTCGGGGTCGAGGTAGTGCCCCTCGACCTTGCGCGTGCGCAGGCCGAAGAGGTGATCGACGTAGAGCGCCTGCGCCACGAGCACCTGCCCGCGGTACTTCGCGTGGTTCTCCGGCGCGATCCCCCCCAGCGCTCCCTGCTTGATGTAGTGGTAGATGTCCAGATACTGGCGCGAGTCGTGGTAGTAGTACGCCGGCTCGTTGCCGTCGGTGAGCAGCGTGCCGGGGTCCATGGCGTCGAGCATGCCGTTGACGAACGCCGGGTAGAGGCCGTAGGAGTAGTCGCGCAGCACCTCATCGCGCTCCTCGGCGCTCTCGGCGCGCGCGGCGTTCATCACGCCGCCGAGGGTGGTCAGGAAGAACGTGTGGATCACCGGCGCCTCCATCTCCGCCTCAATCGCGTCGATGAACTGCGCGCCGCGCTCGCGCACCTTGGCCTGGAACTCGGCGAAGCTCTTCTCGTCCGCGTGCGGCTGCGAGGGGTAGTGCCAGGGGTTGTCGCCGTAGGGCTCGCAGTCGAAGCACAGGCCGACGCAGCCGGCGCTGCGCGCGCCGCCGGCGAGCAGCCGCACGTTGCCGGTGATGATCGCCCAGTGCTCATCGGAGAACCAGTCCATCTTCGAGGCCGCGTACATCATCAGGAAGTTGTCGGTGAACTTCTGCCACTCGATGCGCTCGAGGGCGTCGAACTGCTCGGCGTACTCCTCGCGGGTGTGACGAACGGGGTTGAAGACCTGCCCCAGCCCACTCACGCGCATGAGCAGGCCGTCGAAGGGCCGCCGCTCCATCTCGCGGATGTGCTCGGCCACGAAGTCCGGCTGCGGCACATCCCAGCCGTACTCCAGCAGTTTCTTCTGTGGCGGTCCGGCGTGGTCGATCTGGGCCGCCGCCGTGAGGCATAGGGAGAGCAGAGCGGCTGTGAGCGCGGCTCCGGCCTTCGGCATGAGAATCACCTCGCGGACGGCAGTGACACGTAGGCGGAGCTTCGGCGGGAGCGCGGATTGCACCTGCATCGCGCAGGAGAAGACGATATTGAGGCGAACGTAACCTTTATGCTTCCAGCGGCGAAGACTATACACAGGCTCACCGGCCGCCGGTTGCCGGCAATACGGTCGCGCGGCAGGACATGATGGAGCGAGGAAGAGGCAGTCGGTCACTGGCTATCTGACTACCAGGTGCAGGAACGCGGTGGCCGCGGGGGAGCGGGCGGCCACCGCATAGCCGCGAGGCGCGCACGCGATGGACGTGCGGAGCAATGAGCAGACAGGGAGTCAGGGCGATGAGGTCTCTCTCGACCATGGCGGTGGGCGCGGCCGTGCTGACGTGCGCTGCGGCCGCATGGGCCGAGCCCGTGACACTGATGGTGCCGGCCGACTACCCGACCATCCAGGAGGCGATCGACCACGCTCCCGCTGGCGGATTCACGCACGAAGTGGTGATCGCGCCGGGCACGTATGAGGAATGCGTTGTGGTCAACCGGGCGATCGTGCTGCGAGGCGAGGACCCCGAGTCGTCGGCGGTCTCGGCGAAGACGATCCTGCGCCCGCCGGCCGGTTCAAGCGCCCCTGTGGTGACCTTCGAAAGGGCAGGGGGCACGGCCTACAGCTTCATCAAGGGCCTGACGATCACCGGTGCGAGCGCAGGCGAGGGCGCGGTCTGCGTCGATGACCGCGCGCGCGTCGGCATCTACCGGTGCATCATCGCGGGGAACTCCTGCACGGGCGTGAGGCGCAAGCCCAACTCGATCGGCGCCACCGGGCACTGCATCATCCGCGACAACGAGGGCGTCGGGATCGAGTTCTGGTACTGCGGCGGCCAGCTCGCCCACTCCTCCATCCTGAACAACTCCGATTGCGGCGTCGTGGTCAACGGCGTCGCACCGGAGCCCATAACGCCCACCAGCGAGGCGCGGGTGCGAGTGACGCGCAACGTCATCCACGGCAACGGTGGCTCGGGCCAGGGCGGCGGCGTGCGCTGCACCAACGGCGCCGAGCCGCTGATTCTCGGCAACACCATCGCCCGCAACAGCGCCGGCTTCGGCGCGGGCATCGCCAGCCTCGACTCCCAGCCGACGATCGAGGACTGCATCATCGCGCTCAACGCGGGTGCGAGCGCCATCGGGTGCGCGGGCGGGACTCCGACGGTGCGTCACACCTGCGTCTTCGGCGTGGGCCCGCTCTTCAGCGGCATGGACGACCCGACCGGCACCGATGGCAACATCTCGGCCGACCCGCTCTTCGCCGACCCCGACCACAGCGACTACCACCTCAAGTCGCAGGCGGGGCGCTGGCAGCGCGGCTCGTGGCTGAACGATGACGTGACCAGCCCCTGCATCGACGCGGGAGACCCGTCCGCCGGTGTCGGCGACGAGCCGGCGCCCAACGGGGGACGCCTCAACATGGGTGCCTACGGAGGCACCGACCAGGCCTCGAAGAGCGCGCTGACGCGCGGCCCGCGCACTCCGCCCGGCCGGCGTGGGGGACGGTAGCCCGACCGCGCCGAGACGCACAACGGCGCCGACCCCGCTCGCCGTCAGGGCACGAGTGGGGTTGGTTCACGTCCGGCGGATGCGCCGCGTGCCTACAGCTCCACCCTCTCCCCACTTTCGGTCGCTTCGTACACGGCCTCGCCCAGGCGCAGCGACTCGTAGCTGTCCCACAGGTCCGGCCCGCCCTCGACCTGGCCGATGCAGCGCAGCGCGAAGTGCTCGACCTCGCCCAGGTAGCCGAAGTTGGCCTTCGAGTCGGCGATGCCCGTCCACGCCGGGGCGTAGCTGAGCTGGTAGGGGCCGGTGCGCGGGATCAGCTCGCTCCACTCATCCGGCGGCTGCCACCTCACCCGCTGCATGTCCTCCACGATGATGTGCGACTCGAAGCCCACCAGCTTCACCCACTCGCGGATGTCGCGGAAGCCGGTTTTCGTCTCCAGCCCGTTGAGGTCGAGGTGGCCGATGGCGCCCGACTTGAACGTGAGGTTGACGAGGAAGGCGAACTGGTTCTCTGTCACCTCGCGGTAGAGGGCCGACAGGCTGGCGACGTCTCCGCCGAAGAACCGCGTGAGGTCGAAGATGTGGCAGAGCTGGCCCACCAGCATCGAGCGCTTCGCCGAATCCATCCCCCAGAGCTGTGGATAGGGGCCCTGGCCGAAGTGGCACGTCACCATGTTCAGGCCGCCGAACTCCTCGCGCTGTGTGATCTCCTTGGCCATGCGGTAGGCCCAGCAGAAGCGCTTCATGAAGCCGCACTGGCCCCAGGTGCCGTGCTCCTCGGCCAGCTCGGCCAGCTCCCGGGCCTGCTCTGAGGTGTTGGCCGAGGGCTTCTCGACGTAGACGGGGATGCCCCGGCGCAGCACAGCCGGCGCCACCTCGTACTGCATCGGCGCCGGGCCGATGACGAACACCCCGTCGGGCTCCTGCTCGTCCAGCATCCTCTCCATGTCCGCGTAGACCTCGCGCGCGCCGAAGTTGCGCGCGTTGCGCTCGGCCTTCTCGCGGTCGAGGTCGCAGACGGCGACCAGGTCGATCTGCGGGACCTTGTGGATGTTCGGGTAGATGGACGCGGTGGCGAAGCCGCCCGCGCCGATGAACGCCAGTCGAGCCTTGCTCTCCGGTGTGTCGGCCATCTCAAGTCCTCCCGCTGCCGTTGTAGGGCGCGGACCTGTGCCGCGCCTGCCGTTGCCCTTCGTGTCGCGCTACGCGCACTCGTGTCGCTGTGTGCTGGCCAAGGCGCGGCACAGGCCCGCGCCTACAATTCCCGCTCGACGGCGGCCGGCCACCCGCCCGGCAGCCGCTATCGCTGCCGTGGCAGGGCCGCCCGCGGCCGCTTCCCTCAGCGCCACCGTGGCCGCGGCACGAGGAACGGCGTCCGCTGGCGGTACGGCTCGTACTCCTCACCGAAGCGTTCGGCGAGCTCATTCTCCTCGACGAGGTGGTGGTAGAGCCGGGCGGGGATGCCGGCGGCGAGCATTGAGAAGAGCCCGACCGCCAGGGAGCGAATGAGAGTACTCATGCCGAGGTAGAAGATCGTCGTGCCGAGCATCATCGGGTTGCGGCACAGGCGGTAGGGGCCACTGGTGATGAGCCGGCGTGTGGGCACGGCGTGCACCGGCGTGCCGCGGCCGATGCGCACCTGTGTCACCACCGCCCGGCCCGCCAGCAGCAGCCCGCCGATGGTGCTCGGCAGGCCGATGGCCAGCTCGAGCCGGCGCGGCGTGCACAGTCGCCGGCCACCCATCAGCCAGTCGCCGAGCTGGATGACCATCCACGGGAAGGCCACCGCAAACAGGAGCGTGCCGGCGACCAGAGCCAGGACGCGCTCGGGCATGCGGGCGATCAGCCGGGACACCGGCACCGCTATCGCCTGCGCCGCCCGCGCGTGAAGAGTAGAACGCCCAGGGCCATGACGAGGCCGACGAAGATGAGGATGTTCGGCAGGCGGTCTCCCGGAATGCCGGCGCCCCCCTCGGGGGCCGTGGCGTACCAGATCAGCCCGGAGCCGAGCGCGCACACGGCGCCGAGCGCTGTGAGCCAGATGAAGATCCACTGGAAGGCGGCGGCAGCGGCCTCCCAGTCGAAGACGCCCGCGCGCGCGGGGCGGCGCGCATCCGGAGTCTCGCCCAGCCTGGTCTCGAAGTGGTCGGCGAGGTCGTCGAAGGCGCGGTCGAGCTCGCCCTCCAGCTCGCCCTCCCGGATCATGGTGATGAAGAAGGGGCTGAAGGTGTTGGGGTAGCGGCTGAAGGAGGTGGCGAGGGTATGGCCCATCTCCACGTCCTGCTGCACCTGCTCGAGCACCTCGCGCAGGAATGCGTCGGTCGTCTGGGCGCGCAGCGTCTCCAGGATCTCGAGGATGTTGATGTCCGCCTTCATGAGCGTGGCGAACTGGCGGCAGACCACCGCGAGGTCGGCATTGGTTGCGCGCGACCCGTTCTCGGCCATGCTGGCATCACCCAATGTGGTTTCCCGCTTCGGGGGCGCGCCACCTTCCGCCGGAGCAAGGCCTTCGTCCCCGCGCCTGTCGCCCGTCGCCCGCCCCTGCAGTCGTTGCCTCCGTTGTTGGAGTCGCTTTCGCTGCCGCCGTTGCTCTCGTTGCTGTCGGTGCCGCCTGCCGTTGCCGTCGCTGTCGTTGCTTCCGTTGCTGCCTTTGCTGTGCTTGCTGCCGTTACCCCCATGGCCCCGAGCCGGTCTGCGTGCGTGGGAACAGCGCGTCGAGCAGGCCGCGCTGCGTCGGCGTCAGGTCGATCTGTCTGATGGGCGCCAGCTCCGTAAGCGCCGCGATGCCGAACAGCGCCTTCACGAACTGCGCCTGCGTGATCTCGACCCGGAGGTCGATCGGGCCCGGTCCGTCATCTACGGAGACCTCGCCGGCCGCGATGATCAGCCGGCAGGCTTCGCCGGGCAGGGCGGCAGCGGCGGTCACGGCCGCGGGGTCGCCGCCGGGGCAGGCGCCGCGGCTGGGGATGGCGATCTCGACGGCGCCCTGCCAGTCGGCTACGAGGCTGTCGCCGAGCCGGGCGGACAGCTCCGGCGCCACCTGCCGCAGCGTTGCCGCCAGGTCCAGCACCAGGATCATGTTGCCCGCGACGGCCTGGTGCCGCTCACTCAGCTCGAGGCCGACGCCGGAGAGCTGCAGGGCCTCGACCAGCCCCTGGTCGAAGGGCAGCCGCGAGGTGACACGCGCCGGCTCGTGTTCGGACACGCGTGAGAGGAGCGTCCGCATCAGGGCGCCGGCGGCGTCGGGATGGGCCTGATCGCAGGCGAACTCAGCCACCGAGAACACGGTCTCCTCGCCGCGCGCCTCCATCGGGCTCTCAACCGCGAACAGGTACCCCAGCACCGCGCCGTCGCGCTCGTAGACCCAACGCATCGCCTGCGGGTCGGGCGGTGCCGGATGCTCGGGCGGTTCGGCCTCTGGCGACACCTGCCGCGCGCCCGAGCGGCCGGCGTCGAACTCGCAGCGCAGCCGCACCCGCGCCGCGAAGTCGCGTGCCTCGTCGTAGGGGCGCACCTCCCCCGGCCATTCGCCGGGATCGCCATAGATCTCGCTCCCCGGAATCCGTCGGCCCCCGCCGCGTACGCTCTGCAGATCGACCTCTACGAAGCGGCGCGGGAAGGGCTCGTACCCGAAGCGCGAGTAGAAGTGCATCAGGCCGCCCAGTCGCGACAGGTGGTAGCCGCTCCCGCGCAGGTGTTCGACCGTCCAGCGCATCATGCGCGTGCCCAGGCCCTGGCCCTGCAGCTCCGGGCGCACCGACACGCTCCCCACGTCGCCTTTGAGCACCGCGCACCGCCCGACCTGGATCCACTCATCGCCGATGTGCACGACGCCGATCACGCCACCGCGGTCATCGACCATGACCACATGTTCGTGCGGGCAGTCGAAGGCGAGCCGGCGGGCGCGCTCCCACCTGGCGGAGCCCGACTCGATGGTGAATGCTGCCAGGTGCGTCTCGAAGATGCCCCGGCAGTCCTGCGGGGTCCCGGTACGCAGCTCGTAGCTCATGCCCCTGCCTCCCGTGACGGAATGGCGGCATGGGCCGTGTTCGACGAGAGGGCGGCGAGTCCTGCTCGGGGCAGGTCCTCGGGCCTCAGCGGCGAAGCAGTCGGCGACGCGCGATCCGCCGCGACGGGAGGGACCGCGAATGGCCATCGACGCGAGGGCCGTCTGCTTTACCCGGGCCGACACGGCCGAGCTGCTGGACGTGACCTACGAGGACCCCGGGCCCGACGAGGTGCTGGTGCGCATCCGTGCCAGCGGCATCAGCGCCGGAACCGAGGGCTCGATCTTCCGCGGCATCCGCACGCACAACGGCACATTCCCGCTCATCACCGGCTACCAGGGCGCGGGTGTCGTCGAGTGGACAGGCGACCACGTGCCCGACCTGGAGGAGGGCGCTCGCGTCGCCGTGACCTCGGTTGCCGGCCGGCTGATCGAGCCCGAGCTGGCGATCGTCTGGGGCACGCACTCCAGCCTGGTCGTGGCCCGCCCGGAGAGCGTGCACCCGATGCCCGACGGCGTGTCCGACGACGAGGCGTCGCTGTGCACGCTGTGGGCGGTGGGCCTGCAGGGAGTGACTGTGACGGGCGTCGAGCCGGGCGAGACGGTGCTGGTGGTCGGGCTCGGGTTGATCGGCCTCTCCTACGCGCAGTGCGCCGTGGCCGCGGGCGCGGAGGTCGTCGGCCTGGACCTGGCGGAGCAGCGCGCTGAGGTTCTGCGCGACCTCGGTGTCGAGGCCCTCACCGGTCGGGACGAAGTGCGCGCGTGGCTCGGCGATAGGAACCTACGCGGCTTCGACGTCGCGGTCGAGGCGACCGGGAAGGCCGAGGTCATCGACGTGCCGCTGGAGTTCGTGCGCCCGGACGGCAAGGTCGTCTGGCAGGGCTGGTATCCCGGGCGCGTGGACTTCGAGTACCACCCCGCGCACTCCAAGCAGGTCAGGATGGTCTTCCCGCACTCGTCGGGTGGCTACCAGCCGGAGCTGCTGGAGATGATCGCGGAGGGCGAGTTCGAGGCCGGGGCGCTGATCAGCCACCGGTTCCCCGTCGAGCAGTGCCAGGAGGCCTACAACCTTGCGGTGTTCCGGCCCATGGAGTGCCTCGGCATCGTCCTGGAGTGGTCGGAATGAGGGCGGTGGTCGTCGAGCGATGCGGCGAGGCGGTGTGGCGCGAGGTGCCCGAGCCGCCTGAGCCGGGCCCCTACGAGGCGCTGGTGCGCACCACCGCCTTCTCGATCTGCAACGGCACCGACCGGCACCTGCGCGACTGCTGCCTGATGGGCGCGAGCGAGGACGACTGCCCCTTCCTGCTCGGCCACGAGGCGGTGGGCGAGGTGGTGGCGCTCGGGCCGAGCTGCCGCTACCTGCGCGAGGGCGACCGGGTGCTGCGACCGATGCTCGCGCTGGAGGGCTTCGGATCGTACTGGGGCGGCATGGCCGAGTACGGACTGGTCGCCGACCGGCGCGCGCACGAGGAGGACGGGTCGCCCGCGGGTCCGCGCGTGCATACGGGCCACCAGGTGGTGCCCGCGGAGATTGCGGCGTCCGACGCCGTGATCCTCATCACCCTTAAGGAGGTGCTCTCCTACCTGCGCTCCATCGGCGTGGTCGAGGGCGCCCGGCTGCTGGTCACCGGCCACGGGCCGGTGGGCCTGGCCGCGGCGTACCTGGCTCGCGAGCTGATCGGTGCGGCGCGGATCGCCGTCGCCGGGCGCAGGCCGGAGGCCGAGACGGTCGCGCTGAGCTTCGGCGCCGACGCCTACATCGACACGCGCGAGGACGCCTGGCCCGCGGCGGCGACAGAGGCTCTGGGCGGTGCGGCGAGTGCCGTCTACGAGACGACGGGCTCGGCGGCGGTGACGGAGGGCGCGCTGGCGGTCCTTGCCGCCGACGGCGTGCTGGGCCCCTACGCCGCTCGCACCGACGGACAGGCCGCGCGGTCGCTGCCCGAGGACGACCGCCTCGGCCCCGGAGGCACCGACGAGGGGCTGAGCCATGACGAGATCGTGGCGGCGACCCTCGATGGGCGCATCGACCCCGCGCGGTTCATCTCGCACCGCCTGCGGCCGGAGCAGGTCCGGCGCGGCTTCGAGCTGATCGAGCGCCGGGAGGCCCTGAAGGTGGTCTTCGAGCTCTGAGGGGCCGAGCGTCGCGGCGACCGTGCGGCGGCGAGGGTTCGGCATCCGGCGACGGCAGCGGCGGCCTGCGGCCGCCTCATGCCCGCCGCCCAGCGCGGGGCTGCCGTCCGGGCGCGGTCGCCTCGGCCCGGCGCAGCGAAGGTTCCGGCCTGTCTCGTGCCGAAGGACGGGCCGGGTTGCCGTCACCGTTCGCTGGCGGGTGGCGGCTGATGGCTGATAGCTCAGGGAGTGAGGCTGATGGACATCAACACGGTTGCCGTGTTCGGGGCGTCGGGGAAGATAGGGCGCCACGTGGTGCCGCTGATGGTGGAGTTGGGGCTGGAGGTGCGGGCCCTGGTGCATCGCACGCCGGTGGAGACCGAGGGCGTTGAGAGCGTGTCGGGCTCCATCACTGACCCGGAGGTCTGCCGCGAGGTCGTCTCGGGCGCCGACGCCGTGGTGCAGCTCGCCACCACGAAGGAGGATCCCGACACCTTCTTTGACGTGTCCGTGAGGGGCACGCTCAACGTCCTTGAGGCCTGCCGCGGCATGGAGATCGAGCAGTTCTTCCTCATGGGTGGGGACGCGGCCTTCGGCATCTGGTTCTACCCTCAGCCCATCCCCATCGACGAGAACCACAGGCTGATGGCCTACCCGGGGTACTATGCCTTCAGCAAGGTCATCGAGGAGGTCATGGTCGAGCAGTATCACATCCAGTACGGCATCCCGTACTCGATTCAGCGTTGCTCCTGGATCTTCGAGAAGGACGACCTGCTGGACCACTTCTCGCTGCTGGAGAACCTCGACCCCGAGGAGGAGGGGCACGGCTTCGGCGAGGTCGATGACGACATCCTGGCGCTGGCCGAGGCGGGGGAGGAGCGCGTCGCGGTGCAGGTGGACGAATCCGGCCGGCCCTACCACCGCCACATCGTGCACATCGACGACGTGGTGCAGGCCTTCGGCAAGATCCTGGGCAACCCGGGCGCGATAGGGGAGAGCTTCAACATCGCCGGGCCCGCGCCCTTTGACTACCGCGCCGCCGGCGACTATCTCGCCGAGGCCACGGGCGTGCCGACCGTGGACATCGCGTGCCCTGGCTATCATTCCTTCGAGATCGACATCAACAAGGCCCGCTCCATGCTCGGCTACGAGCCGCGGAACGACATCTTCCGCATGATCGACCGCGCGCTGGAGTACCGCGAACACGCGAACTGAACGCCATCCGGGGGGACCGTCGGCTGTGCACAGGCGGGAGGCCTCAGATCATGGCCCGGAGCAGGCCGATCGATATCGGCTCGCGCCTCGAGCTGATGGTGGACGATTTCCTCGTGGCGCAGATGGCGGGCGCCGAGCTGCGCCTGCACCATCCGACGCCTCAGGAGACCGTCATGGTCTTCGATCGGCCCTGGGAGGGCTCTGCCTGCGGCTACGTGACGGTCTTCGAGGACGAGGACCGCTACCGGATGTACTACAAGGCCTGGCACCTGGCCGTGGACGAGGAGGGCGTTGACGGCGGAGGGGTGCGCACCTCCGACCTGCGCATCTGCTACGCCGAGAGCGATGACGGCATCTCGTGGCACAGGCCCGAGCTTGGCCTGTACGAGCACGACGGCTCGGCGGCAAACAACATTGTCTGGTCGGGGCTGGGCTCGCACGGATTCGCCCCCTTCAGGGACCCGAACCCCGATGCATCCCCGCAGGTGCGCTACAAGGCCTTCGGCCACGGCACGCATGACGGCAGCCGCGCGGTCTTCGCCATCGGCTCGCCGGACGGCATCCACTGGTCGATGATGCGCGACGACCCCGTGCTGACCGGCTGCGCCTTCGACTCGCAGAACCTGGCGTTCTGGGACTCGACGCGCGGGGAGTACCGGGCCTATGTGCGCGACTTCCGGGGCGGCGCGCTCGGGGTGGGCCTGCGCGATATCAAGACCGCCACATCGCCGGACTTCCTGACCTGGACTGAGCCGCGGTGGCTAAGCTATCCCGGCGCGCCCGATGAGGCGCTGTATACCAACCAGATTGCGCCCTATCCCCGCGCGCCGCACATCTTCGTGGGGCTGCCGGCGCGCTACGTCGAGCGCGGCTGGTCCCCGTCGATGCGCAGGCTGCCGGACGCCCGCAACCGCGAGATGCGCTCGCGCTCGCAGGGCCGCTATGGGATGGCCGTGACCGACTCGCTGCTGATGACCAGCCGCGACGGGCGCACCTTCAACCGCTGGGGCGAGGCCTTCCTCCGCCCCGGCATCCAGCGGCCCGATAGCTGGGCCTACGGCGACCACTACCTGCAGTGGCAGCTCGTCGAGACCGCCTCGCCGCTCCCGGGAGCCCCGGATGAGCTCTCGCTCTACGCCGTCGAGGGCTACTGGACCGGGGACCGCAGCAGCCTGCGCCGCTACAGTCTCCGCGTGGATGGCTTCGTCTCCCTGAACGCCCCGCTGTCGGGTGGGGAGATGGTCACGAAGCCACTGACCTTCGCGGGAGACCGGCTGGTGCTTAACGTCTCCACCTCCGCTGCCGGAGGCATGCGCGTGGAGGTCCAGGACGCGTCCGGCGTGCCGATCGATGGCCACGCGCTGGAGGACTGCGACGAGGTCTTCGGCGATGAGATCGAGCGGACGGTCACGTGGCGCGATGGCGACAGCGACCTGAGTGCCCTGGCCGGAGAGCCGGTGCGGCTGCGCTTCGTGATGAGGGATGCGGATCTGTTCAGCCTGAAGTTCGCGTAACGCGTACGACAACGAGGAACGTCAACGGCCGGGCCGGGACGGAGACCGGCCCCTCCAAACGACTGGACAAGGAGGCCCATCATGCGCAAGTTCCACCACATCGGTCTGCCGACTGACGAGCCGCAGGAGGGCGAGCGGTACGTCGAGGAGACCAAGGTCTGGGTGACCGAGCCCGACGACCACCCGTACATGGTCGAGTTCCTGCGCTACGAGCAGGACAGCCCGGTCACGGGGCCGCTGCGCGAGATGCCGCACGTCTGCTTCGAGACCGATGACTACGAGCGCGACATCGAGGGCTGTGAGGTCATCCTGGGCCCCTTCCGCCCGGACGACCAGCGGACGGTCGTCTTCGTGCTCAAGGACGGCTGCGCCTTCGAGTACATGCAGTATGACGAGGGCGTCGACAGAGGCTGAGCGGGGTCGTTCGTGGCGTGCAGGGATAGCGAGCGCAGGACTGATGAGCCCGTGCTGAGAGCGTGGACCGCACGCCGGATCCATGAGGGTCGCTGATGAGAGCCATACAGTGCGGACCGCTTGTGGTCGCCGCCGCGTGCTGGTTCGTGACCGGTCAGGCCGCCGCGCAGCAGGAGGGAGTTGAGGGCACCATGTCGCAGGAGCAGCTCCGTGAGATGCGGCGCGAGCTTGCCTTCGAGCCGCGGGGTATCATCGCGAACAACGACGGCTGCGATGCGCTCTACTACCCGAAGGACCGAGAGATCACGGTCCAGAACTTCCTCGACCGGCGCACCACGGCCCTGGCGGACTCGCAGGTCGGCACGATCGCCTACTGCACGATCAGCTCGGGCTTCAGCAACTTCACGCACGACACGAAGATAGGCACGGTGCTCACCCGGGAGCCCGCGGACTACGGCCTCCTGCCGCAGACCCGGAACGCGACCCGGCACCTGATCGACCTCGGCTCCGACTGCCTCCGAAGCGTCGTGGACTTCGGCCACGCACATGACATGGAAGTCTTCTGGTCGATGCGCATGAACGACACGCACGATGTCGCGCATACTCCCGAGAAGCCCTACCTGCTCTTCCCGCCGCTGAAGGAGGAGCATCCTGAGTGGCTGGTGGGCGATCACGTGAAGCGTACCTCCTACGGCCGCTGGAGCTCGGTGGACTATGCGCACGAGGAGATCCGCGACCTGGCGTTCCGGTACATCGAGGAGGTCTGCCGCGGCTACGACATCGACGGCATCGAGCTCGACTTCTTCCGCCACCTGTGCTACTTCGCCAGCGTCGCCAACGGCGGCGTGGCCACCGACGAGGAGCGGGAGGCGATGACCGGGCTGATGAGGCGCGTGCGCGCCATGACCGAGGAGGTCGGGCTGCAGCGCGGCCGGCCGATCCTGGTGGCCGTCCGTGTGCCGGATTCGGTGGAGTTCAGCCGCGACATGGGGCTGGATGTCGAGCGGTGGCTGCAGGAGGGGCTCGTGGACATCCTCATCGCCAGCGGCTACTTCCGCCTCAACCCGTGGCGGTACACCGTCGAGCTGGGACACCGCCACGGCGTAGCCGTCTATCCGTGCCTGACCGACTCGCGTGTGCAGGGCGAGACGCGCTTCCGCCGGCGGTCGATCGAGGGCTACCGCGGCCGGGCCATGAACGCGTGGGCGGCGGGGGCGGACGGGATCCACACCTTCAACCTCTTCAGCCCGACCTCGGCGGTCTTCCGCGAAGTGGGCGATCGCCGGGGCATGGCCACGCTCAACAAGCTCTACTTCGCTACAGTGTGCGACGGTGACCCGAACCGCTGGCTGGCCGGCGGCGCGCGCTACCTGAACGTCCCCGTTCTCACGCCGGGGCACCCCATGACCATCCTGCCGGACCAGCCGCTGTCGGTCGATCTCCCGGTCGGTGAGGACTTCGACATGGCCCGTGAGGCCGGCGGGGAGCCGACTGTGACGCTGCACGTCGAACTCCCCGGAGTCCGGCGCGCCGAGCAGGTGCGCGTGGCACTCGGCGGCCGCCTCATCGAGGGCGGCCAGGTAAACGACGGGTGGCTCGATTGCCCGCTGCAGGCCGACTGGCTCGAGCGGGGCCGCAACACCGTCGAGATCGCGCTCGAGCCCGGCGAAATGCCGGGCGAGGATGAGTGGACCATACAGTGGGACGCCGGCGAGAAGCCCGCGGCGCCCTGGTATCGCGATCCCGGCTCGGAGCGGACGGAGGAGAGGCTGGAGGATGGCGCGATGCTGATCGCCGATCGCGGCACGGTCTCCGGCGACTACCACTACTACCGCTACGCCTGGGGCGCCGATCAGTCCGAGCGGGTGGTGGTCGAGGCGCGGGTGAAGGTCATCTCCGGCTCGAGCTTCGTGATCGTGATGAACGGCGTCGCGCAGGAGCGCCTCGGCCTCTACCCGGATCACATCGACCTCTACTCCAACCGCGACATCCGCTACGAGATGGACACCACGGACGACTTCCACACCTACCGTATCGTCACGGAGGGCGAGGACCTCCAGGTGTACGTGGACGGTGAGCTGCGCCTCGACGCGCCGGGGCAGTATAGCAGCGGCGGCCAGGGCACCAGGCAACTGGCCTTCGGGGCCGCCAACAGCGGCTGGGTGGGCGAGGCGATGTGGCAGCAGGTACGCGCCCGCCTGGCCAGCCAGAGCTGCCGCGACATGCTCGTGAGCGTGACGTACGACTGAGGCGGCCGCCCGAGGCCGGTCAGGTCTCGGGCGTGTCTTCGGCCGGCACGGACTCCCGCCCCATACGCGCCGGCATGAACACGATCTCGATTGCGTTGAGGACGATGGTCACGGCCAGGATCGCGAAGTAGATATCGTGGACCGTATCGATCCACGCGAGCTCACCGACGGTCGGAATCTCGAGCACCACCAGGAACAGCAGATAGAGATACTGCAGCGCCCCCGTCGGTTTGCCGAGACGGCTTGTGGCGAGCTCGCCCTCGCGGCCGGAGCCCTCGAGGAAGAACTGGAGGGTGAGGATCATCACCATCGCCAGATACAGAACGGCGAACTGGTGGTGCTCCAGCCGCCCCGAGGCGTAGAAGGCGATGAACAGGCAGTAGATCAACGCGAAGTCCACGGTGCTGTCGAGGGCTTTGCCGAATCGGGAGCCTCCCTGTTTCATCAGGCGCGCGATCCGCCCATCGAGCAGGTCGGTCAGCCAGGCCAGGAACATCGCGCCGACGGTCACCCAGGGCTGGTTCGTGACCAGCCCGTAGATCACCACCGGCATGAAGATCAGGCGCGAGAACGTGAGCAGATTCGCCGGCGTCGCGAAGCCCTGCATTGCCGTTTTCTCATCAGCCATCACCACCTCCACCCTTCCTCTGAGCGCTCACATACGGCGCGCTGGAGCGTGTGCAAGCGGCACGCGCCAGATGCCGGACGAAGCCCGCGCGCTATACCTTGTGGATCCAGAAGAACCAGAAGTACCAGTAGAGCAGTGGCATGGAGACCAGAATGGCGTCAAAGCGGTCGAGCACCCCGCCGTGGGGCCCAAAGAGCGAGCTGAAGTCCTTGATGCCGAGATCGCGCTTGAGCACGGACTTGCCGAGGTCGCCGACCTGGCCGACGATGCCCATCAGGACGCCGAGGGCCACGCAGTGATCCGCGGGCAGATGCACCCACAGCCCCACGATGAGCGCGCCGAGCGCCGCGGCCAGTAACCCGCACACGGACCCCTCGACGGTCTTGTTCGGACTGACCAGCGGCGCGAGCTTCCTGCGCCCCAGCAGGTTGCCGCCGACGAAGGCCGCACTGTCGCACGCCCAGATGGACACGATGACGAACAGCAGAGCCCCCAGCCGCCGCGCCACCACGCTCGCCCCCTCGATGCCCACGAGCAACGGGATGTCAACGTATCGGGCGCGGAGAAGGAAGGTCAGCAGAAGGCCGACGTAGACCACTCCGAAGACGGTGGTCGCGGAGTTCGCCACCGCTGAGCCCTTGCCTCGAAGCTTGAACTGCGACACCAGCGTTCCCGCGACGCAGAAGAGCAGCACGAAGAGGCTCAGTTGGAGCACGTGCGCGGTCGCCAGCACGCCGACTCCCCCCAACTCGAGGGCGGCGTCCTGCGGCCCGGCCAGCAGCGTGATGTCCTCGCCCAGTTGCGCCAGCAGCAGGAGCATTATGGCGCATAGCCCGCCCAGGTACGGGTCCGCATGGATGCCGGCCGCCTTGAGCGCGGAGTAGTACTCGTTCAGCGCGATGATGGCCAGCGCGCTGACGCAGACGAACCACGGCCATCCCCCGATGTAGGCGCTGCCGAACAGCAGCGTAAGCAGGACGATGCCAACCGCGGCCCGGTAGAGGACTTTCCTCAGCAGTGCCAATGGCCTCGCCCCGATCTCAGGAGCTGTGACCGAGATGCCGCCTCATCGCGGATCGACGCTCGGGCTTCGCTCCTCATCCTGACTCAATCGCCTGGGCCGCTCGATCAGCTCATCGTCCTCGGCGGGATCGCGCCTTCTGACGAAGACGTGCTCGTAGGCGACCGCGATCTGCGCTCCGAACAGCAGCATCTCAGCCCCCAGAAAGCACCACATGGAGAAGATCACGATCCCTGTGAGCCCTCCGTAGAAGCTGCCCTCCTGGGCCGAGTGGCGGATGAACTCTGTCATTACAATGGACGCGACCTGCCACAGGACCGCGGCGAACACCGCGCCAGTCAGTGTCGCCCGCGTCGGCGGGCGACGAAGCGGCATGTATCTGTAGAGCACTGCGAAGGCGATGAATGCGAGGAAGAACTGGTACAGCTCGAGGAATCGAGGTCGGAGCTGGTTGAGCAGTGCGAGATCGGCATTGTGGAACTGATGCAGCCACGCCTGCACCGATGCGAGGAATGCCGCGAGGAGGACGAAGCTGCTCAGAAACAGCCCCGCGATCACCATCATCACAAAGGCCACGAGCTTGCGGTGAAAGTACCCGCGTAGCAGCCGACCCGGCCATATGTCCGTAAGGGCTCGCTCAACGATCTCGAAGAGGCGCATCCCCGCCCAGATGAGAGCGAGGACGCTGATAACACTTGTCAGGTGAGAGCCCGGGTCGCTGAGCAGGTCGTCAAGTTGTGGCATGATGCGGCCGGCGGTCTCCGGGCCGAGGACGTCGATCACCTGCCTGATCCAGGCGTAGGCGGTGCCGCGTGCGCCAAAGACCAATCGCAACACGGCCGCGACGAGGATGCCCAGGGGAGCGAGGCACATCAGGGAGTAGAACGCGATCCCCGCGGCCATCACCACGCTGGCGCTGAAGCCGAAGCGGAGGTAGGCGATAGTCAGGGTTCGCCGCCATAGGCCGGGTGTGGACGCCACCGCGGCGCCGCCACCACCTCGGTCGCGGTCCGGTTCGCTCGGCACCGGCGCACCTCCCTGGCGGGGCCATCGCCAGCACACGAGGCCGCACGGGGAACCGCCTCGGTGAGCAGGCTGGAGCGACCTCTCCGCGCGCGCCTTGGGACGAGCCTCTGGGGTCGCTTACATCGGGTGTGCCTGGGCGGCAGTATACCACGCCTGTTGACATTTACGCCGCTTGCCGAGAAATCCCTTCACTGCCTGTCTGAGGTGTGCCCGCGGCAATGCCCTGCACCAGAAGGGCGACGGTGTGCAGGTGCTGCGAGGGCCGCAGGCGAAATCCGTTGGCAGTCCCGACCGAGAGACGGGGATGTCCGCGATGGAATGGGAGAGGCTCAGGCACACGCCACACTACGGCAACGTCTATCGCGCCCGCGTTCCAGGTGGCTGGCTTGTCCTCGCCGACACCTGGGCGCGGCATGAGGACGTGCAGGACGGCCGCCACTACGACTCCACCGGCGTCGGGATCACCTTCTATCCCGACCCCGACCACGAGTGGACGCTGGCGGAAGAGGCCGCGGATGGCCAGTAGGCCGCCCGCCGTGAGCGGTCTGCGGCCTGCCGCTTGCCTGCGACCTGTGATCTGCGACGGGAGACTTGAAGCCTGACACCAGGAGGAGTGCGCCATGTCAATCGAGGGTCATGTCATCGTCGTCACCGGAGGCACCTCCGGCATCGGGGAGGGCTGCACGCGGCACTTCGCCGAGCTCGGCGCGAAGGTCGTCACCTCGTCGATCCAGCAGGAGACCGGGGAGGCGCTGGAGCAGGAGCTGCGCGACGCCGGCCATGACGTCACCTTCATCTACGCCGACATGACCGACGAGACGCAGGTCGCCGCGCTGGTCGAGCGCACCGTCGATATGCACGGGCGCATCGACGGCGCCTGCTCGAACGCCGGGGTGTGGGTTGAGGGCACCGTGGAGGAGTTCGACGACGAGGCCTGGGACCTGGTGATGGGCGTGAACGTGCGCGGGAACTTCCTCTTCGCCAAGCACCTCGTGCCGGTCTTCCGCGAGCAGGGCGAGGGCGTGCTGGTGATCACCACCTCGACCGCCGCCTACGTCGGCTTCCCCGCGCACGCGCTCTACTGCGCGTCGAAGTCCGCGCTGGTGGCGCTGATCCGCTGCCTGACCAAGGACCACGCGGGATACATGCGGTGCGTTGGCATCTGCCCCGGCACCATCGACACACCGATGCTGGCCGCGAGCGCCGAGGGCTTCGATCAGCCCCTCGAAGAGCTCTACGCCGAGGTCGCCGAGAAGATCCCGGTCAAGCGCCTGGGCCAGCCGGAGGACGTGGCGAGGGCGGCGGCCTTCCTGCTCAGCGATGACGCGGGCTTCATCGCCGGCAGTTCGGTCTTCCTGGAGGGCGGCACGCTCGCCCTGCCGCCGTGGTGAAGACCCGCTGAGCGCGGGAGTCGGCGGAAGCGGCAGAGGGCCCCGCGGCGCACGGGCGAGGCCCGCGCGGCACGGAACGGCGTGGCAAGCCGCAGCGCGTCAGGCCGGGCTGAAGATCAGCAGCTCGCCCGAGTTGTGTGTGATGACGACGATGCCGTGGCGCTCGCTCGATGTCACGTGGCCCGCCCGCGCGCACATCGCCCCGTTGAAGCCGGGCGCCAGCGTGTCGTGGTAGGGCAGCTTCGCGATCTCGCGGCCCGACGCGTCCAGCACCGTCAGATAGAGCGTCATGGGCGTGCCCTCATCGGCCGGCAGAGCGTCGCGGCGTTCCGGAATGAAGATCTCCGCCTGCACGATCTCCGCCGCCTCGGGCGCGCTCCAGTCGAGCACGTCGCAGGCCGAGGTCAGAGTGATGCGCCCGTCCGGCCGGCGCGAGAAGTTGCGCTGCTCCCACTCGATCTCCCCGCGTGGCGAGATGCCCCAGGCGTAGCGCGCGGTCTTGGAGTTGAGGTAGAGCAGCGGCTCAGGGCGGCCCGGCGGCCGCATCAGCAGCAGATGCTGGCCGTGCTCGACGCGATCGCGCAGCGTCCAGAGCAGGTTGCCTTCGGCGTCGAGCAGGCAGCCGCCCGTCGAGGTTGCGAGCTGGTGACCGCCGGGCAGGATCTCGTCGATGACAACGCAGTCCACGTGCGTGTCCTCGCCGATCTCCGTCGGCACGTGCTTGTGCCAGAGCACGTCGCCCGCCGCGTCGCGGACCTCGAAGCGCTCGGCCGTCCTCATGCTGAAGGCGATCTCGTCGGTCCCGTCGCCGGTCAGGTCGCCGGCGAACATGAAGTCCTCGAAGGACATGCCGACCGTCTCGTGCTGCCAGAGCACCTCGCCAAGGCCATCCACCGCCACAACGCTGCCCCGCTCGCGGTGGTGATCCACCGCCGCCACGATGAGCGGCGGCCCGTCGCGCCGGAGCCGCGCCAGCGTCCAGATCATCGCGAGCCCGTCGAGGTCGATGCTGTGCTTGAGCGCGCCGGAGCGCGCGTCGAGGATGTGGATCGGCCCGAGCCCGACGACCACTTCGGTCGCGCCGTCTCCGTCGATGTCCACGATCTCGGTCAGCAGGTGGCGGTGGCGCGAGCGGTAGTGCCAGTGGCTCCCCGCGTACAGCTCGTCGTCATCGTACGCTGCGTGGTAGAAGGGCGCGTCCGTGGTCTCCCAGATGACGCCGCCGTCGCCGCGCAGGAGCGCGACCACGTCCTCCTCGCCGCGGTTGTAGGGCACCGCGATCTCGTCGAGGCCGTCGCCGTCCACGTCGCCGACGGCGGGGTTGCAGGTGCCGGACGTGTAGCCGAGATGGACGCGGGTGAGCTCAGCGACGCTCTGCTCCGCGACCTCGGGCGTGATCTCCGGCGGGATCAGGCAGCCGCCGAGGCTCGGCTCCGGAGCCGCCGGCGTCCGAATCAGTTCACTCATGGCCGTTGCTTCTGCCGCCTACCAGTCGATCTCGACTTCCCGGTCGATGGCGGCGGACTCGCGCGCGGCGAGGCAGGCCTTGACCGTGGCCATCGACTCCTCGGGCGTGATGATCGTGGGCTCGACGCCCTCCTGGATGCAGTCGGCGAAGTAGCGCAGCTCGTTGGGCAGCGCCCCGACCAGCCTGCCGTCGTAGAGCGTCGGCCAGTAGGTCGTGTCGGGATAGGTCCAGCCCTCGCTGTCGCATACCGCGAAGCTCGGCGCCGACTCCTGGACGTGGACCGACCCGTCGGTGCCGATGATCTCCATCCGCTCGTCGATCTGCATGGCGGTCTTGTCGGGCAGGAACCAGATGTTCTCCAGCACCGCCACGGCGCCGTTGTCCATGGTGAACATGCTCCAGCCCAGGTCCGCGTTGCCCAGTCCGCGCACGTCCACCGTCTTCGCGTAGACCTTTACGGGCTTGAGCCCCGAGGCCCAGAGCATGATATCCATGTCATGGACGCCGTCGCCGACGATCGGGCCGATCTTGGGGAGGATGTCCTCGGTCACCCAGCCGGGGATGTTGCGGCGGGCGAACATGGAGACGATACGCCCGCACACGCCCTCTTCGCACTGGCGCTTGGCCATGGCGTAGCG
>JALGUJ010000159.1 GCA_029820945.1 Candidatus Zipacnadia bacterium | reverse complement strand
CAGTACGGCGGCCCGCACGAGAGCGTTGACTTCGCTCCCGGACGCTACTGCCTGGTCACGAGTCTCTATCTGCCCGAGGGTCAGCAGGAGGGCGGCTTCGTGGACCTGAGCCTGCGGGCGCTCGATGAGGCCAACCACAATCTGCCCGGGGGCAGCACCGCAAGCATTACCCCCGCGCCCGGGCGCTGGCACACCGTCGCGACCGTCATGGACGCGCGCGAGCCGCCGGAGGGCGCGGTCAGAATCCGCGCGGGCGTCTGGGCGCGCGACTTCCCGGCCGGCAAGCGCGTCTACATCGACGACATGCGGCTCATCCGGCTCAGCGGTGAGCCGTGAACGTCATCGACCGAGGTGACTGAGATGAGACACGTGGGACTGCTCCCGATCATCGCCCTGACGTGCTGCGCCAGCGCCTGGTCGGCGCCCGTGACCATTGTGCAGGACGGGCAGGCAACCGCCGCCATCGTGGTGCCCGCGGAGGCGCCCGACGGCGTGATGGCGGCCGTCAACGAGCTTGTCTCCTGCGTGCAGGAGGCGTCCGGTGCGACGCTCGCGACCGCCACGGAGCCGGTCGAGGGCATGGCCGAGATACACGTGGGCGAGACGCCCTACGTGCGGTCGCTGGAGATCGAATGGGAGGACGCGGGCGTGGACGCCTACGTCATCCAGTTCCCGAGGCCGGACGCGATCGTCATCCTGGGCGCGGCGGCATCGGGCACCGAGTTCGGCGTCTACGGCTTCCTCGAGCGTTTCCTGGGCGTGCGCTGGCTGCTGCCGGGCGACGACGGGCGCGATGTGCCGCCCGCCCAGACCATCACAGTGGCGGACGAGCCCGTGCGCGACGAGCCGGCCTTCATGTCGCGGCTGTTCAGCGGCGGCAGGGGCGCACACAATGACTGGGCGCGGAAGAACGGCATGCACGGGACCATCCAGTTCCACCACAACCTGCGCGAGCTCTACAAGCCCGACATTTTCGCCGAGAGCAACCCCGAGTTCTACCCCCTGGTTGGCGGCAAGCGCTTCAACCCCCTGGAGAGCTCCGCGCGCTGGCAGCCCTGCTTCACCGCACCGGGGATCGTCGAGGCGGGCGCCGAGCGGATCATCGAGTACTTCAACGACCATCCGGACGCGATCAGCTACTCGCTGGGAATCAACGACACCAACATGCACTGCCAGTGCCCAACCTGCACCGCGCTCGATCCCGGCCGGGAGAACTTCCTCGGCCTGCCGCACCTGTCCGACCGTTACTTCACCTGGGCAAACGCGGTCGTCGAGCGCGTGCTGGAGGTTCACCCGGACAAGTACTTCGGCTGCCTCGCCTACAACAACGTGGTCGAGCCCCCTGATCGCGTGGAGGTCAACCCGCGCATCATCCCCTACATGACCTACGACCGGATGAAGTGGGTGCACCCCGAGATCCAGGAGCACGGGCACAAGCTCACCCAGGCCTGGGCCGAGGTATCGCCCACCCTCGGCTGGTACGACTACATCTACGGCACACCCTACATGCTCCCGCGCTACTACCCGCACAAGATGGGCGAGTACCTGCGCTGGGGCTACGAGCACGGCGTGCGCGCGCTTTACGCCGAGGCCTACCCCAACTTCGGCGAGGGACCGAAGCTCTACGTATACCTCGCCCTCAACTGGGACCCGTACGCCGACGTGGACGCCCTGCTCGACGAGTGGTTCGAGCGCTGCTGCGGGCCCGATTCGGCGCAGGCGCTACGCAGCTACTACGAGTTCTGGGAGGACTTCTGGACCCGCCGCATCCTCGACTCGGCGTGGTTCTCGGAGGGCGGGCAGTACCTGCGCTTCAGCTCCCCGGCCTACCTGGCGGATGTCACGCCGGAGGAGATCGCGCAGTGCCGCGAGTGGCTGGAGGAGGCGGTGGCGAAGGCGCACACCGACCGGCAGCGGGCGCGCGGCGAGCTGCTGCTGACGGCCTTCGAGTACTACGAGGCCTCGGCGCTGGCCTATCCGAGGGACGGGGACACCGCGGCCCCGCCGGAGACCGAGGCCGAAGCGCTGGCGCGGCTGGAGACCAGCTTCCAGCCCGCCGCCTACGCGCAGAAGCGCCTGGACCTTGTGCGCCAGTTCGAGGACCATCCAGTGCTCTTGCATCCGCTGCCCCCGACGCGCTACGGGGCCACCGCCGGCTCAGGCTGGGGCACGAACCGGATCTGGCAGCTCTACGAGTGGGTGCAGCAGAGCGATGCGGTGCGTGGCCGGCTGGCCGAACTGGCAGAGACGTCGGAGTTCAAGACGGTGCGCCAGAACGCCGCGCTGCTGCTGAAGGTGGCGACCGGCGAGGCCGAGGCGCTCAACACGAACGTCTCCTTCGAGGAGGGCGATACCTGGCCCGACGGTTGGAACAAGTGGGTCAAGTTCGGCATCGGGACCAACTACCGCAGCACGGACGTCGCGCACACCGGCGAGGCGTCGCTGTGCTTCGACGGGATGAAGCGCGGCGGCCCCACGCAGATCCTGCACCTCGAGCCGGGCGACTACGCCCTGACGGGCTTCGTCTACGTACCGGAGGGGCAGCAGACGATGGGGACGGTGGCGGTTCAGGCCACGCCTCGCGACGAGGGAGGGTCGAACCTGCCTGGCGGGATCAGCAGCCAGATCGTCCCCGCACAGGGGCGCTGGCAGCCGATCGCTGCGGCAGGGACGATCCCGGCACAGATCGGTGGCAAGGACGTCGCCAGCGTGATGTTCCTGCCGCTCGTGGACGGCTGGGACCCCGACGGGAAGGTCTACATCGACGACCTGTCGATCGTGAAGCTGGACTAGCTGCCGACGAGTCGTCGCCGGCCACCGGCAACGGCAAACGACGCGCGCGGGTAAGGAAGCCCACCCCTCCCGACAACCAACGGGAAGGGCGGATAGTGTCGGTCCCGCTGTCTTCTGACCTTGGAGTTCGCCCGCGCTGCCCGGGCGCCGTCGGCTTGACCGTGTCGGCGCGGCCTCCCCCGAGCCCTGCGTGCTGCGGCTGGCGCGGCCGCTGGCGGGGAGCCGCGCCAGCCACGTCGCTACGCACCTCTCCGGGCCGGAGACAGCGCGGCGCACAGGCCCAAACGGGAGTAGCATGATAAAGCGCATCATCCTCGTCCGCCACGGCGAGTCCGACCATCACGTGCGGGGCCTTACGGGCGGCTGGACCGACTCGCACCTTACGGCGCTGGGCGAGAGGCAGGCCCACGTGACCGGCGAGCGCCTCGCCGAGCTGCTGGAGGGGGCGGAGTCCTGCCTCTATTCCAGCGACCTGGCGCGAGCGGCGGAGACTGCGCGGATCGTCGGCGAGCGGCTGGACGTGACGCCGGTCCTCGACGCCGATCTGCGGGAGTTCAACAACGGTGAGGCGGCCGACATGACCTGGGAGCAGGCCCAGGAGATCCAAAGGTCCCCCACCGAGCCGCTTGTGGATCATGTGCCATATCCGGGCGCCGAGAGCTGGCGGATGATGAACGAGCGCGTCTGCCGGTGCCTGGAGCGCGTGGCCCATGAGTGCCCCGACACTGCCGTCATCATCTCGCACACGCTCTCGGGCATGTGCGTGGTGCACTGGTGGCTGCGGCTGGGGCCGGAGTGGTGGGACAGGATCGCCTACGACTTCGATCCGTGCTCGCTGACGCTCCTGAACGTCAACGTCTTCGGCGAGCGCACCATCTCTCGCCTCAACGACACCCGGCACCTGGCGGCCGCGGGATCTGAGAGCGAGGCGGGGGCGATGCCGGGGCCGGCGGCGTAGCAGCAACCAAACGGCGAACGAGCGCACGCTGGACCTGCACCACGGTATCACATTACCCCGATCGAGCCGGACAGCGCCTCATGCGCCTCGTCAGGGGTCGCCTCCCCGGTCGCGACGGCCTCGGAGATGAACAGATGCAGCCAGTCGAGCTCCTTGACTGTGCGCTGCTCGGGGAGGATGCCTCGCTCGGTCAGCCAGGCGGTGACGCGCCGGATGTCCCAGCGGACGTAGGGACTGTAGCTGAGGCAGGGCATGCCCGCGCGCGTCCAGCGGACGAGTTCGATGGGTGAGGCACCCGGGCGCCGCGATAGGTCACGCATCTCGTGGACGTTCCCACGCGATTCCTCGGCAGGGATGCCCAGCCACGCGTCTGTCGGCTCTGAGAGCCCGTAGCGGGCGGCGTTCGCTTGCGCAGCTCAACTTCGTGTGCCGCGTCCCACTCAGCCGCCACACAGGATCGCCCAGGCCCCGGTAGAGCCAGGCCGGGAAGCTGGCCGGCTCGCGCAGGTCGCCCAGGTCCCGCCATGCCTGCAGCAAGACCTCCTGAGCGATGTCAGCCGCGTCGTCGAAGTCCCCCAGCATCCCGAAGGCCGCCCCACGGACGGCGTCCTGGTAGCGCGCGACGAGCCGGTCGAACGCATTCAGGTCGCCCTGCTGTGCGCGCCGCACGAGGTCGCGCACGCCGGTACCTCCCCTCGCCGGGTCCATCGTGTCTATCAGTAACGGCGCGGCTGCCGCCGGTAAGGTTCGCCGCGGCCCGGCGGAGCAGTTCGTCCGCCACCGGCGGCGGCGGTGCGCGAAGGGCGGTCGCGCAGAGTTGACGGTCCGCGGGGAGGCTGCTAAGATTGCCTGCGAGATCGCCGGTCGGACCGCCACCACGAAACTAAGCGGGAGGACCACCCCCCATGCCTGATGTATCGCGCGAGGTCGTTGAGCACGTCGCCCTGCTGGCGAGGCTGGCACTCAGCGAGCAGGAGAAGGACCGGCTGCAGAAGGAGCTGGGCCGCATCCTCGAGCACGCCGACAAGCTGCAGGCCATCGACACCGACGCCATTGAGGGCACCACGCACGTGATCCCCATGACCAACGTCTTCCGCGAGGACGAGGTGGGCGAGTCCCTGGACGTCGAGGAGGTGGTGGGCAACGCGCCGGATGCGGTCGATGAGTTCTTCCGCGTCCCACGCATGGTTGAGGACTGAACTGCGTCCAGGCGAGGCCGCGGGCAGCTATCCCGCGTAGGTTGGGCATCCCTGCCCCACGCCGTTCCACGGAGGCACCACCGTGAAGCTCTGCGAGCTGACCGCACATGAACTGAGCGAGCGCCTGACCTCAGGCGAAGTCTCGGCGGTCGAGGTCGCCGAGGCCGTCTTCGAGCGCATCGACGACGTCGAGGAGAGCATTGACGCCTTCCTTGCGCTGACGCGGGACGAGGCCCTTGAGCAGGCCCGGCAGGTCGATGACTGGCGCGCCGGCGGCGAGAAGCTCGGGCCGCTGGCCGGCGTGCCCATCGCCATCAAGGACGTGCTGTGCACGAAGGGCGTCACCACCACCTGCGCGTCGCGGATCCTGGACGGCTTCCGCCCGCCCTACGACGCCACCACGGTGCGCCGCTGCCGCGACGCCGGCATGCCGATGCTGGGCAAGACGAACATGGACGAGTTCGCCATGGGCTCCTCGACGGAGAACTCGGCCTACAAGGTCACGCGCAACCCGTGGGACCTCGACCGCGTGCCGGGCGGGTCCTCCGGCGGCTCGGCCGCGGCGGTGGCCGCGGGAGAGGCGCCCCTGGCCCTGGGCTCCGACACGGGCGGGTCGATCCGCCAGCCGGCCGCGCTCTGCGGCATCTCGGGGCTTAAACCCACCTACGGCCGCGTCTCGCGCTACGGCCTGATCGCCTACGCCTCATCGCTGGACCAGGTCGGACCGCTGGCGCGCGATGTGCGCGACTGCGCGCTGGCGATGAATGTGCTGGCGGGCAAGGACCCGCACGACGCGACCTCCGCCGAGGTCGAGGTGCCCGACTACGTGGAGGGCCTGACCGGCGAGGTGTCCGACCTGCGCGCGGGCGTGCCGAGGGAGCTGATGGGCGAGGGCATCGATCCGGAGGTCAAGATCGTGGTCGAGGCGGCGATCGGTCAGCTCGAGGAGCTGGGGATGGCCGTTGACGAGGTCGAGATGCCCCACATGGACTACTCGCTGCCGGTCTACTACCTGATCGCGCCCGCGGAGGCGGCCAGCAATCTGGCGCGCTACGACGGTGTGCGCTACGGCCACCGCACCAAGGAGCCGGTCGAGGACGTCTACGACCTGTTCGCCAAGAGCCGCGGCGAGGGGTTCGGGCCGGAGGTGCGGCTGCGCATCATGCTGGGCACCTTCGCGCTCAGCGCCGGCTACTACGATGCCTACTACCTCAAGGCGCAGAAGGTTCGCACGCTCATTAAGCGGGACTTCGACGCGGCCTTCGAGAACCACGATGTGCTACTCTCCCCCACCTCCCCGACCATCGCCTTCGGCATCGGCGAGAAGGCCGATGATCCCCTGCAGATGAAGCTGGCAGACATCTGCACGATCCCCGTGAACCTGGCGGGGATTCCGGCGCTGTCGATCCCCTGTGGGATGGCTGAGAGCATGCCGGTGGGCCTGCAGATCATGGGGCGGCCCTTCGAGGAAGACGTCATCATGCGCGTCGGCGACGCCTACCAGCAGGCGACGGACTGGCATACGCAGCGGCCGGAGCTGTGACCGACACTTGACGAACCCGTTATGGGCGCCCTCCACCGGGGCGCCCTTTGCACGTACATCGGCGCACGGAGAGGGTTCCGCTCGCACGGGCGAGAATAGCTCTGCGTCGGGGACGCATCTTGCAGGACAGGAGGGCGTCGCCGTGCCGAAGCTCGCTGATGACCAGCCGATCCGCTGCTCCTTCTGCGGCCGTACCAAGCCCGACCAGGTCACGGAGCTGATCGCCGGTCCGGGCGTCTACATCTGCCCGGACTGCGTCGAGCTGTGCAACCAGATCATCCAGGACAAGCAGCAGCGGGAGGCGGGCCAAACGCCGCCGATGGCCGAGCGGCTCGAGCAGCTCGTCCGGATGTCCCGAGAGCTGGGCGATCCGGGCAATGACTACCTCCTCCTCGGCGAGGGCAACACCTCCGCCGCCGCGGACGAGGAGAGCTTCTTCGTCAAGGCCTCAGGCGCGTGCCTGGGGCAGATAGACCAGAGCGGCTTCGTCCGCGTCTCGCGCGAGACGATGCGGGAGTTGCTGGAGCACGAGTCCATGACCGACGATGAGATAGCCGACGGCCTGCGCCGGGCCACGATCGAGCCGGGTGACCTGCGCCCATCCACGGAGACCTTCCTACACGCCATGCTGCTCGACCTGCCGGGCATCGAGTTCGTGGGGCACACGCATCCGACCGCGCTCAACGCGCTGCTGTGCTCGCAGGGCGCGGAGGAGGCCGTGCGCGGCCGGCTCTTCCCCGACGAGGTGGTCTGCTGCGGGCCCGAGTCGGCCTGGGTGCCCTACACCGACCCGGGCCTGCCTCTGGCGAGGGCGGTCGGCGGGGCGGTGGACGACTACATCGAGCGCTGGAACGCGCCGCCCCTCGTCATCATGATGCAGAATCACGGCATGATCGCGCTGGGCGAGACGCCGGCGCAGGTGCTCAACGCCACGGCGATGGCGGTCAAGTCGGCGCGGGTGCGACTGGGAGCCGCCGCGTGGGGAGGCATCCGCCCGCTGTCTGAGGGCGAGCTGGATCGCATCTACACCCGCCCGGATGAGGACTACCGGCGCAGGCTGCTCTCGCGTACGGACAGTAGCCGCGGCTGAGCCGCCATCGATACCGGAGGATCTACGGATGAGCGACTACAAGAGCTTCGTGGACGGCACCTGTCCGCTGCCCGAGACGAACGTGGCCTGGCCGCTCTACGGCGTCGGCCTCGACAACCTGGGCCGCGAGAGGCGCCCGGTCGAGTGGGAGATGCCGCAGATAGGCCCCGACGAGCTGCTCGCGCGCGTCGATGCCTGCGGCCTGTGCTTCTCGGACATCAAGGTGATACGCCTCGGGCCGGAGCACCCGCGCATCTCGGGCCGCGACATGGCGACCGACCCGGTTGTCCTCGGCCATGAGGTGGCGCTGACCATCGTGCAGGTCGGCGAGAACCGCAGGGAGGACTTCGAGGTCGGCGACCGCTTCGTCGTGCAGGCCGAGATCTTCTATCGGGGCGAGAACCTGGCCTTCGGCTACGCGCTGCACGGGGGACTCGAGCAGTTCGCGCGCATAGGGCCGGAGATCCTCGACGGTGACGACGGCTGCTACCTGATCCCGATCTCCGATGAGATGGGCTACTCGGAGGCCGCGCTCGCTGAGCCCTGGGCATGCGTGGTGTGCGCCTTTCGGGTCGAGCACCGCAATAGCCTCGCCGAGGGCGGCGTGCTGGCGGTGGTCGGCGGCCCGGCGGCGCGCGACGGCTTCACGCTCGGTGAGCTGGCCGGGGGCCCGGCGCCCTCGCTGATCGTCGCCATGAACGTCCCGCCGAGCCTCGACGAGGAGCTACGCGTCGCGAGCCAGCAGGGGATCGAGCGGATCGACGTGCAGAGCGAGGAGCAGGTGGAGGTGGTCGCGGCGGAGCGAGGGGGATTCGACGACCTGCTGCTACTCGACCCCACCGCCGACCAGGTGGAGACGCTGGCACGCCGGCTTGCCGAGGACGGCACGCTGTGCCTGATGGCCGCCGAGCCGCTCGGCCGCGCGGTCGAGGTGGACGCGGGCCGCATCCACTACGACGGCATCCGCTACGTGGGCGCGGCGGGCCTCGACGTGCACGAGGCCTACGCCTCCACACGCAGCGTCCAGCCGGTCAGGGGCGGCGCGATGCTGATCGCAGGTGCCGCGGGGCCCATGGGACAGATGCACGTGCAGCGCGCGCTGGAGCACCCCGAGGGGCCCGCGCTGGTGGTGGCCACGGACATCGACGACGAACGGCTGGCGAAGCTGCCGGAGCGCTATGCTGCGCTGGCGCGACGCAACGACCGCGAGCTGGTGACGATGAACCCGGCGGCGCTGGGGCCGGAGGCGACCGCCGCGCGGATGGCGGAGCTGGCCCCGCAGGGCTTCGACGACGTGGTGGTGCTCGTGCCGGTGGCCGGCGTCATCGCGGAGAACGCAGGATACCTGGGCGATGGCGCGGTGTACAACATCTTCGCGGGAGTCGCCCGGGGCACGATGGTCGAGATGGACGTCGCGGCCGTGGCCCTCAGGGGCGTGCGGTACACGGGAACGAGCGGATCGGCCATCGAGGACCTGCAGACGACCATCAACATGACCGAGCGCGGCGAGCTGGCACCCAACCGCGCGGTCGCCGCGATCGGCGGCGTCGAGGCCGCCTGGGACGGCCTGCACGCCGTGCGCGACGGCGAGCTGACCGGCAAGGCCGTCATCTACCCGCACGTGCGGGACCTGCCGCTCACGCCCCTCGAGGAGCTATCGGAGGTGGAGCCGGAGGTCGCGGACAGGCTCGACGAGACCGGCGCCTGGACGAAGGAGGCCGAGGCGGAGCTGCTCGCCAGGCATGTCTGCGGGTGCGGCGAGCGCCAGCAGCGGCTCGGCGGAAGCGTCGCGCTGGTGACCGGCGCGGCCCAGGGGCTGGGTAGGGCGCTGGCGCAGCGGCTGGCCGAGGAGGGATGCGACGTCTGCGTCGGCGACATCAACCTCGCGGGCGCGCAGGAGGCCGCCGCCGACATCGCGCAGCAGACCCGCCGGCAGGCCATCGCGGTCCCGATGGACGTCACCGACGAGGAGTCGGTCGCGGCGGCGATGGCCGAGTGCGTGGAGCGCCTCGGCGGGCTGGACATCGTGGTCAGCAACGCGGGCATCCTCATCTCGGGCGACACGCCCGGCTTCGACGCGGCCGACTGGCGAAGGGTCATCGAGGTCAACCTGGTCGGCTACTTCATCGTCGCCAAGCACGCGGCGAGGACCATGCTGGAGCTGGGCACGAGGGGCGCCATCATCCAGATCAACTCCAAGTCCGGCAAGAAGGGCAGCTTCAGGAACTCCGCCTACGCGGCGAGCAAGTTCGGGGGGCTGGGCCTGACGCAGAGCCTGGCCCTGGAGTTCGCCGAGGAGGGCATCCGCGTCAACTCGGTCTGCCCCGGCAACCTGCTGGACTCCCCCCTGTGGGTGGACAGCCTCTACGCGCAGTACGCCGAGCGCTGGGGCATCACCGAGGAGGAGGTACGGCAGAAGTACGTCGATCAGGTGCCGATGAAGCGCGGGTGCACCTACGAGGACGTCGGCAACGTGGTGGTCTTCCTCGCCTCGGACCAGGCAAGCTACATGACGGGCCAGGCCATCAACGTGACCGGCGGCCAGATCATGCACTGACGCGCCCGGGGCGATGGCCATGC
>JALGUJ010000158.1 GCA_029820945.1 Candidatus Zipacnadia bacterium | reverse complement strand
AACTCGCGACTTCATCAACCAACTGCGCGACAGCACGGACACCGAGCTGGAGGAGCGGAGGGCGCAGATACAGGAGAGCCTCCAGAACCTGCGCTTCCGCACGGCGTCGGGGCAGATCGACGACCCCAAGCGGATCCGCAAGTACCGCAAGGCCATCGCGCGCATCAACACCATTCTGCGCGAGCGCGAGATGGCGCGTGAGCAGGGCGCCAGGCAGGGCCCCCAGGCGTAAAGCGAGGCAAGAGCGATGGGCGAGCGTTCGGGACAGAAGCCGACCCGCGAGGGCTTGGTCGTCAGCGACAAGATGGACAAGACGGTGGTGGTGGAGGTGGAGCGCACCACCAGGCACGCGCTTTACGGTAAGGTGCTCCGGCGCAGCAGCCGGTTCAAGGCGCACGACGAGCGCAACGAGTGCCGGGTCGGCGACCGCGTGCTGATCATGGAGTGCCGGCCGCTCAGCAAGACGAAGTCGTGGCGGGTCGTGGAGATACTGCGACGCGCGCAGTAGCGCCGGGTTTGGCGCCGGTCTCACGCCGTGCCGAAGACGCTGGGAGGAAGATGAAGTGAGCTGGCAACCACAGAGACTGCGCAACATCGCGCTCGTCGGGCACCGAGGCGTGGGCAAGACCTCGCTCACCGAGGCCATGCTGCACACCGCTGGTGCCATCCCGCAGCTCGGCTCCGTGGACGATGGTACCGCGGTCGCCGACTACGACGAGCAAGAGAGAGCGCGCAAGATGTCTATCTCCCCGACGCTGTGCCACCTCGAGCACGGGGGCACGAAGCTCAATCTGGTGGACACGCCGGGATACTCCGAGTTTTACGTTGACGCGCTCTATGGGCTCTGGGCGGTGGAGAACGCGCTGCTGGTGCTCGACGCCGCGGCCGGGGTTGAGGTGCACACCATCAAGATGTATGACGCCGCGCGCGAGATGGGCGCGCGCGTCATCGGCGTCGTCAACAAGCTCGACGCCGAACGCGCCGACTTCGACGCGGCCCTGGCGAGCATGAACGAGAGCCTGACCGACTGCGAGGCCGTGGCCGTCCAGATCCCGATCGGCCTGGGTACCGACTTCCAGGGCGTCGTGGACCTGGTCTCTCAGAGGGCCTGGATGGGGTCGGGCGAGGAGGCCGAAGTGCCCGCGGAGATGGCCGACGAGGTCGAGGCCGCTCGCGAGATGCTCATCGATGCGGTCGCGGCCACCGATGACGACCTGACCGTGCAGTACCTCGAGGAGGGCACCCTGACCGAGGACGAGCTGATCGAGGGGCTCAAGAGCGCTATCCAGAGCGGCATGCTGGTCCCGGTGTTGTGCGCGAGCGCCACCGGCGAGGTGGGCATCGCGCCGCTGCTCGGCTTCCTGGTCGATGTGGCCGTCTCGCCGGCCGACGCGGCGCCGCGGATCGCCGTGGACGGTGAGGAGGAGGTCGAGCTCTCCGCCGATCCGGAGGGCCCGGTGGCGATCATGGTCTTCAAGACCCTGAGCGACCCCTACGTGGGGCGGGTGAGCCTGTTACGGGTGGTCTCCGGGACCGCCGAGGCCGACGCCGACGTCTACAACACGACCAACCAGGAGAGGGAGCGGCTCTCCAGCCTCGGGGTCGCGCAGGCACAGGAGTCCGAGAACACCGACCAGCTCGTGGCGGGCGACATGGGGTTGGCCGTCAGGCTGGACGACACGGCGACCGGCGACACGCTGGCCGCCCAGGGCAGCTCTCTGGAGATTGTGCGGCCCGAGGTGCCGGAGTCGATGTACGCCGTCGCCATCAACGCCGCCTCGCGCGCGGATGCCGACAGAGTCTCCGACGCGCTGGCGAGGCTGACGGCGGAGGACATGGGCCTGAAGTACGAGCGGAACCTCGAGACGGGGGAGCTGCTGGTCAAAGGGCTTGGCCCCATGCACCTGGCCGTAGCGGTCGCGAAGCTGCGCGGTCAGTACGACGTTGACGTGACTACGAGCGAGCCGCGCGTGGCGTACCGCGAGACCGTCCGGCGCGCCGTGCGCGTGCAGGGCAGGCACAAGAAGCAGACCGGTGGGCGTGGTCAGTTTGGCGACGTGTGGATACGTGTCGAGCCCACTGAGCGGGGCGAGGGCTTCGAGTTCGTCAACGAGATCAGGGGCGGCTCGGTCCCAAGCCAGTACATCCCCGCCGTGGAGAAGGGCATCCGCCACCAGATGGAGCGAGGGTACCTCGCGGGCTACCCGATCGTGGATATCCGGGTCACGCTCGACGACGGCAGCTCGCACCCGGTGGACTCGTCGGACATCGCCTTCCAGACCGCCGCCGGCATTGCGCTGCGCGCGGCCATGGAGCAGGCCGAAGCCGTGCTGCTCGAGCCGATCATGAGCGTGACCGTGACCGGCCCCGAGGACATCATGGGCGACATCATGAGCGACCTCAACTCGAAGCGGGGCCGGATCCTGGGGACCGGCCAGGCCGGGTCCCTGCAGGTCATCAACGCTCAGGTGCCTCAGAGCGAGATGATGCGCTACGCCGCCGACCTGCGGTCGATCTCCCAGGGGCGGGCCAGCTACGAGATGGAGTTCTCGCACTACGAGGAGCTTCCGTCACACATGGCCGCACAGGTCATCGCGGAGGCCAAACAGCGCGAGGAGAGCGAGGACCAGTAGACCGGTCGCGGCCGATGCCCCAAGGGCCGCCGCAGATGTGAGGAAAGCACCATGATCCAGACGACAAGCCGCCTGAAGGTCGCCGACAACTCCGGGGTACGCACGCTCTTCTGCATCCGCGTGATGGGCAAGAGCGGCTCGCGCTACGCCACGCTGGGCGATGAGATCATCGCCTCGACCAAGGCGGTGACGCCGCAGAGCCCGATCCCCAAGGGCGAGGTGGTGCGCGCCGTGGTGGTACGCTGCCGCGACCGGGTGCAGCGCTCCGACGGCACGGTCATCAGCTTCGACGACAATGCGGCGGTAATAGTCGACCAGAACAAGAACCCGCAGTGCACGCGGGTCTTCGGGCCGGTGGCTCGGGAGCTGCGCGACAAGCAGTACATGCGCATCGTCTCCCTGGCGCCCGAAGTCATCTGAAGGCATACCGGGAGCTGGCAGCGACAATGGCCCGTGACAGAGGAACCAAGCAGAAGATGCGCGTGAGGGTCGGCGACACCGTCGAGATCGTCGCCGGCAAGGACCGCTCCACGAGTGGCCGGGTGCGGCGGGGCGAGGTCATCGAGGTGGACCCGCGCCGCAACCGCGTCACCGTGGACGGGATCAACATCGTCAAGAAGGCCGTGCGCCAGACGCAGCAGATGCGCCAGGGCGGGATCGTCGATAAGCCCGCGCCCATGGACGCCTCGAACGTCATGCTGGTGTGCCCCGAGTGTGACGAGCGCACCCGGGTGGGCAAACGGGTGCGCGACGACGGCACCAGCGTCCGCGTGTGCAAGAGGTGCGGGGCCGACATCGACGAGGACTAACTCCGAGCGCGCCGGACGTGCGCCAGGATTGGTGAGAAGCCATGGCACAGACAGGGACGCAGGAGGCCGCACAGGCGGTGCAGCCACGCCTGAGGGTGCGGTTCGAGGAAGAGATACTGCCCGCGTTGATGGAGCGCTTCGGGTACACGAACGTCTGGCAGGTCCCGCGCCCGCGGAAGGTCTGCCTGAACATGACCGTGCCCAACGCCGACACGGACATCGAGGGCCTGGACGCGGCGCGCCAAGAGCTGGCGCTCATCGCGGGCCAGGCGCCGGCGATCACGCGCGCCAAGAGGTCGATCTCCAACTTCGGCATCCGCCAGGGCCAGCCGATCGGGCTGAAGGTCACGCTGCGCGGCGCGAGGATGTGGGAGTTCCTGGACCGCCTCTTCAACGTGGCGCTGCCGCGCATCCGCGACTTCCGCGGCCTCTCGCCCGACGCGTTTGACGGCCGGGGCAACTACAGCCTGGGGATCGACGACGAGCTGATCTTCCCCGAGCTGAGCTACGATGACGTGGAGAGCGCGAAGGGCCTCGACATCACCATCGTGACCACCGCCGAGGCGGACGAGGAGGCCCGCGAGCTGCTGACCGCGATGGGCATGCCGCTGGCCCGCAGAGAGTAGTAGGGACTTCCGGGAGGCTCGACAGACAGATGGCCAAGAAATCGTGGATCGCCGACGCCAAGCGGGAGCACAAGTTCGGCAGCCGTGACTACAACCGGTGCGCGCTTTGCGGCAGGCGGCGCGGCTACATGAGGAAGTTCGGCATCTGCCGCATATGCCTCAGGGAGAATGCGCTGAGGGGCAACATTCCCGGCGTGCGCAAGGCAAGCTGGTAGCCGGGAGGGCGCGAGGCGCCCGGCCGGGGCCTGGACCTACGCTCCTCAGACGCAAGGTGGCTGCTGCCGTGGCGGCCGCAGGAGGAAGGCAATGGCTGTCCTGACAGACCCGATTGCAGACATGCTCACCCGTGTGCGAAACGCCGCAGTGGCGCGGCATCTGGACGTGGATGTGCCGGTGTCCAGGATGCACCTGGAGATCGCCAAGATCCTCCATCGCGAGGGGTACATCCGTGGCTACCAGCTCATCAACCGGGGCCGCACGGTGCGCATCAGGCTGCGCTATGACGAGCACCGCGAGCCGGTGATCCAGGGACTCAAGCGCATCAGCAAGCCCGGCCGCCGGGTCTATGCGGGCAAGGACACGCTGCCCCGCGTGGTCGGCGGGCTCGGCGTAGCAATCATCAGCACCAGCCAGGGCGTGATGACGGACCGCGACGCGCGCAAGCGAGGCATCGGCGGCGAGGTCATTGGTGAGGTCTGGTAGACCCGGCCGACAGGGAGAAAGCAACATGTCGAGGATAGGCAACATGCCAATCGAGATACCCAACGGGGTCACCGTGGCTATCGCGGATGCGAACGTGGTGACGGTCACCGGCCCCAGGGGCGAGCTGACCCAGCGGCTCAGCCGGCGCATGGAGATCCAGGTCGAGGGGAGCGTCATCACCGTGCGGCGGCCCAGCGAGAGCCGCGAGGACCGCTCCCTGCACGGGCTGACCCGGTCGCTGATGGCCAACATGGTCGAGGGCGTGACCGAGGGCTTCGAGAAGCGCCTCGAGATCCAGGGCGTGGGCTACCGCGCCGAGATGCAGGGGGAGTCGCTGGTCATGCGGCTGGGCTTCTCGCACCCCGTGGTCTTCGACCCGCCTGAGGGCGTGGAAATCACGGTCGAGGACAACACCAGAGTCATCGTGCGCGGCGCGGACAAGCAGAAGGTCGGGCAGGTCGCCGCGGAGATCCGCAGGTCCCGCCCGGCCGAGCCCTACAAAGGCAAGGGTGTCCGCTACGAGGGCGAGCACATCCGGCGGAAGGCTGGGAAGGCGGCCAAGGTCGGGGCGGAGATGTAGTCCCGTATCATGCGGCGATAACGCCGAGGTGGCATAGGTGAAGACAGAGGTCGATCGACAGAAGCAGCGTCAGAGGCGGCACATGCGCGCCCGGCAGAAGCTCGTCGGCACGCCGGCGCGCCCCCGCCTTGCCGTCCACTGCAGCCTCAAGCACACATACGCGCAGGTCATCGACGACTGGGCCGAGGAGACGCTGGCGGCCGCCGCCACCGTCGAAGAGGAGATCGCGGACCAGTGCGAGGGCTCGACCGCCGACACCGAGGCGGCGACCGTCGTCGGGCGAGCCATTGGCGAGCGCGCGCTGGCCGCGGGCGTTGAGCGGGTCTGCTTCGACACCGGCGGCCGGAAGTACCACGGCCGGGTTAAGGCGCTGGCCGAAGCCGCGCGTGAGGCCGGGCTGGACTTCTAGGGTGGCGACAAGGATGGCGGACATGATCAGGGTCACGCAGCGACGCAGCAGCATCAGCCTCAAGCCCAAGCTGCGCGGCACACTTCGCGCGCTTGGCCTGCGCGGCATCGGCAGCAGCAACCTGGTGCCCGACAACGACGCGGTGCGCGGCATGCTCGACGCCGTCTCGCACCTCATCGACTACGAGCCCGCCAGCGGGCAGGAGTAGGAGCACGATCATGGACCTGAGCGACCTTCGGCCAAACCCGGAAGCCAAGAAGCGCCGCAAGCGCGTCGGTCGCGGCATCGCCGCCGGCCAGGGCAAGACGGCCGGCCGGGGCGAGAAGGGGCAGAAGCACCGATCGAAGGTCTCGCCTGGCTTCGAGGGCGGTCAGACGCCCCTGTACCGCCGCATCCCGATGCGGCGCGGCGTCTCCAGCTCGGGCCACAACATCGGCATCTTCCGCAGCGAGTACGCCGTGGTCAACGTGGGGACACTCGCGGAGCGGTTTGAGGCGGACGAGGAGATCACCCCCGAGCGCCTGCTCGAGGAGGGCGTGATCGGGAAGCTGTTGGACGGACTGAAGGTCCTTGGCGACGGCGAGATCGACAAACCCCTGAATGTGAGGGCGCACGCCTTCAGTGCCTCGGCGCGCGCAAAGATCGAGGGCGCCGACGGCACAGTCGAGGTGATCGGTGAATGAGGGAGCGGCTGGCCGCGCTGGGACAGGCGATACGGGTGCCGGACATCCGCAAGCGCATCGTGTTCCTCTTTGCCATGTTCGGCGTCTACGTGGGGTGCGCCCACATACCTCTCCCGGGCATCGATAAGGCGCAGCTTGAGATGCTGTTCCGCGGTGTGGGCGGCCTGGGCGAGATGCTCGACGCCTTCGCCGGAGGATCGCTCAAGCGCTTCTCGATCCTGGCGCTGGGCATCATGCCCTACATCAGCGCCTCGATCATCATGCAGCTCCTCGCCATGGCCATCCCGGCGCTGGAGGAGCTACAGAAAGAGGGCGAGTACGGGCGGCGCAAGATCAACGCCTGGACCAAATACCTGACCGTGGCCGTGGCGACGCTGCAGGCATTCGGCATGATGGCCTTCCTGCAGCGTGGCCAGGCCTTCGTCGGCGAAACCGTCCTGATGCTCTACGTTGTGCTGATGATGGTGGGCGGCACCGCCTTCCTGATGTGGATCGCCGACATGATCACAGAGCACGGGATCGGCCAGGGCGTCTCTATCATCATCTTCGCGGGGATCATGACCCGCATGCCGCAGGACGTGGCGGCCACGATCCGGCTGTGGCAGAGCGGCGAGGTGACGGTGGCGAACATCGCCTTCCTGGCGCTGATCATGTATGCCACGGTCTACCTGATCGTCAAGTTCCAGCAGGCTCAGCGCAAGATCCCGGTGCAGTACGCGCGCCGGGTGCGCGGCCACCGCGTCTACGGCGGCCAGACCAGCTACCTGCCGCTGCGCGTCAACCAGGCGGGCGTCATGCCCATCATCTTCGCCATCTCCGTGGCGCTGTTCCCGGGCCAGATCGCCCAGGCACTCTCAGGTGAGGCGACCATCAGCAAGATGGCGGGCCTGTTCCATGTCACACCGGAGACCGTCAGCCGCGCGATGCTCTCGCTCCGGCTGTTCACGACGCCTGGCCAGAACCATTTCGCGTCATTCCTGTACTTCCTGCTCGTCATCCTGTTCACGTACTTCTACACCGCGGTCACCTTCAACCCGGAGCAGATCTCCGAGAACCTGCAGAAGAACGGCGGCGCCGTCCCGGGCATCCGACCGGGAGCGAGCACCCGCGATTACCTGGACCGGATCCTGTACCGCATCACGCTGGCCGGCGCGCTGTTCCTGGGCCTCATCGCACTGATGCAGTACTATGTGGGCGACATCACGCGGGTGACCACATTCACGCTGGTCGGGGGCACGTCGCTGCTCATTGTGGTCGGCGTCGCGCTGGACACGATGCAGCAGATCGAGGCGCAGCTTCTCATGCGGCACTACCGTGGCTTCCTCAAATAGAAAGGCGGAACGATGGCGGAACAGAACATCGTGCTGCTGGGTGCACCCGGCGCCGGAAAGGGAACGCAGGCGAAGATGCTCAGCGATGAGCTGGGGGTCCCGCACATCTCCACCGGCGACATCCTCCGCGATGCCGTCGCCGAGGGGACCGAGCTGGGCGCCGAGGCCAAGGGCTACATGGACCGCGGTGAACTCGTGCCCGACGATCTCGTCATAGCCATAGCCTGCGAGCGCCTGGCCCAGCCCGACTGCCGGCCCGGCTTCGTCCTCGACGGCTTCCCGCGGACCGTGCCGCAGGCCGAGGCGCTCGGTGAGGCGATGGACGACCTCGACCGCGAGGACCTCATCGTCATCAACCTCGTCGTACCCGAGGACGAGATCGTCCGGCGCCTGTCCGGGCGCCGGCTCTGCCGGAAGTGTGAGGGCATCTTCCACATCGACTGGGAGGGCGTTGAGGACGGCGGTACCTGCCCGAAGCCGGACTGCGATGGGGAGCTATACCAGCGTAGCGACGACAGGCCCGAGGCGATCCGCGAGCGCCTCGAGGTCTATCGCAGCCAGACGGAGCCGCTCATTGATTACTACCGGGGACGAGGCACGTTGGTGGACGTGTCAGGGGAGGGCAATCCGGAGGAGATCATCGGGCCTGTGCTGGATGTCGTCCGGAATCGAGGCTGACAGATGTCCAGACCGCGCGTCCGCGGCGACCTGCCGATCATCAAGAGCCAGGCCGAGCTGGAGACGATGCGGCACGCCGGCAAGATACACGCGCGCACCGTCGCGCGCCTGATGGAGGCGATCGAGCCGGGAGTGGCGACGGCCGAGCTCGACCGGATCGCCGAGCAGGTGATCCGGGAGGCCGACGCGGTGCCCTCCTTCAAGGGCTACCGCGGTTACCCGGCCACGATCTGCTCGCAGGTCAATGACGTGGTGGTGCACGGCATCCCATCGGATGATGAGGTGCTGCACGAGGGCGACATCTTCGGCGTGGACCTGGGCGTGACCTGGGGGGGCTACCACGCCGACGGCGCGTTCACGGTCGGCGTGGGCGAGATCGACGAGGAGTCGCGGCGGCTGATTGAGGTGACGCGCGAGGCGCTCGACCGGGCGATCGAGCAGGTCAGGCCCGGCAACACTCTGCGGGACATCGCCGCCGCGGTCCAGAGCCACGTCGAGGTGGCGGGCTTCAGCGTCGTGCGCGCACTGGTCGGGCACGGCATCGGCACGCAGATACACGAGCCGCCACAGGTGCCCAACTTCGTGAACGGCGAGCGCGACGAATACGCGCTTGAGCTGGCGCCGGGCATGACGCTGGCCATCGAGCCGATGGTGAACGCGGGCGGCTGCGAGGTCTATTGGGGGGATGACGGCTGGACCGTGCGCACCAGCGACGGCAGTCGGTCGGCGCATTTCGAGCATACTGTGGCCGTCACCGAGGACGGCCCCTGGATACTGACCGCACGATAGGCGCGACAAGCACGCTGAATGGGGCGCAACAGCGCAATGGCCAAGAAGCAGGCGAAAACCAAGAAGGAGCCCAAGATGATCCGAGTCCTTGGGACCGTCGTCGAGAAGCTTCCCGACGCGGTCTTCAAGGTCGAGTTGGAGAACGGGCACCAGCTTCTGGCCCATGTCTGCGGGAAGATCCGCATGAAGTACATCCGGATCATGCCCGGCGACAGGGTCACGGCGGAGATCTCGCCCTATGACCTGACTCGCGGTCGGATCGTCTGGCTGCATAAATAGCCGAAAGCGCCGCCGGGGCCAGCTCGCGTCTCTTCGGAGCGCGGCGGCAGAGGGGAATACATCCAGGCGGCACGGCCGCCGATACGAGCGAGGCGCCCGAGGTGTCTCGCGGGGAGTGACGAGAGTGAAGGTCCAAGCGTCCGTGAAGAAGCGATGCGACAAGTGCAGGATCATCCGCCGCAAGGGCGTCGTGCGCGTCGTCTGCTCCAACCCGCGCCACAAGCAGCGGCAGGGCTGAGCGGACGGCGCCGCGGAGAGCGTGTCAACCCGAGCGAGGAGGATGCCAAGTGCCCAGGATAGCTGGCGTCGATCTGCCGGCGAACAAGCGCGTTGAGATCGCGCTGACCTACATCTATGGGATCGGCCGATCCACGGCCAGGAAGCTGCGGGAGCAGGCGCAGATCGAGCCGCAGACGAAGATGCGAGACCTCACTGAGGACGAGGCCGCGCGCCTGCGCGAGATCATCGATCGCGACTACACCATCGAGGGCGACAAGCGGCGCGAGGTGGCGTCCAACATCCAGCGGCTGATCGAGATCGGCACCTACCGCGGGATGCGGCACCGCCGCGGCCTGCCTGTGCGCGGTCAGCGCACCCGCACCAACGCGCGCACCCGCAAGGGTAAGAGGAAGACGGTGGCGGGCAAGAAGAGGGCCACGGCCAAGAAGTAGCGGGCGGCCCGGCCGCATCATCACACAGGAGGAAC
>JALGUJ010000157.1 GCA_029820945.1 Candidatus Zipacnadia bacterium | reverse complement strand
GGCGCAAACTCCGTCCCCGCACCCCGCAGACCGCAAGCGGTCTGACCGCAAAGAACCTCGCATGGCGTCGTCGGGGAGCGGCAGGCCCGCGGGCGGGTGGCGGGCAGGCGCGGAACGGCCAACGGCTCGCACGGCATGAGGGCAGCGACCGGCGACGGGAGGCGGCCGGCCGTCGCCCGGCGCCCGCGGCCGGCTCGCGCGCTCCGTCCCGTCCTTCGGACGGACCTGCGCGCGCATCGCCGGTGGCGGCGCGACCTGCGGCCTCCCTACGGTCGGCCTCCGTCCGCGCCGCTGCGCACTTCATGCGCCCGCGGGCGCTGGGGCCAAGCGGTTGGACCAGGACGAGTCGGTGAGGAATTGTGGGTAATGGTAAGCCGGGCGGGTTCTTGGCCCGGCGCATCGCTTGCGGACGGGGGAGGTGGCCCGCCCCCACCCGTGGAATAGGAGGGTTCGACCTGTTTGACAGCCTGGTTGATGGCTGGGTATACTCCGGCTACTACTTCGGGGACTGCGCGCGCCTCGACTGCGCGCGCGGGAAGGGCCCCGGGGGATCACATATAGAGGTCGGGGTGGCGCCGCGATACCGCCCCGAGGATGGGAAAGCCGAACTTGAAAGCTGAGCTAGTTTCCGTTGGTACGGAGCTATTGCTCGGGGAGATAGTTGACACCAATGCCGCGCACATGTCTCAGAGGTTGGCCGAGATCGGGGTGGACGTACACTTCCGGCATACGGTCGGCGACAACCTCGGACGGATAGTCTCAGTCCTCGAGCCGGCTCTGTCGCGAAGCGATGCCGTCCTCATATGCGGCGGACTCGGGCCGACGCAGGACGATCTGACCCGCGAGAGCATCGCGCAGGTCACCGGCCGTCCCCTGCGGCCCGACGCGGCGGCGCAGCAGCACCTCCGCGAGTTCTTCGCCCGCCGCGGCTACACGGCCACGCCCAACAACCTCAAGCAGGCGACCGTCCCCGAGGGCGGGCGGCTGCTCGATAACACCTGCGGCACCGCCCCCGGCGTGCTCGTCGAGCTTGAGGGCGCCGGAGGGTCTCCCGGCAGTGTCCTGATCGCCGTCCCCGGACCGCCGCCCGAGATGCGCGAGATGATGCGGCGCGAGGTCATCCCGTACCTCGCGGGGCGCCAGGGCGGGCCGCCCATCGCCGTACACACCCGCGTGCTGCGCCTCGCCGACATCGGGGAGTCCTCGCTGGTCGCCGAGATCGACGACATCATCCGCGAGCAGACCGACCCGACTATCGCGCCCTACGCCTCGCCCGGCGAGGTCAAGCTGCGCCTGGCCACCAAGTCCGCGAGCGACGACGAGGCCGCGCGCCGGCTCGACGCGATGGAGGCGCGCCTGCGCGAGCGCATCGGGCGGCACATTTACGGGGTGGATGACGAGACGATGGAGGTGGCGGCCGGCGCGGCCCTGCGGGCGGCGGGCGCGACCGTGGCCGTGGCCGAGAGCTGCACCGGCGGGCTGGTCGCCTCCCGCATCACGGACGTTCCCGGCTCCTCCGACTACTTCCTGGGCTCGGTCGTGGCCTACGCCAACGAGATCAAGCAGCGCGTGCTGGGCGTCCCGGCGGAGACGCTCGAGGCGCACGGGGCGGTGAGCGAGGAGACCGCGCTGGCGATGGCGACCGGCGTGCGGGGGCTGTACGGCGCCGACTACGCGGTGGCGACCACCGGGATCGCCGGGCCCGGCGGCGGCGGCGACGGCAAGCCCGTGGGGCTGGTCTACCTGGCGGTCGCCGACGCCGAGGGCGCGGTGTGCCTGCGGCAGAACTGGCCGGGCACGCGCGAGCAGTTCAAGCGGCGGGTCTCGCAGTACGCGCTGAACCTGCTGCGCAAACGGGTGCTGGGCATCGAGGTGGAGGGCTGACGATGGCCGGCCGCGCGGAGCGACCGCGGCTGTTCTTCGCCGTACCGCTGGCCGACGAGCTGCGCGACGCGGCCGGCCGGCTGCAGGATGAGCTGGCGCGGGCGTGCCGGTCCGGCCCGCGGGTCAGGTGGGTGGCGCGGGCGAACGTGCACCTGACGCTGAAGTTCCTGGGCGACACGCCGGCGGAGGCGCTGACGGAGATAGCCCGAGCGGCCGACCGGGTCGCCGCCGCGGCAGGGCCGATGTCGCTCGAGGTCGCGGGCGCGGGCTGCTTCCCGCCGCGCGGCGCGCCACGCACCATCTGGGTCGGCCTGGCGCGAGACTGCGCGGCGCTGATCACGCTCGCCGAGTCGCTCGACCGGGCTCTGGCCGAGGCCGGGCTGGCGAAGGCGGAGACGCGGCCGTTCCACGCGCACTTCACGCTCGGGCGCGTCAAGGACCGCGGCGGCGGCCGCGAGTTGCGGGAGGCCATCGAGCGGCTGTCGCACGAGCCGGTCGGCGAGATGCAGGCGGATCACTTCGTGCTGCTGTCGAGCGATCTGACGCCGACGGGGCCGGTGTACACGGAGCGAGGGCGGTTCGGGCTGGGCGCGTAGCACACTGCCGTTGTCGGTTCGGGCACGGAAGCACTGTCGGATTGAGGGGAGAGCGAGCCATGGCGACTTCCGAAGACAGGAAGAAGAACCTGGAGCGAGCGATCTCGCAGGTCGAGAAGCAGTTCGGTGAGGGCTCGGTGATGCGCCTGGGCGCGGAGCGAACGCACCTGGAGGTGTCGGCGATCCCGACGGGCGCGCTGTCGCTCGACATCGCGCTGGGCGTCGGCGGGCTGCCGCGCGGCCGCATGGTGGAGGTGTACGGCCCGGAGGGCTCGGGCAAGACCACCATTGCCATGCACTGCCTGGCCGAGGCGCAGAGATGCGGCGGCGTGGCCGCCCTGATCGACGCGGAGCACGCCTTCTCGCCCGAGTACGCGCGCGCGCTGAACATCGACCTCAACGAGCTGCTCATCTCGCAGCCGGACACGGCCGAGGAGGCGCTGGAGATCGTGGATACGCTCATCACCTCCGGCGCGCTGGACGTGATCGCCATCGACTCGGTGGCGGCGCTGGTCCCGTCGGCGGAGCTCGAGGGCGGCATGGGCGACACGCACGTGGGGCTGCAGGCTCGGCTGATGAGCCAGGCGTTGCGCAAGCTTGCGGGCCACGCCGCGGAGGCGGGGACGATCGTGATCTTCATCAACCAGATTCGCGAGAAGATCGGCGTGATGTTCGGGAATCCCGAGACCACGCCGGGCGGGCGGGCGCTGAAGTTCTGGGCGTCGGTGCGGCTCGAGGTGCGCCGCCGCGATAGCATCAAGGACGGCACCGACATGATAGGCAGCCGCACGAGCGTGCGGGTCGTGAAGAACAAGGTCGCGCCGCCCTTCAGGAACTGTGAGTTCGACATCATCTTCGGCAGGGGCATCTCGCGCCTGGGCTGCGTGCTGGACGAGGGCGTGGCCCTGGACATGGTGGAGAAGGCGGGGAGCTGGTACAGCTACGGTGAGGAGCGCCTGGGGCAGGGGCGTGAGAACGCGGTGGAGTACCTGGAGGCCAACCCCGAGCTGTCGCTGGAGATCGAGAACAGGATTCGCGACCATGTCGGCCTGCCGCTGGTCGTCGCGGCGGAGGCCACGGACGAGGCCGAGGCGGACGAGGACACCGGTGACGAGGACGTGGAGGACGACGAGTAGAGTCGCGCACCCACATCGGCATGTCAAGGAGGCCGGACGCTGAAGGGATGGGACGATGTCTGAGACACAGGCGCGCCATCCGCAGTACGCGGAGGCGAAGGCGGCGGCGGTGAGGCTGCTGGGGAGCCGGGCGCGCACGCGCGCCGACCTCGAGCGGAGGCTGCAGCGCAAGGGACTCGCGCCGGAGGCGATCGAGGAGGCCCTCGGCGATCTGGCGCGGGCCGGGTATGTGGATGACGAGCAGTACGCCCGGGACAGGATCGACGCCCTCCTCCGCAAGGCCCGACGGGGGCCGCAGGCCCTCACTCATGCGCTGATCGGCGACGGTCTGCCCTCGGAGCTTGCCGAGCGGATCGTTGCCGAGCGGCTCGATGGCGAGGACACGGGGCAGTGGGCGCTGGACGCCGCTCGCGAGCGGGTCGAGCGTCTGCGGGGCATTGACCGCGAGGCGGCGCGCAGGCGACTGTACGGGCACCTGAGACGCCGAGGGTTCACGGACAACGAGGCGCTCAGGGCCATGGACGAGGCACTCCCTACACTCGATGAGCACCAATGACCGTGGCCGTAACACCCTTCCGGAGGTGAGAATCCGATCATGCATACATGGCTGATCCCGGCGATCGTAGCCGTGATGGCCGTAGCGATCGCCTATGTGGCGTACCGCTCGAAGCTTGCGGCCGCCCAGAAGCAGATCGACGAGGACCGCGCTGAGGCCGCCCAGATCCGCGAAAGCGCCGCCGAGCAGGTTGAGGCGGAGCGCAGGGAACTGAAGCTGGCGGCGAAGGAGGAGGCGCTCAAGCTCCGCGAGCAGGTCGAGGCCGAGGTGAAGAGTGAGCGCGACGAGCTTGGGAAGACCAAGCGCCGGCTCGAAGAGCGCGAGGACCGGATCGAGCGCATGACGACCGAGATGGACAATCGCTCGCAGAACCTGCGCAACCGCGAGGAGGAGATGGAGAGACAGGAGCAGCGGGGCGAGGAGCTACTCGCGGAGCAGGAGCGGGAGCTGCAACGAGTCGCGGGAATGACGCGCCCCGAGGCCCGCCAGATGCTGCTGGCGCAGGTCGAGGACGAGATCACGCAGGACGCCAACCAGCTCGTGCGGCAGACCATGGCGAAGGCCGAGGAAGAGGCGGATCGCAAGGCCAACGAGATCATCGCATGGGCCTCGGTGGTGCCGCTGCCCAGCGATGACATGAAGGGGCGCATCATCGGCCGCGAGGGCCGCAACATCCGCGCCTTCGAGCAGGCCACCGGCGTGGACCTGATCGTGGACGACACGCCGGAGGCCGTGGTGCTGTCGGGCTTCGACCCGGTGCGTCGCGAGGTGGCCCGCATGGCGCTGACGACGCTCATCTCCGACGGGCGCATCCACCCGGGCCGCATCGAGGAGTCGGTGGAGCGGGCGCGGGAGGAGATTGAGGAGAAGATGAAGGTCGCCGGGGAGCAGGCGACCTTCGAGACCGGCGTCAGCGGCCTGCACCCGGAGCTGGTTCGGCTGCTGGGCAAGCTGGTGTTCCGCACCAGCTACGGCCAGAACGTGCTGAAGCACTCGATAGAGGTGGCGCACCTGGCCGGGGCCATGGCGGGGGAGTGCGGCGCGCGCGTCGCGATCGCGCGCCGGGCGGGCCTGCTGCACGACATCGGCAAGGCCGTTGACTACGAGCGCGACGGCTCGCACGCGCTCATCGGCATGGAGATAGCCCGCAGCAGGCAGGAGCCCGAGGCGGTGGTACACGCCATCGCGGCCCACCACGAGGAGGTCCCGATGGAGAGCGTCGAGGCCTTCCTCGTGCAGGCCGCCGACGCCATCTCGGCGGCCCGGCCGGGCGCGCGGCGTGAGACGCTGGAGTCGTACCTCAAGCGCCTGGAGGGCCTGGAGAGCATCGCCAAGAGCTTCCAGGGCGTGGACAAGTGCTACGCCATTCAGGCGGGTCGCGAGCTGCGCGTGATGGTCAAGCCCGACCGCGTGGACGACAGGGAGGCGCACCGGCTGGCTAAGGAGATGGCCGAGCGCATCCAGGGCGAGATGGAGTACCCCGGCCAGATCCGGGTGACCGTCATCCGCGAGACGCGCGCCGTGGAGTACGCGCAGTAGCCGGCGCGCAGCAGCGAGCCGGCGCGCGATCGCAGGGCGCGGGGCGGGGTCGCGCGCGCCGGTTCGCCATGGAGAGCCGGAACACCTGATGGTTGTGCTGCACATAGGCGACGTGGTGGGCAAGCCGGGGAGGAGGACCCTCCGCGAGTTGCTGCCCGGACTCATCGAGGAGCACGCCCCCGAGTTGGTGATCGTTAACGGCGAGAACATCGCCGGCGGGACGGGGATCACCGCATCGACGGCCGAGGAGCTGTTCACGGCGGGCGCGGACTGTATCACCACCGGCAACCACGTCTGGGCGCAGCGCGAGGCGTACGAGCTCGTCGAGAAGGACAGCCGCGTCCTCCGGCCCGCGAACTACCCGCCCGGCACGCCCGGCGGCGGCGCGATCGTGCTGCCCGCCCGGCGGGGCGACGTCCCGGTGGGCGTCATCAACCTGTGCGGCCGGGTCTTCATGCGCGAGCTTGACTGCCCGTTCCGCGGCGCCGACGCCATCCTGGAGTGGCTGCGCGAGGAGACGCCGGTGGTGATCGTGGACTTCCATGCCGAGGCGACGTCCGAGAAGCAGGCCCTGGGGCGGCATCTGGACGGTCGCGTGAGCGCCGTTGTCGGCACGCACACGCACGTGCAGACGGCCGACGAGCGGGTGCTGCCCGGGGGCACCGCCTACGTCACCGACGTGGGCATGACCGGCCCGAGCGAGTCGATCATCGGCGTCGAGGTCGAGCCGGTGCTGAAGCGCTTCATCATGCAGATCCCCGCGCGCTTCAAGCCGCCCCGGTCGGGTCCGACCATCCTGTGTGGCGTGGCCGTGGACATCGATCCGGCCACCGGCAGGGCATGGACCATTCGCAGGATCCGCCACGAGCTGGCCGCGCCCTGACGGACCGGCGCGCCACGGTCCGCGAGGATTCGAGCAAGAGCTTGCCTAACGCGTCCGATATGGGTACTATGTGCGGGCGAAAGCACGCCCGCCGCCGGCCGGCACTCATACCAGTATTCCGAGAACCGACGATGATGGCTTCGCACCAGCAAGAGGAGCAAGGGAGACATCCCACCGTGGATATCCTGCGGGTGAGTTCGACCTCCGACCCCAACAAGGTAGCCGGCGCCTTGGCGGGCACCATACGCGAGCACCAGCAGGCCGAGATGCAGACGGTGGGTGCGGGAGCGTTGAACCAGGCCGTCAAGGCCATGGCCATCTCGCGCGGGTTCCTCGCCCCCTCCGGGATCGACCTCGTCTGCTGGCCGAGCTTCGTGGATATTGAGATCGACGGCAACGAGCGCACGGCAATCCGCCTGTCGGTCCGCATCCGCGAGCCAACCTAGCGGGGCTTGCGGTGCGCGATCGGTGGGCCGGCGCGTCACGACACTCGTGCCATGGTGCACTCGGATCGTTTCGCATCCAACGCTTCCCGCGTTCGGATGCGTTTTTCATGTACAGGAGGAGATGAGTCATCGTGACGAAGGTGACCGCCGGCGTCGTCGGCCTGGGCAGCATGGGGATGGGCTGGCACTGCGAGCAGCTCGACCGCATCGAGGGCTTCAACCTGATCTGCGGCTCCGACCCGTCCGAGGAGCGCCGGGCGCTGGCCGCTGAGCAGTTCGGCATACAGGCCCACGCCGACTATGAGGAGATGCTCGCCCGCGAGGACCTCGACCTCGTGGTGGTCGCCACCCCGTCGGCGATGCACCGCGATCACGTGGTGGCCGCGCTGCAGGCCGGCAAGCACTGCGTGTGCGAGAAGCCCCTGTGCATGGACCTGGCCGAGTGCGACGACATCATCGCGGCCGCCGAGCGGGCCGGGAGGATGGTATCCGCCTACCAGAACCGCCGCTGGGACGGCGACCATCTCGCGGTGCTGGACACCGTGCGCAGCGGCGTGCTGGGCGAGCTGTTCTTCACCAAGCAGATCTCCATGAGCTGGTCGCCGATCATGCGCACCTACGGCGTGAGCGAGTTCCGCCCGCAGTGGCGCGCGGAGAAGCGCTACGGCGGCGGCCTGCTCTACGACTTCGGCCCGCACCGCATCGATCAGCTCCTGCAACTGCTCGACTACCCCCAGGTGCGCGACGTCTACTGCGTCCTGCAGGGCCGGGTGTGGACCGACGAGGTGGACGACTACTGCCTGGTGATTATCCGCTTCGAGGACGGCGTCACGTCGCAGGTCGAGACCACGACCGTGGCCCGGCTCGGCATGGGCGGCACGCTCATCGTCGGCCGCGACGGCGCCTACCGCGACGGCACCATCAAGGTCGGCGAGGGTGACGACGAGCGCGAGTTCGCGGCCGCGACCTTCGAGCGCGACTGGGATGCATTCTACCGCAACATCCAGGCGCACCTGACCGAGGACCGGCCGCTGTCCGTGCCACTGTGGCAGACGCGGCGCATGATCGCCATCATCGACGCAGCCCTGCGCAGCGCCACCACCGGGGAGGCGGTGACCACCGGGGAATCCAAATGAAGGATTCTCCTTAAGATTCCTCGAAGTAGCCCGATGGCAGTAAGGTGAAGGGGAGTAGATGCCGCGTCAACCCCCGTTCGCGTGGGGCGAGGGTGCGACCGACCGCGACGTTTGCCCAAGGTTGCCTAATCTGATAGAATGCCAGGAGGCAGCCACCGATGTCGGAGGTAGCGGTTGTGGGCGGGAACGAGAAGGCCCTGCTGGCGACATTTGAGCGTGAGCTCGAAGAGCTTGTGCGCTCGTGCAGGCGTCCCGCCGAGAGGCGTATCCGCTACGGCAATCTGCGCAGCGAGATCTCCCCAAGCTCGGGCAATGGCGACGTGACCAACGCCGCGGTGGTGTACGAGACGCCGGGCGGGTCCACCACGCAGATCAACATCACCTTCGACGAGGGCCCGTGCACCTTCAGCTACCTCAGCGACGACCTCGATGAGACCGTCACGTGCTCGGACCCGGACGAGGTCATCGAGATGGTACGCCGACACACCCAGCGCATCCCCGAGAAGCGCATGCGTGCGCTGACGAGCACCATCGACATTTGGCTGTCCGAGGGCAAGACGCGCCGTGAGATGTTCGTGGAGATGAACAAGCTACTGCAGAACGAGTTCCTCGGCGGCAGGATCACCAACGACGAGCTGAAGGCCGGCATCCGGCACATCGTCGAGCAGTACGAGGCGCAGCACCCGAACTGACCGCCACCATCGCCCCTCGCGCGGCCCGTCCGACCCGACCCCGGACGGGCGTTTGCATGTACGCCGACCGGCGCGGCGTCCGGGGAGGAACCGTGCCGCGGGCGGAGAAGAGGTATACTGCGCAGTTGACGCGCACGCGGCATCGCGGCGAGGCCCGTACGCGTGTCGAAACCCCGATGGAGAGAGGATACACGATGAGCGATGCGTTCGAACTGGTGGCTCCCCCGACCACGCCGCCGCTGGACCCCGGATTCCGGCCCGCGGTGCTGGCGAATCGCGTCTTCCTAGAGGCCGTCGATCAGTCCGGCGAGGGCGTCGATGTCAGGATCGCGCTCGAGCGCGGCGACGGCTCGGTGAGCGTCTTCGACACCCGCGCCTTCGCGCCTGACTCGGCCGGCGCCGGCGCGAACCTGATGTACGCCGAGCGGCTGGTGAAGTTCCTGCTGTGGCAGCGTGGCGGCTACAGGGTCATCATCGGCGGGCACGAGCAGATCGCCGACCACATCGCGGCCGTCTACGCCGCCGATGGCGAGCGCGCCTTCGACTGGGACTTCATGGGCGGCGTGTACGAGAAGCAGTTCACGGTCGAGAGCGTGGCGCTCGAGGATGCGCCCGAGGAGCAGGACACCACGATGGCGCTGGGCCGCCACCTCGACGGCTGCCGCGTCGGCTTCGACCTGGGGGCCAGCGACCGCAAGACCTCCGCGGTCATCGACGGCGAGTCGGTCTTCGAGGAGGAGATCGCCTGGGACCCCAGGAACCAGAGCGACCCCAGCTACCACTACGAGGGCATCCTGCACTCGATCGACCGGGCCATCGAGCACCTGCCGCGCGTGGACGCCATCGGCGGGAGCGCCGCGGGCGTGTGGATCAACTCCCGCGTACTGGTCGCGTCGCTGTTCCGCGGCATCCCCGAGGACCAGTTCGACGCGCAGGTCAAGGACATCATGCTGCGCATCGGCCGGGAGAAGGGCGTGCCGATCGTCGTCGCCAACGACGGCGAGGTGACCGCGCTGGCGGGGTCGATGTCGCTGGAGGAGAGCGGCGTGCTCGGCGTCGCCATGGGCTCGTCCGAGGCGGCCGGCTACGTCACCATGGACGGCAACATCACCGGCCGGCTGAACGAGCTGGCCTTCGCGCCGGTGGACTACCAGCCCGGCGCGCCGGAGGACGAATGGTCGGAGGACAGGGGCGTCGGCGCGCTCTACTTCTCGCAGCAGGCGGTCGGGCGGCTCGCGCCGGTCGCGGGCATCACCTTCGACGACGACCCCGACCTGCCCGTCCTGCTCGAGCGGGTCCAGGAGATGCACGAGGAGGGCGACGAGCGCGCCCACAGCATCTTCGTGACCATGGGCGTCTACCTGGGTTACACGGTCGCCCACTACGCGGACTTCTACGACTTCCGGCACATGCTCATCCTGGGCCGCTGCACGTCCGGCCAGGGCGGCCCCACCATACTGGGGACCGCGAACGATATCCTGGCGCGCGAGTTCCCGGCGCTGGCCGACAGAGTCAACCTGATGCTGCCCAGCGAGCGGCTGCGCCGCGTCGGCCAGGCCATCGCGGCGGCCAGCCTGCCTGAGATCGACTAGTGGAGTAGGGCCGATGTGCAGGGCGAGTATAGCGCAGCGTGGATGGTCAGGGAGGGGGCACGCCCATGACCGGTGAGGAGTTGACATCGGACCAACTGGAGCAGCTGATTGCGTACGTACAGGCTTGCAGGAGCCAGGGGCAAGCCGATGGTGACATATCCAGGTCGCTGGCCGAGAAGGGTTGGACGGCCCCCCAAATGGAGGCGCTAGAGCGTGCCCTTGTGCACCAAGCCGGTACGCCGCCCGCTCACACATGGCTGAAGACACGCTGGCGCTGGCTCTGTGGGATCGGCTGCCTTGCGCTTGTCGCAGTCCTTGTGCTGCCGCTGGCCTTCGGCGTGAACGTGGAGAGCTTAGTGACCGTAGTGATGAATGGCACGCTGGTAGTACTGCTAGGCGCGACAGTAGCACTCGTGGTCAGATGCGCCAAGTTGCCGCGTCCGTGGCCGACCTTTGCGATCGTGCCCCTTTCGCTCTTCGCGTCCTTTGTGCTGCTGCTGTTACTTACCGGCCTCGGCGCAGTGGGCCCGGTCACGACGGTTCAGACACCACCAGAGGAGACGGCCCGCCAGCAAGAGACCCCGCCGGATACTCCGGCGCCGAGTGTGATGGCGGTGGCGCAGGATGCGGAACGAGCGGGACAGGCGGGGGAGGAGGCCGTGACGGCATCCGCCGTGCCATACCGCGTGTTGGCCGGTGAGAGGGGAGACCATGACCTTAGCACGGGAGGACGTGCTCGGTTCAACCGCGACATAAGCGTGCCCCGGCAGGCCACCGACGGGCAGGTCCAAGCCACCTTGCGGGCTGCGATGGAGGAGTACCGCCGACTGCATCGAGAGGCCACACACCTCTCTGTAACTGCATGGTGGGAGGGCGGAGAGAGTGCTGCTGCGTACGCACGGATCGTCTGGGCCCCAGGCGGAGATTGGGGCGCCGCGCCAGAGAGCGCTCCCATGGCGCCAAGCACGGAGTCGCTCATGTCGCGAGAGGCGCTCGAGCAGCTGTTGGCGCTGTGACCTGGGAGGGAAGACAGACGGACGCGTTCGGGCACCGGGGGGACCGGGTCCCTTGCCATCCACCCGCCCTGCGCGAGTCCGCTACGGGGCCGAGAGAAGCACAGGGAGGCGCGTCGTATGGCTAAGCAGGCAGGTCACTATCGAGGTAGGCACTTCACCGAGTGGGTGGAGCGGGTCAAGCAGTTGAAGAGGGAGGGCGCCCTGGAAGAGGCGGAAGCGCTACTCTGGGGACTCGTCACCGCTGCTGAGGAGGAGTCGCGAAGCGAAGGTTGGCTAGCGCTAGCGCCCTGGTATTACTCGCAGTTGGCGATTATCTACCGCAAGCAGAAGCTCTATGACAAGGAGATCGCAATATTGCAGCGGTACTTGGACGCTGAGTCGCTGACCCGCGAGATGCGCAGGGAATCCGCTCACGGCGAAATGGTCAAGCCGCCCGGTAGGCACGCAGAGCAGATGATGAAGAGGCTGGTCAAAGCCCGCAGTCTAGCGGCAAGGCAGCAGCGGTCTTGAACAGGTGCTGCCCCCGCACGGAGCCGAGGACGGGGCTCGACGAGGCGGCAAGCCTGACGCAGATCAAGCAGCCGGCAGACGCCGGCACACACGGAGGGTCTTCGATGAACCTGCGCAAGGAAGGCGCTGAGATCTTCGTTCCCGACGGCACGCCCGTCGCCGAGTCGCTGGCGCGCGCCACGCACATGGGCATCGGCGCCCACCAGGACGACCTCGAGATCATGGCCTACGACGGCATTCTGCGGTGCTTCGGCCAGGACGACGCGTGGTTCCTGGGCGTCATCTGCACCAACGGCTCGGGCAGCCCGCGCGACGGGCTGTACGGGGACTACACCGACGAGATGATGATGGACGTGCGCCGCGCCGAGCAGAAGAAGGCGGCCGTCATCGGCGAGTACGCCGCCCAGGCGCTGCTCAACTACTCGAGCAAGGAGCTCCGCGACCCCGACAACCCCGACCCGCGCGCGGATCTGGTGGACCTGCTGCGCGCCGCGCGGCCGCGGTTCGTCTACACCCACAACTTCGCCGACAAGCACACCACGCACATCGGCACCGTCAGCCGCGTCGTCGAGGCGATCCGCGAGCTGGACGCCGGCGAGCGGCCCGAGGCGCTGTGGGGCTGCGAGGTGTGGCGCGACCTCGACTGGCTGCTCGACGACGAGAAGGTGCAGTTCGACATCGAGGGCCACGAGAACCTGGAGATGTCGCTGCTGGGCGTGTTCGACTCCCAGGACCTGGGCGGCAAGCGCTACGACCTGGCGACCCTGGGCCGGCGTCGCGCGCACGCCACCTACGCCGAGTCGCACGAGACCGACGTGACCACGGCCATGATCTTCGCCATGGACCTGACGCCGCTGGTCGAGGACGACGACCTCGACGTGCGCGAGTTCGTCAAGGGGCACATCGACCGCTTCGCCGCGGCCGTGGTCGAGACGATGGACGGGATCCTGCGCTAGCGGCGGCGCACTGGCACGCAACGCCACGGGGCGCGGGACGCCATCCCGCGTCCCCGCAGCCCGCCTCTGGCGCCATCTACCAAGGACGGGAGCGATCGGCGATGTTGGCGGAAGCGGACACTGCAGGCAATCGCGTGTCTGGCCAGCAGTCCGTAGTTCGGCTCTTCGTCGATCAGTCGGGCGCAGGCGGCCACCCAACGCGCCGTGAGTGGCTTGCAGTGGCCGGGATCATGGTCATGTCGGCCGTCCTCGGCCTCTGGCTGTTCGCCGGCAACCCTGGTGACGATGCGTACATCACCTTCCGCTTCGCCCGGAACCTTGCTGAGGGCGATGGCCTGACCTGGAACCCGGAGGAACCCGGGAAGCGTGTCGAGGGCTATTCTAACTTCCTGTGGACCGTGGCGCTGGCCGGCCTGTATAGCCTGGGAGTGTCGCTCAAGACCTCATCGCAAGCCGTTGGCCTGCTCGCGACGGAGCTGACGGTGGTGCTCCTGTGGCTGTGGAGCCGGAGGTTCCGGCCCGTCCGCTCAGATCCCGTCCTACAGTGGGTCGCTCCTGTTCTGTACGCCGTCTCCCCTCTCGCGCTCATGTACGCTTTCTACGGCCTCGAGACCAATCTCTTCGGGATGCTGGTCTTTGCTGCAATCATGTCGATCATGCTCTCTGTGGCGTCACCCAAGGATAGGAGGCTGTCTGCGCTCGCCGGCGCTGTCCTTGCGGCCCTCGCCCTGACCAGAGCCGAAGGCATCGCCTACGCGGGCGTGCTGCTGTTGGTGGCAATGGCAGCTCTGTACCTGAATGGCGCGGCTCGCTCTGCCCTCTGCGTTCTTGTGAGCTTTGCACTGCCTTACGGCGTGTACTTCGCCTGGCGCTACAGCTACTACGGCCTCCCGCTCCCTCTGACAGTGTATGCGAAGGAGGGGACCTACGGCTTCTGGCGCAGAGGGCTGGAATACCTCTGGCGCTTCCCAACCCAGCACTCGCCATGGCTGCTGGTACTCCTTCCGCTCTGGGTTGCGTGGTTCGCGCGCCGCCGCCAACTGGTCTTCAAGGCCTGCGTTGTCGCGGTGCTGCTCCTGTGCGGGTTGGTCACGGTCAAGGTGGGGCACGACTACATGCCATACGGCCGGTACCTCATGCCCATTCTCGCGGTACTGTACGCATCCGTTGCAGCAGCAATGGGCCTGCTGGTCGCCGAGCGCCGATGGGCCGGCTCCTCTGGCACGATCATCGGGTGCGCCGCCGCCATCTTTGCGGCAAGCTGGCTCTCACTGCTTACAGGCGATTGGGAGTACCGCAGGCGTCCACTGGAGCTGCCTCTGAGTCTGTACTCGATCGCCGGTCCGGAGCCCGAGCGTTTCCTGGAGTTCTCCAAGTGGCTTGGCCGGGCCGTTCCAGACGGCGACTTGGTCGCCATGAGAGATTGCGGCTTCCTCCCCCACTACTCTGATCTGACTGTGATCGACATCTTCGGGCTCTGCAACACCCGTGTCGCCATGATGAAGTACCGGATGCGTCGCGAACACGGTCCTTGGACGGACCATGCAGTGTTCGCCGATGGGGTCCTCTCATACGAGCCGGCCTACCTCATTCTTACGCACGAGGACTGGCTCGACTGGAGTGAACCGCGCTTGGCCCGCAACTACACCCTCATGGCGGCCGCGAGTGTGTGGGGCGATAAGCCGACACACTACATCTACCGGCGCCATGATGCGCCTGTGTTTGACGTTCCTGACAGGTTCAGGGCCCGCTGACACCCCACTGGGAGCCGACGTCTCGCCTCCCTGGAGCAGATCGCAGTCGACTCGACGGGCAGCCGGCGAAGAGCGGTGCGGATTGCGGTCTGCAGCTCCGGTAACGACGGGGCGCGGGACGCCATCCCGCGCCCCGCTTCATGGCGGGGAGTGACCGGCGATGGCCGAGAGTGACCTGACCGCCCTCATGATCGTCGCGCCGTCCACGCTGGCGGTGGGCGAGGAGTTCGCGCTGCCTGTGCGAGCCGTGGCGGGTGGCGGCCCGGTGCTTCGGCGATCCGCTGCCGGCGCTGCACTCGCGCTACAACCACTCGCCACGCGGCATCCACTACATGGACAACGCCGCGCCGCGCTGGGAGGGGGTGCTGGAGGTCGAGGGCCCCGACGGCCCCGCCACCATCCACGTCGCGCAGCTCCGCGGCACCTTCGACGGCGACGAGCGCGCCATTGGAGCCGTCGGGGGCTTCTCCTTCCCGGAGGCCGGCGTCTTCACCGTCCGGGTCCGCGATCCGCACACGGGCATGGTGGGCGAGAGCAATCCGGTGAGCGTCAGCGCCGAGCCGCCCGCCGAGCGACTGTACTGGGGCGACCTGCACTCACAGACCTACTTCTCCGACGGCCTGCGCTGCCCGGAGGAGCTGTACCACTTCGCGCGCCACGAGGGCTTCCTCGACATCTTCGCCCTCGCGGATCACTCCGAGAGCCTCACCGACCGCCAGTGGGAGTACTTCGTCGCGGTCACTAACGACGCCGACGACCCGGGCCGCTTCGCCACGCTGGTGGGCTTCGAGTGGACGAACCACTGGCCGGGGCACCGCAACCTCTACTACCCGGGCGACGGTGGCCCCATCCTCCGCCGCGGCGAGCGCACGGTCGAGGACCTGCAGCGGCTCTACGACGTGGCGGGCGAGCACGGGGCGCTGCTCATTCCGCACCACACCGCGAACGTCGTGATGGGCGTGGAATGGGAGGCCGGCCACGCCCCCGAACACGAGCGGCTCGTCGAGATCCACTCCGTGTGGGGCAACTCCGAGCGTCCGGCCTCGGCAGGCAAGGTGGCGAGCAGGACGGGCGGCACGTCATCGACGCGCTGGACATGGGCTACCGGCTCGGCTTCGTGGGCGGCGGCGACATCCATGACGGCCGGCCCGGCGATGAACTGCACCACCTGCAGGCCGAGCCCGACCAGTACCACCTGCTGCGCCGCCAGGGCATCATGGGCGTGTGGGCACCCGAACTCACGCGCGAGGCGGTCTTCGACGCGCTGTGGGACCGGCGCTGCTTCGCCACCATGAACGTGCGCACGCCCATCCGCTTCGAGGTGTGCGGCGCGTTCATGGGCCAGAGCGTGGCGTGCGATGACGAGCGCGCCATCCGCCTGTGGGCGGCGAGCGAGGTGCCCATCGTCAGGGCGACCATCATGCGCAGCGGCGAGGACTGGCGCGCCATCGAGCCGAACCAGTGCATCGTTGACTGGCGTGTCGAGGACGCGGGATCCGCCGCGAGCGACTACTACTACGCGCGCATCGAGCGCGCGGACGGCCGGCTCGGCTGGTCGAGCCCGGTGTGGGTGAAC
>JALGUJ010000156.1 GCA_029820945.1 Candidatus Zipacnadia bacterium | reverse complement strand
ACCAAGTGAGCAAGCTCCTGTCAGACCGCCTGGCGGCGTCGGGCCTGGCGCCCGAGTCGGCCGAGGTGGGGGAGGGGACGCTCACCGTCGTGGCTCGGCTGGTGCCGGTCCCGGAAATGGCGGAAGACGACGGATAGCCACAGGCAGCGATGGCACCCGGCCTGTCGCGGTTGCCGTTGTCGTCCGCCGTACCTTGCCAAGCGCGCATGCATCCCTGTATACTGATGTGTGTACTCTGACGCACATAGGAGGTGGCGCAGAGTGCCTCAGACAGTCCGGATAAGCGAGCAGACCCATGAGACGCTGCGACTGCTCAGCGAACGGCGCGGCATGCCCATGACGGAGGTGATGGCGGACGCGGTGGAGCGGCTGCGTCGCGAGGATCTGCTGCGGCGCACCAACGAGGCCTACGCCGCCCTGCGGCAGGACCCGGAGGCCTGGGAGGATGAGCTGCGCGAGCGCGAGGCGTGGGAGACGACGCTCGCCGATGGGCTGGCTGAGGAATGAATGCGCCCGCGCGTGCTGAGATATGGTACGCCAACCTCGACCCGGTGCGGGGCCACGAGCAGGCAGGTAATCGGCCGGCGCTGGTTGTGTCGGCCGATCTCTTCAATGCGGGCCCAGCCGGACTTGTGGTCATCGTACCGCTGACCACACGTGATCGCGGCATCCCACTGCACGTGCCCGTGCAGCCCCCCGAGGGCGGCCTGCGGGATCGATCGTTCGTCAAGTGCGAGGACGTACGCTCGGTGGACGTGCGGAGGCTTGCGCGCAGGCTTGGGATCGTGTCGCCGGAGACCGTGGGGCAGGTGGAGGATAGACTGCGGACGTTGCTCGACCTCTAGGGTCGGCGTTGATCGTCATGCCGCTTGCCGTTTGCTGACAGCTGGTAGCTGCCGTTCACAGCTTGAAGGCGCTCAGGATGTCCGGGTGCAGGCCGTCGAACTTCTCCAGGTGCGCCACGCGCTCGCCCCGCAGCTCTTCCACGTAGTCGTCGATCTGCTCCTGCGAGTAGAACTCGCTCGGGGCAAAGCGGTCGAGGTTCACGCCCTCCACGGCCACCGGCAGCTCAGTGCCCCAGATCGGTCCCTGCTCCCACTGGATCTCCTCGCGAACGATGCCGCGGATGATGGCCGCCATCTCGGAGATCTCGACGCGATCGACTTTCTGGATCACGTTCCGCTCGCCGGTGCGCTCGTCGATCTCGATAATCTCGCCCACGCCGCCCGTGTTGAGCTGGTAGCACTGCACCTTCTCCGGGTGGTTGCACACCAGCTCGTAGAACCGGTTGCCCTCGAAGGCCTCGTCGCCGACAATGAACGGATTGGTGCCCACCACGCGAATTGACTGGCCCGCCAGGGCGGGGTTCGAGCCCGAGGTGTGCACGGACTCGCCGAGCATAAAGGCGGCCGCTCCCTGCGCCGGCGTGAGGCGCGCCAGCGGCGGCAGGATGGTGTTGCGGCGCGTGATGAAGCACACCAGCAGCTTGTCCAGCTCCTCGACGGGTGGCAGGTTGATGCTGTCGGAGGCCAGGCCGCCCAGGTCGTCGCGCTGCACCACCGCTCGGCCATTGCCCGTGAGTGTCTCGTCCGACATGTAGACGCGTCCGAGGTAGTCCACCATCACGTTCTCGAAGACCGTCCGCGGCGACTTCGCCGCCTCATACAGCACCGGCTGTGAGCCGTCCTCGAGCGAGTCGGTCTTGATGAACAGCGCCGCCTCGGAGCCCAGCGCGCCACCGTCGTCCTGCCAGAACACCACATCGTCCTGGACCAGCTCGACCTCCTCGCCCTCGCGGTCGAGGTAGTGGGTGTGGGCCGAGTGCGTGGTCTTGCCCGTGGCGGTCAGGCCCAGCAGCAGCACGCCGTAGCGCTTGAGCCGGCCGGAGGCGGTGCGCGCGGTGATGAGCTTGCTGCCCGCGTGCAGACCCAGCAGCCCGCTCGCCTTGGCGAACCACATGGCCATGCGCAGGAAGCCCTTCTTTACCTCGCCGAAGTAGTCGGTCCCCAGCACATACGTAACGCCGATCTCCGGGAAGACCAGCGCCTGGCGGTCCTTCTCCTGCCACTCCGGGATGTTGACTAGATTCAGCTCGGGCCCTCGCGCGTGCCTCGGGTCGAAGAGCGTCTGATACCACATGTAGGGCAGCCGGATGCAGTCCTTGCGATGCGTGGAGACGTACATGGTGCAATGCGGCGCGAACTCGCTACCATTGCCCAGCGTGCGCGCGGTGCCCACCAGCGGCGCGTGCTGCATGTAGCGGTGCACCTGTTTGAGCGTCTCGGGCAGATTGCGGACGATCCGCTGCTGATCGGGATTGAGATCGGTCTGCATCACGTCCGGGCCACCGAGGATGACGGTCAGGTCCTTGCTCCGCGCCCTGGTATTGCTCGAGAAGTTGACGTTGCCGAACTGCGTGCGTACGCCGTAGGGCTCGGCCATCCGGCGCAGTTGCTCGCCGTCCGGACGTGCGACGTTGTCCTGATCTCGCAACTGCTCGATGACCCGAGTAATCTCCTCGTAGTACAGGCGCATGATCTCTTTCCCTTGCTGCGTCGTGCCGTCAATCCGCCGAATTCAGGCCCGGCTCGCAGAGTCGCCTCCAGACATACGGCGCTGTTGAGAGCGTTGCCTGAGCGGGGCCCCCAGGTGCGGTCGCGTTCCGTCTTGCCTCAGGGCTGATCCGCCCGCACCGGCCCGCCGGAGGCATACACACATCGTGCTTACCAGAAGATATTATCTTCGCATCAACCAGTGCTGCCACCTCCCGACCGGACAGGTTTTTTTGCACAGCCCACTCTCCCACCGACGCGGACAGGACGCGCGAAGAGGTCATGCCGGAGTAAACCGCTCAATCCTGCGTTCCTGTAGATGGCCGCCACTCCAGGGGCAATCGCTGCACCGCCGAGGCCGAGGGCCTGCCCATGCACGGCGAGGCGGTGCGCATCCGCATCGGGGAGTAGGGCAGAGGCTTGCCCGGCGACGCCTGCCGTTTGGAGGGCCGGGCCTACGTTCCCGCCCGGCCCTTCACCTGCGCGCTACCCGGCCGCCGCCTCCGGCTCCTTCACGCTGCTGCGCTCCAGCGCCGCCATGACCAGCGCGTCATGCACCGCGAGCCGCCAGGCCTCGGCCAGCTCCTGCGCCCCAACGCCGGTCACGCGCGCATCCGCCTCGGTCGCGACCAGCAGGTGCCTGTCCCCAACAACCACCGCTACTCCGCCCTCGACCTCCTCGGTGCGAAGCTGGTTGGGCGTGAACGGCTCCTCAAGCAGCTCGCCGAGCGCTTCGGCCGCCACCGTCACCCGCTGGCCGGGGACGAGGTCGTCCGCCGCCTCGGTGACCTCGAGCACGACGCGGTCGTCCACCACGAGCTGCCCGGTCTCGTGACCACTGTCGCCGACGCGCACCGACTGAGCCCGCACGTTGACATCCATCAGTCGAACGGCCTCCGCCTCCTCCGGAGCGGCCGGCGATAGGCGTCCCGCCAGCGCGGCCTCGATCGCCTCACGCAGGTCTTCATGCCGCCAGCCGAAGCCGGCGGGGTGCAGGAAGCTGACCGTGCGTCGATCCTCGCCTTCGCCCCAGCTCACGGTCGCGCTGCCGTTGATGACGATGGCCATGCAGTCGAAGCCAGCGTCACGCCAGCGATCCGCTCCGGAGCCGGCGTCATCGATGTCAACGATCTCCACGCGCAGCTCATCGCCATGCGCCAGCTCCAGCTCCCGCAGCAGCTCGACGGTGGCCCGCGGACACGGGGACCCCGCCTGCAGGTAGGCGGTGACGCCCACCTCGGGCGCGCCGGGCACCGGCATCGGGGCCGGCCGCCGTGGCTGCCTCTGGCAGCCGCACACGAACACCGCGAACACCAGCACGGCCGCGAGCGTGCCACGTGCTCGCAGGCTGAGGGCCGGTCCGCGGTCCATCGGGGTTGCCAGGCCACTCACCTCTGTGAAATGCACACGAAGCCCCGCGGGGCATCGAGCGCGGGCGCAACAGGCCGGCGCGCGAGACACGCGGGGCGCGCTGTCAGTCGGTCGTCGTGATCCTCACGGTCCTGCTCGGCGCGTCCCAATCGACTCGGGCGTTCAGGGCCTCGCCGACCTGGCGGATGCCGATAAGCAGCCGGCCGTTGACGGTGATGCCTTCGCTCTGCCAGACGAGCGTGCAGATGGCGCCCTTGCAGATGGTCACGCGCTTTCCCGCCGCGTCGTACTCCACCTTAGCGCCAACGGCCTCGGCCGCGGCGCGCAGCGGGACGTAGACGTGACTCTCGTGCATCGTGGGTGGCGGGTCGCAGACGATGGTCGTGCCGTTCGCCACCAGGGCGATGTCGCCCGCCGCCCAGCAGCCGAGGGCGACAGCGCCGATGGCAAGCGCCACGGTTGCCTTTCGCATCTCTACCCCTCCTCTGGAGACCTGCCGCGCGAGGCCCGGTCAGCGGGCTACTCGGCGCTCCTGGCGACACCGGCCAGCACCAGGTGCAGTGCCGCGATCTGCTCCGCGCTGGCGGGCGCGATGGGAGAGGCGATGCGGATCAGGATGCCCCACTCGCGAGCGTCCGAGGACAGCGCCACAAGCTCCTCCTCGGCCGCGAGATCCAGGGCCGGTATGCCGTACACCCCGCCCTCCTCGGCCTCCTCGCCGGCGTCCTCAGCGCGGCTCTTCCGCGCCAGCAGCTCGCCAATCGTGACGTCCAGCCGGTCCCGCGCTGTCTCCTCCCCCAGGAACCATGCCTTCGAGTGCTCGGTCAGTCGGCTGATAGTGTCGAGCATGTGGTACCTGGGCTGACTCTTGCCCGACTCCCACGACCGCACAGTCCAGACGCTGATGGCGAGCGCATCGGCGAAGTCCTGTGCGGTGCGATAGCCGGCCTCGCGTCGGGCCTGGGCAATACGAGCCCCCATCGCCCGCGCCATCTCCAGCCGGTCAGTCTCCTGCGGCGTCTCGTTATTCTCGGTGCTCATGCCCGCATCGCCTCCGGCGAATTGGCCTTTCGCGACTCAATGCTGGATGCATCCGAAGTCCGGCGAGCGCCGCTCTCCATGACCCCGCGAACGCCGCTCTGCTCGCAGGCATGATACCACGCTGGCATGAAGATGCAAGAGTTGGCGCAAGTACGGGTCTGACCAATCTCAGTAGGTGGTACCCAACAGCGACCACAGGCCGGCGATGGTGCACTGTGGCTGTCGCCATCCCCCGGTTCCCGGCGCGCAACCCGGGTGGAATCCGCGCGGCCCTTTGCCCGTCTGAGAATCGAATGGACGGGGAAGACGCGGGGCGCCGGCGGGCGGCCCGAATGGATAGAGGGAGCGATGACAATGACCATGAACGGGAGGACGAAGACTGTACTGGGCATGCTGGCAAGCGTGGCTCTGGTGGCGGTGACGGTCTTGGCAGCGACCGTGCCGAACGCCGATCAACCGGCGGCCACCGAGATCGTCCGCTGCACCGGACAGTGCGCCGACTGCCCGCTGGCCGGCACCGATCAGTGCCGGACGGCGACCGACGGGACCTGCGGCGCCGAGGCGTGCGCCACGGTGAACAGCGACCGCTGCATCGGCTGTGGCAAGTGCGTGCGCGTCGCGCCCGAGGCCTATCAGATGAACCCGCAGACCGGGAAGGCGGAGATCAAGCCCGGAGCGCCGGCGGACGCCATCCAGCGCGGTGCGAAGGTCTGCCCGGTGGGAGCCATCGAGAGCTAGCCGGCCCGTCCATGACAGACGAGAGCGGCGGAGGCCCATGGGACTCCGCCGCTCTCGCTGTTGCGGCTCACCCAACCCGCGTTGGACAGCTCTCCATCTAGTCCCGGGCGGCCCGCGGCCTATCGCCGTCTGCCTCGCCGCCACAGGAATCATCGGCTGGCCCGAGTGCGAGCTTGCGCGCCGGCGGGCCACCGGCGCGGGCTTTTCCTGCGCGGTTACGGTGAGGTTGCATGGAGCAGAAAGTGAGGCCCCCATGCTCTTCACCCGACTCAAGGCTTCCGCGCCTCGCGCCGTTAAGCAGGTCGGGCTGCCCACGCCGCCCGGATGTGCACGGGCGCGCAGATGATCCGGCCGAGGTGCGAGGATGAACGAACACGCGCACGCTGACTCCGAGCTGAGCGGACCCACACACAGCCAACTCCGCTATCTGTCCGGAGAGACCCCCCCGCTGGTCCTGCACCGACACCCACTGGCGGCCGCGCGCCTGGCCGCCGACCACGAGTGGCTCATCGACCGCGTCACCCGCCGAGTGGCGGCATGGTGGCCGGAGGAGATCGACCGCCAAGCGCTTCGGCGCGAGGCCGCGATCGCCCTGCAGCAGACCGCCGCCTCCATCAGCCGCGTCGAGGATTTCCCGGAGGCGGCTGTGGGCGCGTTGGACCGCAGGATGCGCCACCTGCTGACTGAGAGCGAGTGGTACCGCCAGGCCATGGTCGAGCGCTTGCGGCCGCTGTACGAGGCGTGGCGTGGCGCCATCATCGCGGGCCGGGAGCCGAGCGATCACACGCTGATCTCCCGCCTGCGCCTGAGCCTGCCGCACCTGACCGAGCGCTTCATGGAGATGGCCATCGCCTTTGCTCTCGAGCCCGCCGCCATGTTGCCCACGGGCGTCGATGCGCGTTACGGGATCGCCGAGATCCTCATGGAGCTGCCCACCGACCAGCAGCTCACCGCCGCCCTGTACTGCCATCAGGAGTTGAACTTCCCTGAGATCGCTCGCGTGCTGAGCATCGCTCCCGAGCGGGCCCAGGAGCTCTTCGGCCGCGCCGCGACCGGCATCGTCGCCGAGGCGGGCCTGAGTGAGTGGCCCGGGCGAGCACTGACGGCCTGACGCCGACCGGCCGCCCCACTCTCATCCCGCCGCGAGACCTGCGAGGCGCCGGCTCCTGCGTCTCGTCTCCTCGTCGTGCCCCACCTGCACTCGCCGCCCGACCTATCTTTCGTCGGCCTCCCAAGGACGCTCGGTGCCGCGCGCGGAAATCCCGTCCCCGGCAGCGATTAGGCTGCGCATCCCGAGTCCGGAGGTACACTCCATGACCCAGCGCGAGCGCTTCCTGGCGATCATCCACGGCGAGGCGATCGACCGCATCCCCTACATGTTCGGTGGCCCGCGCGCCTCCACGTTCGCCGCCTGGCGCAGGCAGGGGCTGAGCCAGGAACAGCAGCGCACCTGGGGGAGCTTCACCGGAGCCGATGGCGGCATGGGCATCGGCAAGTTCTTCGCCGGGCCCTGGCCGGGGCGGGAGGAGGTGGTCGTGCGCGAGGAGGGCAACCGCCGCATCTGGCGCGACGCCTGGGGCGCCCTGCGCGAGGATGCCATCGACCAGCCCACGGAGGGCTTCGCCACCCGCCGCTATCTCGAATACCCCGTCAAGAGCCGCGCCGATTGGGAGGCGATCAGGCCGCACTTCGACCCACACGCCCCCGAGCGCACCGAGCCGATCGCCGCCCACCAGGCCGCGCCCAGCCTCAACCCCGACGGCTACCGCCACCACCCCGCGGGCGGCGTGCACTGGAGCAAGCTCGTCGAGCGCTGCAACAGCGCCGACGTGCCGGTGAAGTGCTCGTTCGCCGGACCGTACTGGGCCATCCGCGATCTGTGTGGCATGGAGGGCCTATCGGTCATGTTCTACGACCAGCCTGACCTGGTGCACGAGATGTTTGAGTACTGGACCTGGTTTGTCACCGAGATCTTCGACGAGCCGCTGCGGGAGATCAAGGTTGACGAGTTCGTGCTCAGCGAGGACATGGCGTTCAAGAAGCAGGCGATGATGTCCCCGCCGCTGATCCGCGAGTTCCTGCTGCCGCAGTACCGCACGCTCTACGCGTTCTTCAAGGAGCGCGGGGTTGAGGCGCTCACCATGGACTCCGACGGCTACAACAATCAGATTCTCGACGTGCTCTACCCCGAGGTCCTGGACGGCATCAACCCCATCGAGATCGCCGCAGGCAATGACCCGGAAGAGATCCTGCAACACTACCCGGGCATCTTCATCCATGGCGGCGTAGACAAGCGCGAGCTGGCCAGGTCCCGCGAGCGCCTGCGCGCGGAGGTGCGCACGCGGTACGAGACTGCCTGGCGGCACGGGACCTACATCCCATGCACCGACCACGGCGTGCCGCCGGACATCCCGCTGCGCAACTTCCTGTACTACGTGGAGCTGGCGAGGGGCTTCTGCACCGGCGAGGAACTCGACTGCTACGAGCCGCCGTGCGTGCTCGAGCGCGAACTCGGGCCCATTGAGAAGATGTTCGACCACCGGTCGGCAATCGCCCGTGCCTACGGCGAGGAATAGCGACGGTCGTTGCCATTGTGGCCCCGGCGCCTCGCCGGGGGTCGCCCGACGGGCGACTGCCGTTGACCTTGCCGTACCGAGCGCGCATGTTCACATGCGCTGCCGTTCGCTGAGCAGCCGCCCTCGATGACAACGACCCGCCGGCGAGGGTGCCGGCGGCACAATACTCCTCCCGGAGGCGAAGTCATGTTCCAGCGGCAGATCCTCACCGACGATCACGTCGAGCCGCTCGCCCACGGCGTAGTGGACACGCTCGAGAAGGTCGGGGTACTGTGCCAGAACGATGAGATCATGCGCGGGCTCGACGCCATGGGTGCCCAGGTGGACTACGCCTCCGAGCGCGTGCGCTTCCCGTGCGAACTGACCGCCGAATTCATCGCGGCCGTACGCACGGAGTTCGAGGCCGATCCGCCGTCGCCACCTGGAAGGCTGCGCGCGCCAGGCCTGCCGGGGATCGGCACACAGGTCGCCCAACTCTATCGCGATCATCGCACCGGCGAGGAGCGCCAGGCGAAGCAGGAGGACATGATCACGCTCGTCAAGCTCGGCGACGTGCTGCACGGTGCGACCGGCGTCGGCCACGTGCTCTCGCTGACCGACTGCCCGCCGATGATCGAACCGATGGTGGCCGGACTGCTGCTGGCCGAGTGGGCGAGTGTTCCGCAGGGCCCCTTCGCCTGGCGCGTGGATCAGATCCCCTGGCTGTGCGAGATGGGGGAGAGCCTCGGCATCGACGACTGGTTCGCCTGGGGCGCGGTGTGCTTCGCTCATCCACTGCGCTTTGACCGGGACACCGCCGGGAAGTACGTCGCGCGCGCAAAGGCCGGCGAGCCCTGTGGCCTGACCGCCATGCCGGTCGCGGGCGTCTCGACGCCGGTCACCGTCGAGGGCTTCGTAGTGGTCTCCTCCGCCGAGTTCGTCGCGACCTGGATGGCCGCACGCGCCATCAACCCCGACGTGCCGCTGCGCGGCAGTATGTGGCCGGGCACAGTGGACATGGCCACCGGCGCGGTTAGCTACTCCGCCTGGGACGCCATGTTCTACGGCTTCGCGGCCGTCGAGTTCATGCGCCGCTGGACCGGCTACGTCATCCCCATGGGCAGCGGCGAGTACTGCGACGCGCGCGTGCCCAGCCTGTACGCCGCGCTCGAGAAGGCCTACAAGTCGATGACCGTCGCGGCCTTCACCGGCCAATCGCTGTCCGCCGGCAGCGGGATGCTGGACGAGGGTAAGATCATGTCGCCGGTGCAGCTCATGCTCGACCGCGAGTTCGCCGCGGGCTCGGGGCACCTGGCCCGCGACTTCGATCCGACGCCCGAGAACCTGGCGATGGACGACATCGTCGAGATCGACCTCGGCATCCATCAGAGCCACCTGGGGACAATGCGCACCGCGAAGCGGTTCCGCGACAGCGTGTGGCTGCCGCGGTTCATGGACCGGTCCGGCTACGCGGGGCACGCGCGCGAGGATGAACTGCTCTCGCAGGCCGCCGACGAGGTCGATCGGCTCCTCGCCACCTACGAGAAGCCCGAGAGCCGCGAGGATCAGCTCGCTGCCATGCGTGAGGTCATCGAGCGGGCGAAGCGCGAGCTGCTGTAGGGCACGCCTCCAGTGCCGGGTCAGCGTCGCGGGAGGTCGTCCACCAGCGTCTGCTCCTCGCCGTCGGGCAACGTGATCCTCACGCTGATCTCGCCCTCCGCATCCGCGCGCAGCAGCTCGATCCCGACCTCCGGCGGATCCTCGCCCGGCGGAACGGGATACAGCAAGGTCGCCAGCACGATGGGGCCGCGCGCGCGCCTGCCCACCACCGCCGTGGGATTCGGCAGCACCGTCTCCCCGCCCCTGCGCCAGCCGCGGCGCACCGGCTCCACCTGCCCCTCGGCGACCTCGACCGTCAGATCATCGCCCGCCGCGGCGGCCAGCACCAGGTTCGGGCCATCGCGCCGCGTGGTGATCGTCGTGCCCTCGGCGATCGC
>JALGUJ010000037.1 GCA_029820945.1 Candidatus Zipacnadia bacterium | reverse complement strand
AGGGTGACGGTGAGGGAGAGGGCGACGGCGAGGGCGGGCTCGGCCTCGTCTCCGGTGGGATCGCGGGCATCGGACCGGTCGGCGCCGGCCTGCCCACGGCCGGCGGGACGGGCGCCGGATCGGGGGCGGGCCCGGGCGCGGGAGCAGGAGCAGGGCTCGGCGAGTACGTCATCGTGAAGGCAATTCCAGGCGCCGGGTGGCAGCCGACGGTGCTCGGGCCGGGCGTGGGCGGCGAAGGCCCCGGCGGGGGCCAGGGCGGCGAGCGCGGCATGGGCACCGGGGAGGGTGGTGGCATCGGCGGCGGCCGGGGCCCCGGCGTCGGGCCGCTCGGCCCCGTGACCATCGGCGGGCTCGAACTCGTGCTTACCGGCCCCGTGACGCGCGCGCTGCCCGGCTCGTTGGTCGCCGGCCTGTCGGGCCTGATAGGCGGCGGAGGTAGGCCGGGCGGCGAGGGCGTCGGCCTCGGCGAGCTCTACGCGCTCAAGGTCGCCCCGGTGATGATGCCCGGCGGGCCTCCGACCGGTGGTGGCGGCGACGGCGAAGGCGGCGCAGAGGGTGACGGTGAGGGAGAGGGCGACGGCGAGGGCGGGAGGGTGACGGTGAGGGAGAGGGCGACGGCGAGGGCGGGCTCGGCCTCGTCTCCGGTGGGATCGCGGGCATCGGACCGGTCGGCGCCGGCCTGCCCACGGCCGGCGGGACGGGCGGCATGGGCCTGTTGCCCCTGCCGGCTACCGAGACGCGCGGGCTGATCGCTCACGCGCCGGACGCGATGCCCGGCATCCCTGGGGTCGGCCCCTGGCTGGGGCTCGGTCACGCCAGGAGCACGCCCGGCGGCATCTACTCGGACGTCTCCGGCAGCTTCGACATGCCGCTGGGTGTGACGACAGGCGACTACCAGGCCGACGCTCAGGGGATGACGCATCTGCTCTCCGAGGTGCGCCAGCGAACCGACATCCACGTGACCGTGCACGAACGCTACGTCCCTCTGACGCTGGAGAACATCGAGGGCACGCCCGTCCTCCACCTGCGCGGCCACCGCGCCTTCAGCCTGACCGAGGACGAGCGTGAGGTTCTGCGGCAGTACGTGGCACAGGGCGGGACCATCTTCGGCGAGGACTCACACGGCCCGTTCGGCGAGTGCTTCCGGCGAGAGATGAAGAAGACCTTCGGCGACAGCCTGGCGGACCTGCCCATCGACCACGACCTCTACCGCGCGCACTACGTCCTCGACCGCGTGCCCGCGGGGGACATGGGCGAGCGCTACCCGCTGCAGGGGATCGACGTCGGCGGCCGGCTGGGCGTCATCTTCTCACGCAACGACTACGGGGACTGCTGGGAAGGCACCGGCGAGTGGGTGCGGCCCGACAGCCGCGAGCCGGCCTTCCGCATGGGCGTGAACATCTTCACCTACATCGTGGCCCACTGGCAGAGGCACGAGCGGTGAGGCCTGCCGCCCGGAAGACCCCTCTCGGGTTCAACGCCGGCCCGTGTCACTACTTCTCGGGCCGCCACGAGCAGGGCACGTCGCAGACCGGGCCCCCGCCGACCTCCACCACATTCGACCCGTCGGCCCCCGCGACGTAGAGCCGGACCTGGCCGCTGCGGTCGGACAGGAAGGCGATCATGCCGCCGTCCGGCGACCAGCGCGGCGCCCACTCGTTGAAGGGGCTGTTGGTGATGTTGAGCTGCACGCCGCTGTCCGGGTCGGCGACGATGACCTCGCGGTTACCGGCGGGCGACGAGGCCCACGCCAGCCGCCCGTCCGGGGCCCAGTCCGGCTCCTCGTTCCACGCCCCTACCCCACTGACGTTGCTCACCGTGCCCGCGGCCACGTCGTATACGTAGACGCTGATGCTGCCGTCCCGGTGCGTGCGGAAGGCCAGCCGGGAGCCATCGGTCGAGAAGACGGGGTCGCCGTCCCACGCCGGATGGGAGGCGATGGGGCGGCTGCCCGAGCCGTCAGGGGCCGCCTCCATCACGTCCTGGTTGCCCTGCCGGTCGGCGACCCAGGCGATGATGTCGCCCGCGGGTGACCACGCCGGCACTCCATCCCAGGAGGGGTGGCTGCTGACGTTGCGCAGGCCGCTCCCGTCGGCCCTGCAGGCGTAGATCTCGGAGTTCCCGTCGCGGTCGGTCGAGAAGAGCAGATGCTCGCCATCGGGCGACCAGCAGGGGCGGTCCTCGAACGCGTCGCTCCGCGTCAGGTTCCGCCTGCCCCCGCCCCGGGCGTCCATGAGGTAGATCTCCTGGTTCCCGTCGCGGTCACTCACGAAAGCAATCGAGCCGCCGTTGGGCGACCAGACCGGCCTCGTGTCCTCGGCCTCGTTGCTTGTCAGCCGGCGCAGGCCGGAGCCGTCGGCCTTCACCACGTAGATCTCCGCGTTCCCGTCGCGCATGGACACGAAGGCAAGCTCCGAGCACCATGCGCTCGGCGCGGACGAGACGGCCGCGAGCACCGAGCATAGCGCCACGCCGCAACTGAGTCCGACCCGACCACGCAGCCCTGTCATCGTCGCTCGCACCTCCGACGGTCTCCTTCGCCGACCACCCGTGCGCACCTGCGTGCGGCGCGCTACGCGAAGCCCCCAGGGAACGGCGGCCCGGCGCGCCGAACCATGCACGCGAGCATGGCGGCCCCTCGCGGCTGAGGACGGCGCGACGGGCTTCTCGCTCCGCCTGGCAGAGGGTGAGGGCACGTTGATCTGGCTCGCCGTCTGACGCGTCGCCACGCTCCGCTCAGAGCAGGCGCAGCTCGGCCCAGTAGCGCGGCCGGCAGGCAAAGCCCTGCGGGCTCGCCGGCCAGCTCGCGAAGCTGCGGGTCGCGAAGTCGTTGCGGCAGAGCTTGATCCTGAGCGTGTCGCCGGGCACGGGCGCGCCGCCGGGCAGCAGCGCCAGCGGGATACTCAGGCGGTGGCGGAGGGTGGCACCGCTCACCTCGCCCGACGCCTCCCACCGGCCATCCCAGCCCGCGTCCACGCCGGCCCTGTGGTGGAGGCCGTCCCAGCGCGCGCCACGGGCGTTGGCGATGAAGTGGCAGAGCTCCGTCGCATCGCCGTCCGTCGCCAGCAGCACCTCCACCGAATCCTCTCCCCAGAGAGATGCGTCACGGCGTCCCGGGGCGGTCAGGCCGGCACCGAGGAAGCGCGCGGGAGCCCCCAGGTCTCCCTCGTGGATGCTGCAGTCCATGCGGATGTGCAGCGCCGTGCCGTCATGCAGCAGCCGCGCCCGCGTCGGGGCCAGGTAGGGCTCACCGGAGCCGGCGTGGCGGAAGTCCCGCACCTCTGCGGCGCGTACCCAGGAGGCGATGGTGATCGGCGGCTCGGCGCGGGGCACGTCGATGCACTCCGCCCCGGCCTCCGCCTTCATGCGCTCGAACTCCTCCCGCAGCCGCGCCGGATCGGGCGCCGGCAGCCGCGCCTGAGGCCGGTGCGCGGGGGGCTCCTCCCCCGGGGCGACGATGGTCCCACGGTAGCCACTCTGTCCCCGGGTGCAGGCCCAGATGACACTCGCGTCGCTCGGGTCCAGGGCGAGGTCCTCGACGGCGCGGTGACCCAGGCCGTCGCAGACGAAGTGCCAGCTCGCGCCGCCGTCCTCGGTCATCACCGCCCCGCCGCGCCGCAGGCCGGCGAAGATCACCTGAGCATCGTCCGGAGGCATCTCGACGCACATCGCCGTGGCGTCGAAGTGCGGCCGCGTGGCGATGGGGCCTGAGAGCATCTCCGCGGACAGGATCTGCGTCCAACTCCGACCACCGTCGGCGCTCTCGTACACGCCCCGGCCGGCGCCGCAGATCAGGTGCGCGGGGTCCTCCGGGCGCACCAGCAGCTCGTAGATGCGCCCGGCGATGGCCTCGGTGTCAAGCGCCTCCCAGCTTGCCCCGCCGTCGGTGGTGCGGTAGATCTCCGACTCGCCCCCACCGCCGCCCTCGACGGTTCCCACGATGGCATAGACCGTGTCGCGCGCGGCGACGGTCAGCTCCCGGACGTTCAGCCCGCCTCCGCGGTCATCCGGGTCGAACTGCGGCAGGCCGGCGTTGACCTGCCGCCAGGTCCTGCCCGCGTCATCGGAGCGGCGGACGCCGTGGCCCATCGATGATGCGTACCAGGTGCGGGCGTTCGCCGGGCTGGCGTCATCCACCGCGATGGCGATGACGTTGCTGGCGGGCAGTCCGGATTCGGGGTTCCTCTCCACGCGCTCCCAGGTCTGGCAGCCATCGCGGCTGATGGCCAGGCCTCCGTAGGCGCGCTTCGCCGCATCAACCCCGATCCCCACCGCAACCGCGCCGGCCACGGGGTCGAGCGCCAGCGCGTAGGCGTCATTGGGCAGGCGGCGTTCGGCGAACCAGGTCTCGCCGCCGTCGCGCGTGTACACCAGCCCTGCGTCGGCGTCGGTGAAGTAGACGGTGCCGGGGTTGCGCGGGTCGGGGACGGCCTTGTACCACAGGTCGTTGTCCAGCCCGCGCGTGCGCCAGGAGCCGTCTCCGACCGGATCGCTCATCACCTGGAAGAAGCCGTGGCCGCCGTCCACGGACTTGAACACGTTCATCCCCTGGCAGGAGTAGAGCACGTCCGGGTCCGTGGCAGAGATGGCGAGGCCGAAGCGCCCGTCCCAGTAGCACTCGTTCCAGTTGCGGCCCAGCGTCTCGACCTCAATGAAGCGCCAGCTCTCGCAGCCGTCGTCGCTGCGATAGAGCCCCCGCGTCGCCCACTGGTCCACGACGCCATCGGCGTAGAGGTAGACGACGTCCGGGTCGCCGTGGAAGACGCGCATGTTGTAGTAGCGGGTCGCGTGCTTGGCGCGCTTGGGGGAGTAGCGGGCGATCTCCTCGGGCTCGACGCCGCCCTGCACCCAGGTGCAGAGACCATCATTGCGCTCGACCCACGTGTCGCCGCCATCGTAGCTGCGATAGACGCCGCCCGCGTACCGCCCGTCGATCATGCGCGGATGCAGCAGGGCGTAGAGGCGCAGCTCCCCGTCCTTCGCGCCGCCGGCGACGGCCATCAGTCGAGTGTGCGGCAGGCCCTCGTTGATGGCCTCCCAGCTCGCGCCACCGTCGGTGCTGCGGAACATGCCCTCCCAGGTGGCGACGAAGACGGTGCGGCCGCCAACCGGGCTGGTGGGATCGATGAGGATCGACTGCACGCCCTCGTCGAACTGGCCGGCGGTGCCGTCGTCATCAGGCGTGAAGTCGGTGACGATCTCCCAGCTCTCTCCCCCGTCGGTGGTCCTGCGCAGGTTGCCGCCGGGGGTGCCGAACCAGACCGTGTCGCTGTCGTCCGGGTCGATGACCATCGGCGTGCCGGAGGCCCACATGCGCGGGCCGCGGTCCATGACCCAGTTGCCGCCGATGTCGCAGACGGTCTCCCAGGTATGGCCGCCATCGGTGCTCTTCTGGATGCCCTTCGCGCCGTTGTAGACGATGCTGCCGTCGCCCGGCGCCACGGCGATGCAGGCGCTGACGTCGCTGCGCATCTCGAGGTTCGACAGGTTCTGCCAGCTCTCCGCGCCGTCCTCGGTCTTGTAGAGGCCGTTCATGTCGATGCCCACGAAGAGCGTGTCGCCATCGTTGGGATCGGCGGTGACGTGGTAGAAGGCGCCGCCCCCGCCCATGCCGATGTTGCGCCAGAACACGCGCGTGTGATCGGCGGCGTCCTGGCCAAACGCCGGCGCAAGCGCCCAGATGAGCGTCACGAGAACTGCCCGTGCGCGGATCGTCATGTGGGATGTCCCCTCACTCGTGGAGGCTGAACTGGACGTCGTCGAGCCAGGCGGTCTGGCGGCCGCCTGAGCCCCATCCGCAGGCGAAGTGCACCACCGCGAAGGTCGCCTCCTCCTCGATGGGCACGGAGCGCTCGAACCTGAGCCAGCGGTCCCCGGTCTGATCGGCGGAGGTCTTCAGGCGCGCGTGTCTGCCCTGAAGGGCCCGGCGGTCGGCGTCGTAGAAGATCACGTGGCCGACGAGGATGGTGCCGGGGTCGGGAACGCGGGCCCAGTAGCTGAAGTCGTAGCGCCGCCCGCCCTCGACCGGGATCAGGCGGCCGCGCTCCCCCTCGATCTCCGGCTCGGCCCAGAGCTGGGTGAGCAGCCCGCCGCCGGCCTCCAGGCGCAGGCACCAGCCGCCGGAGTGCGGGGCGCGGTCGTCGCGGCGCGCGGAGCACGCGGAGGCGTCGGCGACCTCGGCCGCATCGCGGGAGCGGATATCGACCTGCCAGCCCGGCGCGACGGCCGCCCCCTCGTCGCCCGCGGGCGGCAGCTCGAAGCCGGGGTTGTCCACGAGCTCAGGTGCGGCCGTCAGGCCGGCCGCGACCGTCACAAGAGACGCCACCAGGAGCGCGCGAGCGATCATCTCGACCTCCCGGCAGTGGGTCGTCAGGCGTCCTGCCTCGTGGGCACCCGTGCGACCACAGGCGAGTGCCTTCGTCGGGGCTCCTTTCGGACCTGCACACACCGCAGAGGTCGCCACGCAACTTCAGGCCTGCGGCCGCTCAGGAACGATCCGGCCACGGTCGAGGTGCACGGTGCGGTCCGCGTACCGTTCCGCCAGCGCGTCGTGGCTGACGACGAGCACGGTGCCGCCATCGCGGTGGAAGTCGGCGAGGTAGCCCATGACCGCTGCGGCGTTCTCGGGGTCGAGGTTCCCGGTAGGCTCGTCGGCGAGGATGATGTCGGGCCGCTTGATGAGCGCGCGGGCCAGGGCAACGCGCTGGCACTCGCCGGTGCTCAGCTCCCGCGGCCGATGGTGCAGGCGCTCGCCCATCTCCAACCGCCGGAGCACGGAGGCGGCCTCATCACGGTCCCGGCGCATTCCCGCCAGCACCGGCACCAGCACGTTGTCCACCGCGCTGAGGTAGGGCACGAGGTGGAAGAGCTGGAAGACGAAGCCGATGCGCTCGGCGCGCAGGCGCGCCCGCTCGGCCGGGGAGAGGGAGTACAGGCGGCGGTCGTCGATGGTCACCGTGCCGGAGGTGGGCCGGACCATGCCGCCCATGACGAGCAGCAGTGTGCTCTTCCCGCTACCGCTCGGGCCGCGCACCGCGACGAACTCACCGTCCGCCACCGAGAGCCCGACGCCGTCGAGCGCCCGGACCTCGCCGTCCGCGCCCTGATAGACCTTGCTGACCTCGTCGAGTACGATCATCACTACTCCTCCGCGAGCACTTCGGCGGGATCCTGCAAGACCGCCGAGAGCGCCGGCAGCCAGCTCGCGATCAGGCACAGCAGCGCCGCCCCCAGCACCGACCAGCCCAGCAGGGGATACAGGGGCGCTATCTGCTTCGCGGTCAGCGGGAAGATGTCGGTGCCGTAGTGAACCGCGACGGCTGTGCCCGCGGCCCAGCCCAGCACCGCCCCGACGGCGCCAATGGTAAGCATCTTGCCGAGGAACAGCGCGGCGATGGGGCCGGAGCCCACGCCGAGCGCGCGCAGGATGCCGATCTCCCCCCGCCGCTCGTTCACGTTGCGCGTGGCGCTGAGGCCTACCCAGAGCGTCGCCACCAGCACGATAGCGGGAATGAGCAGCCCTGCGAAGCGCTCGACCATCTTCCGCGTCTCGGCCCGCGCCACAGCGATGGAGCGGAACTCGGTCACTCTGACGCCGGGCAGCACCGACCGCACATCCTGGCGGATCACGGACAGAGGCCGGTCGCTGATGCATAGACACTGCAGCGCCTCGATCTCGTTGATCCGACCCGGCCGGCCCAGCATCTCCTGCACGTCGTGCAGGTGCGCATGGATGCGGATGTCATCGATGCTCCCCTGCTCCTCGATTACCCCCGCGACCTTCAGCCGCCTCCCGAGTACCTCGATCTCTCCGCCCTCGGGCACCTTCGCGAGGCGTGCGATGTGGTAGCCGAGGTAGGCCGATCCGCGCGGGATGCTCAGGCCCATCGGCGACTTGCTCGACCGGTGGGCCATGGCCACCTCGGGGAGCACCCCGGTCAGAAGCACCTCGTGGCCCTCCCAGGTCACCCGCTTCTGCAGCCGGGCGACCAGGTGCCTGATGGTCATGAGACCGGACCTGGACAGGCGGTACACATAGTCCTCGGGCATCTCCTTCTCGGCGAAGCTGCGACTCCAGAAGTCCGTCATGTCGGTGCCCTCGGGCACGATGAGCAGGTTGAAGCCCATGTTGCGCATCAGCCGCACCGTCTCGCGCCGGGAGGCGTCACAGGTCGTCACCACCGCGACCGCGACCGCGACCGCCATCACGACCGCGATCAGCGCCGAGAGGGAGTTGAGCTTACGATGGCCGATCTCGGCCAGCATCATCCGCAGCACGAACATCGTCGCATCATCACCCGCCATCCGCCGTGCCGTCTGGACGGGCGGCTTGCCTAAGCCGCCCGTCATTGCGTCGCCGCGTCGTCACAGGCGCTCGACCTCGATGCCGCTGAGGACGGGGCCCGGAGCGCCCTCGCCGCCCGCTCGCATCAGCTCGACACGCAGTGTCCCCGTGGCCTCGGCCTCGAACTCCCGCACCAGCGGCGCGTTGCAGCCGCCGCTCTCGGCCGCGATGTCGAAGCCATCGAGCACGAGCCGGTCCTGGAGCTTGACGTCGAACACACGCGCGCCCGCGGTAAGGCCCTGCGGCTCAGCGAAGTGCAGGCGCACCCGGTAGCGGTGCGCCTCCTCACTGCCGAGGTTCAGCGTGAGCGCCTCGATGTCCTCCGCGCCGGAGGAGTACAGCCAGGGGCGATCGTCGTCCGAGATGGCGACCTCGTCGGCGTTGCGATGGTAGTAGTCCCCGCCATCGGCCATCTGCACCTCGATCGGCACGTGAACGCCGCCGGGTCGGGGGATCGCCAGCCAGAGTCGACCGTCGGCACCGCGGCGGTCGCCGGGTGCGCCGAGGTTGAGCGCCGCGCTGACGATCGGCACCGGGTCGCCGCCGCTGGCGAAGACGCCCCACTCCTCGACCCGCTCAGTGGGGGTCAGCGCCAGTGTGCCCTGGAAGTTGTACGAGCAGGTGCAGCCGGCGTCGGCAGGCGGCATCAGGACCATCCCGGCGGCCATGATCGCGTTGACGTAGCACCCCGCGCGTATCGCGCCGAAGTTGTGCACGCCGCTGTCGTCTGTCAGGTCGTAGAAGCCCAGCGTCGCGGAGCGGAAGGCGAGCAGGTTCGGCGCGCCGGAGATGGAGCCGCAGCCGTAGGACCGGGCCATGCTCCACGGCACGCTTCGCCCCGTCAGCGGGTGCACGCGATGCTTGCGCTCGCCGGTGCGCAGATCATAGGCGTAGGGCTGGCCGTAGATGGTGTCTCCGACGATGACGGGGAAGCGCTGCATCTTCACGCTGCCCCAGGAGAGGATGTGGCCGCTCTCGGCGCTGTAGGCGCTCATGCGCCCGCCGCCGGTGGCCAGCAGCACGCCGCCCGCCAAGCGCAGATCACGGCGCGGCAGGAGCCCCGGCGTGGTCCACAGCACCTCGCCCGACCCCGCATCGAGGCCGACCAGCCGGGAGCTGGCACGGCTGGACTGTCCGCGGCGGTGCAGTTGGTCCATCTCGGCCTCGGTGGGGGCGTCGATGACGCACACACGGCCCTCGCCGACCGCTATCGAGTCGTGGTGGACCCGGTGCTCGGCCTCGAAGGCCCAGCGCAGCTCGCCGCTGCCTTTGTCCAGCGCGAACAGCACGCCGCCCCCGCGGTGGTCGCCGGCGGTGCCCAGCAGCAGGTCGTCCACCAGGCCGACGTACCACCACGCCGGCTCCTCATCGGTGCGGGCGCACTGCGGTATGTCGTAGGCCCGCACCTGCTCCCCGGTGGCGGCGTCGAGCCGCAGGCACTGGTCGGCGACCGCGATGTAGACGGAGTCGGCGTCGGCGGCCGCGTTGCCGCCCTTCGAGGAAACCGGGAACCGCCCGGCCGCGGGCAGGTCCACCGACCACAGCTCGCGCCCGTTGTAGGCGTCCACCGCCGTGATGCGGAACTGCCCGATCACGAACAGCCTGCCGTCAACGCACAGCGGCGCCGGCCCGCGCCAGTGGCGCGTCACCATCATCGCCGGCCCCGGCCGCCCGAACCACTGCACCTCGAAGGGCAGTCGGGCGAGCCGGTCCGCCGAGCTGCCGGTGCGCGCGGCATTGCCGTACTGGTGGGTCCACTCGCCCGCGCCCTCGAGCGGCGCGCGGCGCACCGTGACCGCCTCGTCCGTCTCGGCGATCTCGCCGCCCGGCACCCCGCCCTCACGCACCCAGGCGGCGGCACGCTCTCGTGACGCGACAGCGCCGTCTCCGGCAACCGGCAGCCACGCGACCCCGCCGGGCTTCAGCACCCGGTGCAGCCCCTCTGCGGCCACGCCCGCCAGCCCGCCGCGCCTCCCCTCGCCGACCACGACGAGGTCGGCGAGGCAGCGCGGGTAGCCCAGATCCGAGAGTGTGCCCTGATGCACCGTCACGCGCACACCGTAGAGGCCGGCCCGGTCCAGCGCTTCGCGCGCCGCCGCCACGCGCTCCGGGTCAGGCTCGACGCACCACACGCGCAGCTCCGAGCGCCGCGCCAGCTCGTACGCCAGCCGCCCGTCGCCGGCTCCGACGTTCACGCAGTAGCCCTCGGTCAAACCGGTGTCGGCGATGATGCGCTCGGCAAGAACGTCGGCCCCGCCGCCATCATCCGGGTAGGGCGCCTGCACCGTCGGCTGCTCGACCACCGCCGGCCGGTCGGGCCCGTCACTTGCGAAGCAGAGGATGCGGCCGCTGTCGAGGCTCACGAGCAGCCGGCCACCGGCCGCGGCCAGCCCACGCGCCTGGCCGTCAACCTCCGCGCGCCAGAGCGCCCGGCCATCGTCGGCGGCGAGCGCCGTCACCTCACCAGCACCGCCCGCGAAGAGCGTGTCATCGGCCATGATCAGTGCGTAGACCCGGCCGTGCTCGGTGGCCCAGCGCTCGCATTCGGCCGGCTCCTCGCCCTCAAGCAGCCGCTTGAAGTCGTGCGCGCTGACGGTCCCGGCCCCGGAGGCATAGAGCGTGTCGCCGCCGAGCACCGCATCCAGCTTGCCGATGAACTCCCAGACGACCTCGCCGGTCTCGGCTCTAATGCCCACCATGCCGTCCTTGGGCCACGGTTCGTGCTCGCCCATCTCCACGTCGATGTCCGGCCCGGGCCGCGAGCGCCAGCAGAAGACCATGTCAGAGGCGGTGAAGCCCCAGGTGCCGCCCCACCGGTCGGCCCAGCGCGCCGGGCCGGGGTGGTAGTACTGCAGCTCACCGGTGGCGCGATCGAAGGCGGCGGGCACGTTGCGGCCGGTCGGCACGAAGATCTGGTCATCGTCCGCGACCAGGTAGCCCTGCGGCGCCACGCCGCTGAATGCCACCGATGGCGGGTGCGGATGCCTGACGTAAAGGCTGCCGCTGGTCGAGTTACGCCACAGCACGGTCCCGTCCGAGGCGTCGAGCGCCCAGACGTAGATGCCTTCGGTGGGCCACATGCCGGCGGAGAGGTAGGCCACGCCGCCATCCACGATCACGCCGGTTCGTAGCGGGTGGCGCGCCATAAGCTGCTCGTTGCCCATCAGCATCCGCCGCCTGGGAGCGCCGTAGAAGCGCCACTGCAGCCTGCCGTCGGCCGCGGACAGGCAGTACAGCCAGCCGTCATCGGAGGCCACGTAGACGCGGCCATCGCTGACCGTGGGCGCGAAGCGGATCGGGCCGCCGGTGAAGAAGCTCCAGCGCTCCTGCCCCGTCGCCAGGTCGAGGGCGTAGACCTTGTGGTCTGCCGAGGAGCCGAAGTAGACCACGCCATCCGCCACGGCGACCTGGTTCGCGTAGTCGAAGGCCATGCGATTCAGCTCGCGGCCCGGCTCGGGCCACGCCGGCCGTGGCGCGTGGCGGGGGGCGTAGATCCACGCGAGCTTCAGGGGAGTGGCCACATGGCCGGCGCCGACCCCGCTGCGCGAGGCGTCGTGGCGGAAGGCGGGCCAGTCCTGGGCGTGGCATGCCGTGGCAAACAGCGCGGCGCCGAGCAGAAGCGCGGCCGGAAACACGCGGGCCTTGCGGAGCATGGTTCATGCCCTCCTCAGGCGAGTCCGGGTAGGCGGGTCACTTGAACACCAGCTTGGCCGGTGCGGCCTGGAACTTGACGTGCCCGTCGAGGTAACAGATGTTGATGGAGCAGCGGTGGGAGCCGTGCAGCGTCACGCCGTGCTGTGAGCGCGTCAGCTTGCACCACGCGTCCGACCACAGCCAGCAGTCCTGGTCCCACCGCTCGCTCATCACGCGCGGCTCGTCGCCACGCTGCTTCAGGAACCCCCATGAGACCCACGTGTTGTACTCGGGCTTGCCCGGCGTGACCGTGCCGGGCACGCGGTCGAAGCTGAAGCAGTAGTAGCCGATGTTGCCCGCCGCCCTGTTGGCCTCGGTGGGCACGTAGTCGCTCATCCACTGGCCGGTCTTCGCGATCGATGGGCAGTAGAGGATATCGGTGTTCTGGATGTAAGGATGGACCTGCCGCACAAGCCGCAGGTGCGTCGTGCTGGAGTTGCAGGCGTAGTAGTCGCAGGGCATCCACTCGTCGTGATCCTGGGAGTACATCTTCGCGGCCAGGCCGAGCTGGCGCAGGTTCGAGGCACACACCGTGCGCCGGGCCTGCTCGCGCGCCCGCGCGAAGACGGGGAAGAGGATCGCGGCCAGCACGGCGATGATGGCGATGACGACAAGCAGCTCGATGAGCGTGAAGGCGCCCCGGCTGCGTGACGGGCCGCAGCCCGCGGCGACTGCCTCAATCCTTCGCCCACAGCTTTGTCGCTTCGTCATGCGGCACCTCCTCCCGGTCATTCGCGCTTATCAGCCTACGATTGAGGGTGTCCTTTCCCCGCTCATGGGTCCAGGACCTGCACGATTCCTCCGCTCTTGACGGCTTCGACGGTTGGTGTAGGCCACCCCGGCCACTTCACCTCTCTTCCCGTGCCACGGGCCTCCAGGCCCGTGGCTCCCCCCGCCGTTCGCCCTCCCGGGGTCGGGCCGACGACGATCCGCCAACGCGAGCGCAGGTCTCGGCGCGGCTGCGGCCGAAGCAACCCGGCGGGAGCCGAGCGCGCCGCGCGAGGAGGCCGATCAGCACCATGGGCGCCGGACCCGCCGAGAGGGCCGTGCTGCCGCATCCGAGGATCGCCGAGATGAAGTGTGGGCTACCGGTCGTGGCGCGGCGTGCCGCAGCCCGATCCCAACCCCGAGGCCATCGCCATCGCCGAGTTAATGGCGCGCGTTAGGCCCCACCTGTACGTGGACCTGCACATCGTGCAGTGCCGCTACGACCCCGGCCGGGAGCGGCCCTTCGGCTTCGCCGAGGACGACCGGCGGCTCCAGTGACCTGAGACGATCACCGATGGAGGAGGCGCGTCTGTGAACCATGCGGAGCGTGCTCACGAGCGCTGGATATGGACCGAGCTGATCGGCTTCGACAACCGGCAGGCCGACCTGGGCGTGGGCGAGTATCTGGAGGCGGCCGGCTTCACGCCGGCGGGGATCTGTCTGATGCTCACCTCGCCGGACTTCGTGCTCTCGCACCAGAGCGTTGCGGACGAGGTCACGCTTCCGGCGGATTTCTGCTCGCGGGATGGGCACGAGCGCAACCCGCATCGCGCGCGGCAGGCGTGGACCAATCACCAGCTTCGCCGCCTCATCTCCGAGCTGCACGAGCGCGGCGTCGAGGCCTACCTGACGGTCTTCACGCGCTTCTACGGCGACCGCTACCACCGGGAGTGGCTCGGCGACCACCCGGAGGCCTGCATGGTCTTCCGCCACCGGGGATGGGCCTCGGCGCTCAACTGCCTCTCGCGGCTGAGCGACGGCAGCTTCTTCCAGGACTACTTCATCCCCAAACTCGTCGAGGTCATGGAGCACTACGGCTTCGACGGCTGGCACGGAGCGGACGGCTGGGGGCCGCTCAACGGTCCGATCTACGAGGTGGACATGTCCGACGACATGGTGGCCCAGTTCGCGGAGACCACCGGATGTCCCCTGGCGGACGCAGCCGCCCGGCCCTGCGGCCACGACACGAAGCTCCTGGAGGCGCGCGCCCGGTGGCTGTGGCGGCACGCCCGCCATGAGTGGATTGAGTTCTACGCCCACCGCTGGACGCGGTTCTGGCGCCCGGCGCTCGACGCGCTCCACTCAGCCGGGAAGGCCGCGGTCATCAACTCCGCCTGGGGGCGGGCGCCGTGGGAGGCACTCTACCGTTACGGGATCGACTACCGGCGCATCGTCGAGGCGGGCGTAGACGGCATCGTGGTCGAGACGGTGGCCGCCGGCCTGAGCATGGACCCGCGCCCGTACGCCGCCGACGTCACCCGCCACGCGGACTTCCTCTCCATGCTCATGCTCATGCGCGAGGGCCTGACCCGGGCCGCGCGCGGACGGCGTGCGAAGCTGATCTTTCTGCACAACACCCACGACACGGTGGAGGAGTGGGACGCGATCCGCCACAACCCCACAGTGCTGGAGAAGGAGATCTACTCCCTCGCGAACGTCTTCCGCACCGAAGAGGGCGGCCTGCGGCCGTGCGCGGACGGCTTCCTGGTCTGCCTGGGCGACGGGCTGGACGAGGGCCACTGGAGCTGGCTCCGCGACAGGTGGAGGCTGGCCTTCTCGGGCTCGCCGCGCAGAGCGCTGGGCGCGACCCTGGTCTGGTCGGACACGCTCATCGACGCGCAGATCGCGGACTTCACGACCACCAGGAGCTGGACCGTCCACCGCCTGCTCTTCCACCTGATGACGGACGGCGCGCCCGTGCAGGCGACTGCCGACCTGCGCGATCTCGACCAGGTGAGCGGGCCCATCCTCGTGCTCAATCACCACCTGCTGCCCGGGGAGGAACTGGAGGCGCTGCTGAGCTACGACGGGGGCCCCGTCATCCTCATCGGGCGCGAGGTGGCGGGGGCGCCCCCGGCGGACATGCGCTTCCAGGATGCGGGCGGGCCCATGTCACTGACGTGCCTGGCCTACGGCGCGACGATGGAGCAGGTGCCGGAGATCGAGCCGTGGGACGCTCCCCAGCTCCCCGCCGAGGTCATGGACATGGACGAGCCGCAGGGGTACTGGGATCACTTCACCTTCCGCGCGGTCTCGCCGGACTTCGTGCGGGCCTGCGCGGACACGATCGCTGCGATCTCGGGCGCGCCGCGGGTCATCGAGGAGGCCGATCATGTCCTCATCATGGCCACCGAGGAGGCCGGCGGGCGGCTGCGGATCGCGCTCAAGAATCAGACGCGCTTCTACGCCCGGCCGAGGGTGGAGGTCGGGCGCGAGATCGACGCGGTGGACATCCTGACCGAGTATCCGTCCCTGCTCGTGCGGCCCGAGGGATCGACCTTCTCGGTGCGAGTGCCGCCGAACGGGATCACGGTGGTCGAGGTCGAGCTTGGGCCGGAGGTGTGAGGCCGTTGCGCGCGCGTGATCGCAGGCAGCGAGCATGACGGCCCGGAGGCGGGCTCGCCGGAGAGTGCACATCATCGGCGTGCTGGCGGCGCTCACGCTCCTCGCACCCGAGGTGCGGGCGGGCCCTCGCGTGGGCGTCCCGCCGGCGGCCGTGCCGCCGGAGATCGACGGTGTTGCCTCGCCAGGGGAGCGGGACACCGCCGCGCGCTTCACGGGCTTCCTCGACAACGCAGGCCGCCGCCTCGCGGAGCGGCAGACGGTCGTGTCGCTGGCCTACGATGCCGCGGCCCTCTACTTGCTGATGGTGTCCGCCGACGAGCCCGGCACGATGGCGGTGTGCCTGCGGCCGGCCGGTGCCGAGCGCGCCGTCGCCGTGGCGGTCGAGCCCGACGGCACCGCAGTCGTGACCGGGGATGAGGCGGGCGAGTGGGCGGGCGCCCTGAGCGCCGCCTCCGCAGCCCCCGCGGGCCGCCGGGCCGTCGAGGTCACGGACGGCGTGACCGGCGAGGCCCTCGCCGCCGACGTGGGCGAGCTAACCGTGCCGATCTCCCCCCACTCCCTGCGCACGCTGATGTGCCGCGCGCGGTAGCACGGGGGCCTTGGCCGCCCACCACTGCGGGGCGCGCGCGGAGGTCCCGCCGCGCCGCCGCGCGAAGCACTCCGACGGCTCACGACTCGCCGATTGGGAGGCCGATCACGATGAGGCAACCGCGTATCGCGCTCGCGCTCGTGCTGGTTGCATCGGCGGCGAACGCCGCCGAGATCACCTTCCAGGCGTGGAGCTATCACATGCCCGCTGAGCGCGAGTTCTACGACCAGCTCATCGCCGACTTCGAGGCGGCGCATCCCGGCGACAGCGTGCGCTTCGAGCTCGGCGAATGGGACGACGCGCACGACACGATCGCCGGGTGGCTGGACACCGGGACGGGGCCGGACCTGGTGGTCGCGCCGGACATGTGGCTCGCCGAGTTCGCGGACGGCCTGGTGCCCTACGTGGACGATCTGCCGGCCGAGCTGAAGGCCGAGTTCTTCGAGGTGCTGCTGAACAAGGCGACCTATCAGGGACACACCTACGGGCTGGTCTGGGCCACCTCGACCAAGGCGCTCTTCTACCGCACCGACCTGTTCGCACAGGCCGGGCTCAGCCACCCGCCCCGCGACTGGGACGAGCTGTTAGCGTGCGCGAAGAGGCTGCACCACTGGGACGGCCCCTACGGCATCGGCATTCCCGTCAAGTCCACCTACGAGAGCACCGACAACTGGTACTTCTTCTTCTGGAGCGCGGGCGGGGAGTTCTTCGACGAGAGCGGCAGGGCGGCGGTGAACTCACCTATCGGCGTGGCGAGCCTGAAGTTCTACCGCGACCTGGCCCGGCGGCACCACGTCACCCAGCCCGAGCCCACCTCGTGGTCACGCAAGGAGACGCGGCAGTACTTCATCCAGGGCAAGGTCGCCATGCACGCCAACGGGCCGTGGGTGGTGGCGGACATCCGCAGCACGAACCCGGAGCTACCCTACGCCGTGGCGCCGCTTCCCGTGGCGCCGGACCGAGCGCCCTTCGAGCCGCGCCGCATCACGCAGGTCATCACCGATCACCTGATAATGCCCCAGCACTGCCGCGAGCCGGAGCTGGCGCGCGCCTTCATCGAGTTCGCCTACCAGGATCGCTACCGCCAGCAGTTCTGCGAGCTGGGCATGGTGCCGGAGAAGAAGGCCGTCGCCGAGTCGGACTTCTTCCAGGGCGACCCGCACTGGAAGATCTTCGTGGACCTCATCCCGGACGGCAAGTTCATCCCCCTGATGAGGTGGGAGCCGATCGAGCTGGCGGCGCAGCAGATGCTGCACAAGGTCTTCACCGGACGCCAGGACGTCCGGTCGGCGCTCGATGAGCTGGCTGAGGTGATGGACCGCGAGGTGGCGGCGCAGAGCGGCGGCCAGTGATGCCCTGCGTGCGCCGGCTCGCGACTTCCAGCGTCGTGGGCGCTGTGCGTCACTGCCGGGAGCTACTACGGTGCGCGTGCCGGAGATCTCGGCGATCGAGGCCGAGCGTCACCGGGAGCACCTCATCCTGCTCGGCGATGTCGGCTGGGGCGAGCGACGCGTCCGCAGCCGCGTCCCGGTGTCCGCCGTGCCGTTCGACTGCACCATGAACTCCTACGGCCGCCACGTCGCATCGGGGGCGAGATGCTGGTACTCGAAGAAGGCCCGCCATGTGTTCGTGTTCGTGATGGTCAGGTTGATAGGCGCGCCCCTGAGCCCCTCAGCCCGGGCGTTGAGCGATATGCGATACCACCGGCCCTCCTCGACGGGCACATCGTGCTGGGCCAGCATGATGCTGCCCTTACCCTCCACGTCCGGTGCCGGCAGGGACAGCCGCTGGGCCCAGCCACCCCGGCCAAGCGGCTCCCGCTTGCCGCCCGCCCCCGCACTGCCGGTCTGGACCTGCCAGCCGTCTGCCTCCCGGTCCCCGTCCTCGTCCGCGCTGAAGTCGCCGTTCGTCACCAGCGACTGCCCGGCGCCATCTCCCGCCACCGGCGTCGAGAAGCGGTCCAGCAGCGGCGTGGCGCCGCTCACGCCCATGTTCGCCAGCAGGCGGCTGAGCAGGAAGCTGCTCCGCCGGAAGGTCATCTTGACGTGGAAGGCGTCCGCATAGTCGAACTGCCAGGGCGCGAGCTGGCAGAGCACCACGTTGCCGTCCTGCGCGGTGGCCAGCACGCCGTCGCCCACGAGCTCCGCGCCACCCGCGATCAGCGGCAGCTCGCGTGGCTCGCGTATCAGCACATCCGCCGGCCCGACTCCCGCCAGCACGGACCCGGCGCCCGCAGGCGCGAAGTGCGCGCAGATGTGCTCCCCGGTGCGCATCGTGACATCGACGGGCAGCAACGCGTTGGCCTCTTCCTCGTTCAGCCCCACGGCGAGCAGGTGGCCCCCGGCCTCGACCCAGGCGGCGATGGCCTCGCCGTGCTGCGCCGGATCCACGGGGCCACCGGATGCCACGACGAGCACCTCATCCGGGCCGGGCGCGCCACCGGCGTGGTCCCGTGCCGCCACGCCGGCCCGCGCCAGGTGCGCCCTGCCCGCCGCATCGCCCGCGTAGACCGCCTCACGCCGCTGCGGCGGCGAGTAGTCCTCCACGTAGCCGAGGATGTTGGACACCAGCCGCGCCGCCGCCGGCTCATACTGCGTGCGACCCGTCACGTCCATCTGGCAGAGCAGGACCATGCCCGCGCCCTCCCGGAACACCATCAGCGGGGCATACTGCAGGCCGAAGCCGCCGTCCAGGATGGGCAGGAAGTCGCCGATGGCGGGCTTCTCCACGAGCACGGACGCCGCGTTCCCCCGGCAGCCGCAGCGCCACGCCCGCGGCAGCTCGATCCCGCACCACCGGGTGAGCGGGTAGCTCATGGGATCGGGGCCCGCGTCAAGCCTGGGGGGAAGCAGCGTCGCCTCGCCGCGCCAGTCCCGCAGGTGCTTATCCTCCAGCCCGGCCAGCAGTGGGTGCTGGCGCACCCGCGGGAAGACGCGCCGCAGCCCGTACTCCTGCACGCGGAAGCCCAGACGCTTCTCCAGGGCCTGCGCGGTCTGCTCGAACATGAGCACCCGCAGGCCGTCGCGCACCCGGCCGATGTCCGGCGCCGGGCCCCCGGGGCTGAGCGCACCCCTGCCCACGATCAGGACCCCGTACGCGTGCAGGTCCGCGTCGGCCTCCACCGGCTCGGCCTCGACGCCCATGGCCTCCAGCAGCGCGGCCGTGTCCCCGGCGGGATCGAAGAGCGCGACCCGCGCCTCCAGCCGCGGATCGGCCGCGCGCGGCAGCACATCGATGGCGAACGCGTCCTCCTGCGTCCCGCCCGGCTCGAAGCACGCCGCGAGGGAGAGGCTGTACTCGCCCGGCGCCAGGTCCTCGGGCAGGGCCAGATGCAGCGGCAGGCGCTCCTGCTGCCCGGTCTCGACCCGCACCTGCTCGCCGCCGCTCACGGCCTGCGGGAGCCCCAGCGACCAACTGCAGTCACAGGTCACCGTCTCGCGCGAGTTGTTGATGACGATGATCTGCTTCTCGACGGTCTCCCCAGGATGGAAGTCATGGTCCCTGCTCGTGAAGCGCTCCGGCCCCCCGGCGATGTAGGCCAGCAGGGGCTGGTTGTGCCGGATGAAGGCCTCGGCGGTCTTCGTGGCGATCCAATCCTCCACACGGTAGGCGGTGTCGATGCGCTCGTAGCGCCGCTCGATGAAGTCGGGACTGAAGCCGGGCCGCTGCAGGTCGTCCCAGTCCACCGGGAAGTCGCGCCTGGCCTGGTCCACGTCCTCGCGCAGCTTCCACTTGTTCCCGTAGCCCCACAGGTTGATGGCGGAGACGCCCCAGGTGCGAAAGGCGGGCCAGTTGCTCGCGATGTACTCCGCCTGCACGTCGTCGATGTTCGGCATTCCCAGCGCGGGGGTGTTGACGACCTGGAAGGGGTAGTCCCAGCGGTACCACCGCGCGCCGGCGCGCCACCGCCCGGCCTCGTAGCGCAGGTTCTGCTTCTCGGGCTCGGTGAGATCGAAGGCGCGGTCGCCGAGGAACTGCGCGCCCCATTCGGCCGTGCAGAACTGGTGGCGGATGCGGCCGTTGGTCCAGGAGCGCTTCCCCTCAAACCGGCCGCGGTGCATCGTCCAGCTCATGCGCAGCGGCACCCCGTACTCGCAGAGGAAGACCGGCTTGGCGCCCTTGGTGGCCCAGTGCTCGAACCAGTCGGAGCGCTCCTGGACGGGCACGAAGTTCAGGTAGCAGTTGATGGTGTGGAGCCGGCCGTTGTTGCCCGACGAGTGGTGGTAGATCACCCGGCTCGGGTCCAGGCGCCTGACGATCGCCTCAGCCCGTCGCGCCAGCGTGGCGCTGGAGTCGGTGCGCAGGTCCGACTCCCCCGCCGGGTCGGGGAAGGGGTTGTAGATGCCGTCGATGCGGTCCGGGTTCATGTCCTGCGAGTACCCGGTGAAATTGTGGTTCATCGAGTACATGACGACCGAGGGATGATTCTGGGCCCGGCGCACGTAGAACTCGGCGTGCCGGGCGTAGCCGTTGAAGGCATCGGCGTCCGGCGCCTTCCAGTCGTAGTCCTTCACATGCGGCATCGAGAACGAGACGAGCATGCCCACGTCGTCCGCCGCCCGGAGGATCTCCGCAAACCCCAGGTGCGATCCCGGCAGGCAGTCGTAGTTGTGCGTGTACATGAGGTTGACGCCCAGTGCCTTCTGCCGCAGCAGGCTTTCCCGCGCGCCCTCATAGCAGGCCGCGCTCGGCCCTATTTGCGCGTTGTCCAGGGGCACCGCACAGCAGTACAGGCGCGTCCCGTTCAGGATGAAGTCCCGCCCGTCGATCCACAGCTCGCGGAAGCCGAAGCGCACGGGGTGGGAGGTGTCGAGCGCCGTGCCGTCTTCGCTCAGCAGCGAGACCTGGAGGTCATACGTGTTCTCGGGGGTATGCACGTCCCAGAGCTTCTCGGGCTGCCACGGGCTGCTGAAGGCGAAGCGCCCCGATGCCAGGTCGCCGGCGCCGAACGGGTCGCTCTCGATCTCCCGCACCATCCGGCCCTCGTCGGCAATGGTGGCGCGGAGCACGTAGCGGCCGCCCGGCGCGAGGCCCCGCCGGCGTGCCGGCGAGGAAGACGTCCCCGCATAATCCACGGCGCAGAACGCGCCCTCGCCGGCGCGTACCTCGCCCTGCGTCGGCGAAGTACACGATCTCCTCATTGAGGGGCAGGGCCGCCGTGAAGAGCGACAGCACCTGTGTGGTGCCCGGCCGGCAGGCGGCCGTGATCTCGACCTCGCCCCCCGGGAAGTAGACCTCGCCTACGGGGCTGCCGTCCACGTACACGGCCGCGTAAGAGTTGAGCTACTCCAGCGACACGCAGATGCGCCTGCCCACCCACTCCGCGGGCACGGCGAACTCCCGCTCGTACCAGGCCATGTCGGCCGCGCCCAGGTCCTCGTCCTGCCAGTCCGGGTGCGGATAGTGCGTCTGCGACTCCCGGTGCATCCAGTAGCTGGTGCCCGGCCACGGGCCGGGCACCTTCAGGTAGCCCCATCCGCCCGCAGGCGCCCGGTCCGCCATCTCCTGAACGGGCTGCCAGCGCCACAGGCCGTTGATGCAGATGCGCTCGCGGGTGGGCGTCGTCTCGCGCCAGGCGCTGCCCATGTCCCAGACCGCCCTGACACCCTCAGGCAAGGGGACGGCGGACTGCGCCCGGCAGCCCCCCGCGGCCGCCGCCAGGACCCACCCCACCGTTGCCAGCACAACGTGCGGGCGAAGCACCATGGTCCGCTGCCTCTCTTCACGAGCGTAGTCCGGGACGGTCCGGCGCCTTTCGCGCGCAGATGGCCCGGTGAGGCCGGAGAGACGGCGGAACCTACCGGCTGTCGGGGTAGTGGTGGAAGCCCTCGCCACTCTTGCGCCCGAGCCTTCCGGACTTCGTCATCTCCACCAGCTCCCGCGGCGGCTCGTACCGGGGGTGTCCGGTTTGCTCGTGCAGGGACCGCAGCATCGACAGCGCAACGTCGAGCCCCATCATGTCCGCGGTGCGCAGCGGGCCCATCGAATGGCCGAGACCGAGCTCTATGGCGCTGTCGATTGCCTCCGGGTCCGCTCCCTGACGGACCATCTCGATCGTGGCCGTCAGCAGCGCGCCGAATGCCCGGTTGACCACGAACCGTGGCACCTCCGCCGAGGTCATGACCTCCTTGTCCATCTGCTCGCACAGGGAGACCGCGGCCGCTATCACCTCGGGCGCCGTCCTGGACGTCGGGTCGATCAGCACGAGCTTCATCGCCGGGGCCGGGTTGTAGAAGTGCATGCCGAGGAATCGCTCGGGCTGGCCGAAGGCCTCGCCCAACTCCTCCACCGAGAGCGCCAGGGTATTGGTCGCCACAGGAGTCCCCGGCGCCGCGAGACCGGCAACGCGGCGAAGCACCTCGCGCTTCACGTTCAGGTCCTCGGAGACGGCTTCGATCACCCAGTCCACCTCGGAAAGGTACTCCCAGTCCAGGTCCCAGTCCACGAGCCTCCGGACTTGGTCGGCATCCTCGGGCGTGATCTTGTCTGTCTCCACGCCGCGCCGCAGCGATCTGGCGAGCAGCTCTCGGCTGCGGTGCAGTGCCTCCTGGAAGGTGTCGAGCAGATGGACGCGTATCCCCGCCTGCGCGGCGGCCTGAGCAATGCCCGTGCCCATGGTGCCCGCGCCGACCACACACAACCGCTGTACCGCCATCTCCCTGGCCTCCTCCGTCCCCGGCCACGTGGTCGCCTGCGCCTGGTGCCTCTCTGTGGGCGGCGACCTCTCATCTGCGCCCGGAGCACTCGCTGATGGCGCTTCTCTTTGGGTAGTACTCAGTTTCTCTGAACCACGGCATGATGCCTGCCCCATCTGAAGGCTTCTCACCGCGTCCGGCAGCTCGCGCGTCAGGCTGTGCCCGCCTTCGTCCAGGCAAGGCCGAAAGGGTCACCGGGCAGGAAGGAGATGCGCAATCAGCCGGGAATACTACCACGCCGTCCTGCTCAGGCAAAAGGCGGCGAGCCCGGCAGTGTCGGGTGCGGGAGGAACTGAGGGTGAGCAGACCGCGGCCACGGGCGTTCCACCACGCATTCCGCCCGGCTCTTCATTGGGGCTTCTTCTCCCGACGTCTTCTGCTCCAGTCTCTCCGCCCGTGTATCTCCCCTGCGCGAAAGACCTCGCTGACGTCACCGGTCGAGCCTGCAAGCCCCGCCCGATATGGAGGAGGTACGGCTCGTGGATAGACCCCTGTTTCAGGCCGCCGAGATCCTCAACATGGCCATCGAGATCGAGCAGAAGGGCCTGGCCTTCTACGAGGGCTGCGCGGCCCGGCGCGCCAGCTCGGAGGTGGCCGAGGTGTTCGACTTCGCCGCGGAGCAGGAGCGGGAGCACATCCAGGTCTTCAGTCGGATGAAGCGCGATCTCGATCAGTACTCCCTCCCCGAGAGCTACCCCGGCGAGGCCCTGGCCTACGTGAGGGCCTTCGTCGCCGATGAAGTCTTCGGCACCGTTGACGAGGCCACATGCGGCGCGCAGGAGACCGCGGACGAGCTGGCCGCCGTTGACACGGCCATCGATCTGGAGCGAGAGTCCATCCTGTTTTACCTCAGCGTCGCGCGGCTGGTGCGCGAGTCGGAGCAGGATGCGATCGACCGCATCATCGACGAGGAGCACGAGCACATCCGCAGGCTGCTGGCGCTCCGGCACGATCTTGAGCAGGGCCGGCACGGGTCCGGCTCCGGAGGCACTTGAGCATGATCACACTCGTGATGACCGACGCGGGCAGCCACAGGTTCTTCGACCGCCTCATCGCCGACGGGCCCGTGATGGGACCCACCGAGCGCCGGGACCAGCCCGGCTTCTATCACTTCGACTGGCTCCACAGCGCCGATGAGCTGGCGCTGGACTACACCACGACCACAATTCCGCCCAAGAAGGCGTTCTTCCCGCCCCGCCAGGTGCTGTTCGACTTCAAGCTCACCGCGCCGCCCCAGATCGAGACGGTATGCGGGGTGGAGCCATTCACGCTGGTGGGCGTGCATCCCTGCGACCTCGAGGCCCTCGACATGCTCGACGACGCCTATGGCGAGGAGCCTGCGGAGGCCTGTTGGCCCGCCAACCGGGCGAGCGCCCCGGTCATCGGTGTGGACTGCCTGCCCGACGAGTACTGCTTCTGCACCAGCGTGGGCAGCAGCGGCTCACGCGCCGGCACCGACCTGTTCCTGACGCCCATTGACAGGGGATACCTCGTCGAGGTCCTGACCCAGGACGGCGAGGACATGCTGCGCGTCGGCGATGTGGAGCAGCCCACTGATGACGACCTCGCCGCGGCCGAGCGCTTCCGGGAGCAGAAGGCGGAGATGATGGAGGCAGCGCTTGAGGCCCCGCCGGCCGAGATCGCCGAAGCCCTGGCGAACGCTGACCTGGTGGACCTATGGCACGAAATAGCCGACAGGTGCTACTCGTGCGGCTCCTGCAACATAACCTGCCCCACCTGCTTCTGCTTCGACATCAACGACGAGTTCGACCTGGGGCTGACGGGTGGCAAGCGGGTGCGAACGTGGGACTCGTGCCAGCTCGCCGAGTTCGCCCTGGTCGCCGGCGGGCACAACTTCCGACGGCGTCGCTGGGAGCGCGTCAGGCACCGCTGGAACCGCAAGTTTAACTACCTGTACCACCACTTCGGCCGGCCCTACTGCACCGGCTGCGGGCGCTGCTCCCGGGCCTGCACGGCCGACATCAACATAGTGGATGTCACGAACCGAATCATTGAGATCGCGCGGGAGAGGCTCTGAAGATGCCAGAGGTCGAGGACGCAGGTACCGACCGGGACATGACGGCCTTCTACCAGCCCGAGCTGGCTCGGGTGATCGACAAGTCACGGCTCACCGACAGGATGGTGCTGCTGCGACTGCAGCTTCACAGCGGCGAGTTCATGGAGCACCAGCCCGGCCAGTTCCTGCAGATCTCGCTGCCGGGCTACGGGGAGGCGCCCATATCCCTGTGCTCCTCGCCAACGCGGGAGCAGACCTTCGAGCTGTGCGTTCAGGCAGTCGGCAACCTCAGCGCGGCCATGCACGACCTGCGGCCCGGCAACTTCGTCGGCGTGCGAGGCCCGTACGGGCACGGCTTCCCCATCGACGAGATGGCCGGCAGGGACATCCTGATCGTCGGGGGCGGCATAGGGCTGGCACCGCTGAGGTCACTGATCGACTACATCCGCGACCGCCGCGGCGACTTCGCCCGCGTGGTGCTGGTATACGGCGCCCAGACCCCGGGCCGGCTGCTGTTCCGGGACGAGATCGAGCTCTGGGAGCAGGAGCGGGACATCGATACCTACATCACCGTCGATGAGCCGGACGAGGGCTGGGAGGGCCTCACCGGCGTGGTAACGGTGCCTCTGGCGGGCGTGGACGTGGACCCCGAACGCACCACCGCGGCCGTCGTCGGCCCGCCGGTGATGTACCGCTACGTGGCCGCGGAGCTCTTCGCGAAGGGCATGCGCCAGGACGACGTGCTGTTCTCGCTGGAGAGGCGCTTCAAGTGCGGCATGGGCAAGTGCGGACACTGCCAGCTCAACGACCTCTACGTCTGCCAGGACGGCCCCGTCTTCCGCTACTCCCAGCTCGTGGGCCGTTCGGAGGCGATAGAGGTCTGGGCACCGGAGGATCAGAGGGATTGAGATGGCTGCAGATACCACACGGGCGCGCTTCGGCCACAGGCCGCAGGTCGCCTTCTTCGACTTCGCCTGCTGCGAGGGCTGCCAGCTCAGCGTGCTGCAGCTCGAGGAGAAGCTGCTGGAGATCCTCGAGCACGTTGACGTGGTCACCTGGCGGGAGGCGATGAGCGAGCACAGCAACGAGTACGACATCGCCTTCTGCGAGGGTAGCATCACCCGCGAGGAGGATGTGCGGCGCATCAAGCGCATCCGGCAGGAGGCCGAGATCCTGGTCACGCTGGGCAGTTGCGCCAGCGGCGGCTGCCACAATGAGCTGAAGAACAAGTGGAGCATGGACGAGATGCTGGAGCTGGTCTACGGCGACCACGCCGACAGCATCGAGACTGGGCCCTCGCGGCCCATCAGCGCGGTTGTGCCGGTGGACTACCGGACCTACGGCTGCCCCGTCAGCCTTCCCGAGTTCGTCTCGGTGATCAAGCACATCCTCACGGGTCAGCAATACGAGCCACCGAATCAGCCCGTCTGCGTGGAGTGCAAGCTCAACGACCACCTCTGCGTGCTGGAGAAGGGAGAGGTCTGCCTCGGGCCCGTCACCCGCTGCGGCTGCGGCGCAATCTGCACGGCATACGGCGAACCGTGCCAGGGCTGCCGGGGCCTGATGGATTCGGCCAACGTCGGCGCGATGCTCAAGGCGCTTACCCGCGAGCAGGCCCACGCGATAGTGCGCCGGGTCGTCGAGGGCCACCGGCTCAGCGAGAGCGACATCATGGACCGGCTGCGCGTGTACAACAACTGGCAGGAGCTCACACCGGAAGAGGGCGCCGCAGATGACGAGTGACGCCACGATCGATGTCCATCACCTCACCCGTGTCGAGGGACACGGCGACATCCGCGTCGAGATCGCGGACGGCCGGCTGGTTGAGGCCCGGTTCGCCATCGTGGAGGCGCCGCGCTTCTTCGAGGGCTTCCTCCGCGACCTGCCCTACGATGAGGTGACCCACGTCGCCTCCCGCATCTGCGGCATCTGCGCGGCAAGCCACAAGTGCGCGGCGCTCAAGGCCACCGAGCAGGCGCTCGGGGTGGAGGTCTCGCCGCAGACCGAGATGCTGCGCAGGATCGCCTTCCACGGCGAGGTGCTGTCCAGCCACCTGCTGCACATCTACTTCCTGGCGGCCCCCGACTTCCTGGGCCTGCCGAGCGTCATGCCGCTGGTGCACGGCGATCCGGACCTGGTCAAGCGCGCCATGAGGCTGAAGGCGCTGGGCTACGACCTCACGGCCGTGGTGGCCGGGCGGCACCCCCATCCCATCGCGATGACCGTCGGAGGCTTCAGCTTCCTCATCGCTGAGGATGACCTGCTGGCAATCAGGCGGCGGCTGGTTGACGCCCGCGAGGACCTGCAGGCCACTATCGAGCTGTTCGCGGAGGCGAGCATCCCTGAGTTTGAGCGGGAGACCGAATACGTGTCCCTGACGCACCCGGACCGCTACGCCCTCTACGATGGTGACCTCTACTCCAGCGAGGGCCACAAGATGCCCGCCAGACGCTACCGCGACGCGATCGAGGAGCGCGTGGTCGATCACTCCACGGCCAAGCACGCCCGGTGGAATCGACCGGAGTACATGGTCGGGGCGCTGGCGCGGTTCAACAACAACTTCGATCAGCTCCACCCGGCGGCCAGGCACGCCGCGGCGCGGCTTGGGCTCGAGCCACCCGCCTCCAATCCCTTCCTCATAACGGTGGCCCAGCTCGTGGAGTGCGTGCACTGCGCTGAGGACGCCATCGAGCTGATCGACGAGGTGCTTGAGCGCGGGCTCGACCCCGGGCAGCAGCAGGCAGAGGTCGTGCCGCGTGAGGGGACGGGCGTCGGCGCGGTCGAGGCCCCCCGCGGAACGCTGCTGCACGAGTACAGCTATGATGGCGACGGGCGCTGCACCTCAGCCAATCACGTCATACCCACCGCCCAGAACCTGGCGAACCTCGAGGCCGACATGCGGCAGTTCGTCCCCGGAATCCTCGAACGCAGCAAGGACAGCATCGAGCAGCTTCTGGAGATGCTGGTGCGCGCCTACGACCCCTGCATCTCCTGCGCTACTCACATGGTGCGAGTAAAGCGGTAGCACCCCACTCCTGGACGCGAACAAGGCCTGAGCGGGCCGAGCGGTGTCAGGCGGCCTACTGGCGCGAGGCGACGGTGACGATGAACATGGGGGGCGGCTCGAAGTCGCCCGCGGTGAGGCCTACCCAGAGCTTGTAGCTCCTGCCCCCGTCCTCCGATACCGCCCGCCAGTTGCCGGAGCCGTGGGTCGTGTCGGTCAGTCTGTAGTGGTCGGAGTCCGGCTGCACGTGCCCGATCACTCGGGCATGGCCCCCGATGCTGGTTCCGGTGCTCCAGGCGTCATCCAGAATCCACTCATCGATGTCATGGCCGGTGTACGTCTCGCCCTGATCCTGGGTGTCACCGACCCTCTGGAGGAAGTGCTCGAGCCGGATGGGGTCGATGTGCGTCCTGCCTTCGGCCATCGTCATCCTGATCGGGGCGAGCAGCCTGTACTCAAAGCGGGTGGCCCTCCAGCCGGTGCGTGCCACGGCCTCGGCGAACTCACGCCGCTGTGCCTCCACCCACTCGGGGTTGAGCTGGCCCGTACCCCCGCCCTCGCCCTCAACGACGATCTCCACCGTGGCGGTGCAGGGCGCGAAGTTCTCGTGGAACACGTAGCCCTCGATCACCAGGCCCTCGAAACGGATCTCGGGCCGGTAGGTGCCCGGCACGTCGGGCGCCCTGTAGGGGAAGGCGGCCTTAAGCTCGAGGACGCCCAGCGTATCCACCTCACCGACCTCGAGACGGTCGGGCTGCACCAGTATCGCCGCGGCCGGAACCGGGCTCAGGGGCTGCCCGTCGGTGCCGAGGACCTGGAAGGTGATGAGCCCTTCGTGCCCCGGGGCCACCGGGTTGGCGTCCGCAGCGGCCTCAATGCGCGTGGGCTTGCCGGTGGCGATGTAGCATGGCGGGGCCAGCAGCACATCGCGCGTGTACGGCATCGAGGCCCCGATCTGGCAGATGAGGTCCGCCGACTCGGGCGCCTGCCAGGTCACTGAAGCTCCGTTCCTCGCCCGCATCGATCGCTCTGCGGGCACTCCCTCAGCCGCCAGGTCGGGGAAGGCCCCCGCGTAGCTCCGCCTGCCCTGGAACCACGCCAGCGTCTTCTGGCGCGTCTCCAGCGTCACCTCCAGCTCACCCAGCAGCGCGTCGGGCTTGAGGGAGCTGGCCACGACCTCGATCTCGGTCGTGTCCCCCGGAGCCAGGACCCTGGCCTCGGGCAGCAGCAGCACGCCGATGTAGTTCTCCCGGCGGGCCAGCACCTGGTCCACCGTGGGATCCGCGACACCGAAGCTCATCAGCCACGCATACCGCCGCTGCACCTCCCGCGGCCACAGGTCGGGCGCGTACTCCCACACCTTGACCTGCGGATCCCAGATCACGACCCCTGCGCCCGGCAGGGCGTACGCGTTGGGGCAGCCCTGTATCTGGTAGATCTCCACATTCCCGCCGTGCCACTGCCTGAACCTCGAATCCTGGAAGAACGCCTCCGACCTGCCGTCCGACATCGTCGGATGGTACTGGGGGGTGCGCGTCAGCATCCCCCTCTCGCCGCTGAACATGTGGGTTGCTATGCGCCGGACCGAGCCCGAGGCGGCCTGCAGCACCGTGCCCAGGGTCTTCACGTAATCCTTGACGATTGGCATCGCGACCGGCAATGACTCATACTGCTTCATCAGCTCGCCGATCGCCTGCATGCCCTTGAGCATGCCCCTGACCCGGGGGTGCGGTATGTCGCGGTTGATCTGCTCGAACTCGCGCACCAGGGCCTGCACCGCCTGCACGCGCGAGGCGTGGTCGGCCGCGGTGTTCAACGTCTGGAAGAGCGGCTGCAGCGGCGCCAGGCGTCCGGCCAGGATGCTGTCGATGTCGGGCTTCCCCGCCGCCACGGCCTGCGTGCCCCCGAAGGCCTTCTCCGCCCCCTTCAGGCCGTCGATCATGCTCTTGACCAGCGAGTAGTACTCCCAGCCCTGCTTGCACCCCGCGGCCCGCTTGATCTTCACGTCCAGCGCCGCGATCTGCCTCTCAAGCTCCCGCCTCTCCCCCGCATCTTGCGCTGCCGCGAGCCGTCCCTCCAGCTCCCCCTTCTCGGTCGTATAGGCGGCCACCAGCAGCTCGCTGGTCTTGCGCACGAACTCCACCGCGTCCAGCGCAACGAGCGCATCCTCGTCCTGCGCCAGCGCCGGCGCCCAAGCCGAGACCAGCATCAGCACGGCCAGAACTCTCGCGGGGGCAGACAGACGCATCAGACCCCACCTCCAGGTTGTGCCACAGCCGCCATGCAGTGGATATAGATTCCGTTCCGCCGACGGCATCTCCTGCATATCGCGGTGGTGTCATTCATCGCCCGGTGAAGGACAGCGCGCGCCGCCGTCGAAGCAGTGCGATAGTGGCGAGGGCCACGGGCGTATCGCGGTGTGGGAGGTGCGATCATGGTGGGCGAGCGTGGTGTGGCGGTGGGCCCGGGCCTGCCGGGCGTCCTGCTGGCCCTGTGGTTCGTCATCGCAGGCCTGACTGCGGCGGACGCAGACGGCCGACTGCTGTTCTTTCACATGGAGGGCGCCCACGGCGGCGCGCTCTACTCGATCGGCGCGGACGGAGCCGACCTGCGCAAGCTGGCCGACTTCGGCTCCTTCGCCGCGGCGTCCCCCGACGGTCGCTTCATCGCCGCGGTGGGCAACGATGGCGACCTCTACGTGATGGCGGCGGACGGATCGTCGCCGCGCAAGATCGCCTCATCCGATGCCGGCATCAAGTGGCCGGCGTGGTCACCGGACGGCACTCAGATCGCCTTCGAAGGCCCGGACAGCCACTCAATCTACGTCTCCGGCGTCGATGGCTCGGGGCTGCGCAAGGCCGTCAGTGACAGGCGGCACTTCTACCAGCATCCCGATTGGTCGCCTGACGGCCGGTGGTTGGTCGTCTCGTCAACCGATCCGGGACGCCCAAGCGCGACGGTTGGGGGACACGAGATCTGCATCGTGGGCGCCGACGGCTCCGGGCTACGCCCGCTGACCGCCGACGGCGAGCTCAACCGCAGCCCCGCGTGGTCGCCCGACGGCCGCAGCATCGTATTCGCCTCGCGAGCCGGCATGGGCCTGCGGACCTTCGACCTGTTCCTGATCGGCCCGGACGGCTCCGGCAGGCGCAATCTGACCGGCCGCCGCGCGGCGTACTGGAACCCGGTCTGGTCGCCGGACGGGTCGATGATCGCCTACACCGGCGACCCCGAAGGCGCCATGGTCGTCTACGTCATGAACGCCGACGGGAGCGGCAGGCGACGCGTCCCGAACGTCCCGGCCAACAGCTATATCCAGGCCTGGGCCCCGGACGTCTCGGCTCCGCAGCCCGAGCCCCGGGTGGCGGAGGAGCGGGAGGTGGAGCACCGGCCGATGGGCCCGCCGGACGAAGGGCAAGCAGCCGCCGCCGGGCCGCCGGCCGGTACCGTCTCCTCCCAAGCGGAGCTGTCGTTCAGATCGGGCCGCGAGCCGCCCGGCCTGTACGTGATGGGGGCGGACCGCTCGAACCTGCGCCGGATCTGCGACACGCCCGAGCTCGCGACCGTCGGGGGCTACACCTGGGCACCGGACGGGTCCAGGGTCGTCTGCAGTCTTCGCGATGGCGCGGGAGACGCGCTGTGGATCTTCAACCCGGACGGAACCGGCAAGAGGCGGCTGACGCAGTGCCCCGGACCAGACGGCTCTGGACAGGACGGCCAGCCAAGCTGGTCGCCCGACGGCGCCTGGATTGCCTTCAGGCGCCATTACCTCGACGAGCGCAACGCCATGCAGGACGACATCTGGGTTATCAGGCCTGACGGCACCGGGCTGCGGCGGCTTACCACCGAGCCCGGGGGCGCCGGCGGCCCGCAGTGGTCACCGGACAACTCCATGATCGCCTACACCTACGGCCGCAACGAGGACTACGCAGTACACGTGGTCGCGCTGGATGGGTCGGGGGTGCGCCGGATCACTCCTCCGGGCGAGCAGTCCAGCGGTCCCCGGTGGTTCCCAGACGGAAGCGGGCTCTTCTACTTCTCCCGGCCGACTTGGGAGGCCCCCTCCGACGTCTGGGTGGTGAACGTGGATGGCTCGGGGCGCCGCAACCTCACCCGCAGCCCCGCCGACGAGCGTGCCGCTGCACTGTCACCTGACGGCACGATGATGGCTCTGTTGGTGCGCATGAGAACGGATTGGGAAGCGCTGCACGATGTCTGGCTGATGAACGCGGACGGCTCGGAGCTGCGCAACATCACCAACAGCCCCCACGATGAGACCGAGATCGCCTGGTCGCCGGACGGCAGCCTGCTGGCATTCGGAGTGCGGTATGAGGACACGACCGACATCTGCCTCGCGAGCACGGACGGCTCCAGCGTCGTGAACATCACGGACAGTCCGGAGTGGGAGAGCGCAATCCAGTGGCGGCCGACCGGCCCCCCACGGGCGCCCGAGGCGATCGCGGAGGCGCCTCAGCCGCAACCCGAGCCGCAGCCGGAGCCGCAGCCCGAGCCGGCCGCGCAGCGGGAGACCGAGCCAGAGCCCGAGCCGGCCGCGCAGCCGGAGCCGCAACCCGAGCCCGAGCCGCAGCCGGCAGCCGAGGAGCCGGGCGAAGCGCCGGTGACCGTGGGGACCATCGCGCTCGTGGGGAGCGCCGAGGAAGGTCTGCGGCTGCAACCCCCGCCGCCGACTGAGCGGGAGACCCCGGGCGAGGCGGGCGAGGCCCCGCCCCCCGGGCGTCCCAGCACAACCGCGCCGGATCGCGAGGAGGTTGACACGGGGCTCCAGCAGCTCCTGGGGATGGAGTCGCGGCCCCCCACCGCTCCACAGCCCGCGCCGGGGCCGACCGCAGTCGGCGAGGAGGCGACTGCCTCCCCAGAGGATGCGAGCTTCGCGCCCGCCGACCTGGCCTTCGCCGCCGGCGAGCCCGGCGGGCAGGATGTTCACCTGCTGCGCGCCGACGGGCAACGGCAGCGGCTTACCGATGCTCCCGACTTCGATGGCGCTCCCGCGTGGTCGCCGGACGGCAGCATGGTGGCTTTCGTGTCCCGGCGCGACGGGAACAACGAAGTCTACGTCATGACCGCCGACGGCTCCGAGCAGCGCAACCTCACCGGGAGCCCGGCACATGATGACTGGCCGAACTGGTCGCCCGACGGGCAGTGGATCGCCTTCAGCTCGGACCGCGACGGCAACCGCGAGATCTACATCACCAGCGTGGACGGTGCCACCGTGGCGCGTGTCACCAGCCATCCTGCCGATGACAACGTCCCGGTGTGGTCGCCGGACGGCACGCAGATCGCGTTCGCCTCATCCCGTGATGGGAATGCCGAGGTCTACGTCATGGGACGGGACGGCTCGAACCCGCGTAACCTCACCAGCAATCCCGCTCGCGATTCCTACCCGGCGTGGTCGCCCGACGGCACCAGGCTCACCTTCTCCTCCGATCGCGACGGCAACGAGGAGCTCTACGTGATGCGCGCGGACGGCTCCGGGGTGCGCCGCCTGACGTCCGATCCGGGCCAGCACGTCAGGAGCGCGTGGTCTCCCGACGGTCGTCGCATCGCCTACGAGTCGGTGCGGGATGGGGCCTTCTCGATCATGGCTATCAGCCCCGAGGGTGGGGAGCCCAGCGTGCTCGTGCAGGGCCCCGGCATGAATGCGCAGCCGGCATGGCGCCCGGTCCCCGCGGCCCCCGGTGAGCAGGTGGCGGCCGCCGATACCGGCGAGGCACCGGTAACCGTGGGCACCATCGCACTCCTGGGCGGGGCCGAGGACACCGTCCGCATGGAGGGCCCATCCGCAGCCCCGGCCGCCACACAGTCGGCCGAGCCGGAGTCGGCGGCCGAGGCAGAACAGACTGGCCGCGCTGGCGAGCCCGGTGAAGCGCCAATCACGGTCGGCACCTTCACGCTCGTGGGCGATGCCGCCGATCTGGCCAGGCCGCGCGGTTCACCAGGCACGTCGAATCCCGCCGAAGCCGGCGGCGGCTAGCCGGAGGCTACCGAGACGGCGCCTGCCGGGACACAGGGAGCGCGGGCGACGTCATCCCGGCGGGTGCCGGGAACCCTGACGGCGCCGTTGCGGTCACGGCGTATCATCAGCGAACTGAGGGGAGGCGCAGCATGGAGACCCGAGAGATGCTGATTGGCGGGGAATGGACGGGCGCGGGGAACGGGCAGTTGCTGGAGGACATCAACCCCGCGAACGGAGAGGCTGTGTGCAGGTTCCCCCGAGGCGACGCGACCGACGTTGATCGCGCGGTCGCCGCGGCCCGCGAGGCCTTCGAGGGCCCATGGGGGAGGATGGCCGGGCCGGAACGGGGCGAGATCCTTCGGCGCATGGCGGACATCCTCGAGTCGCGGGCGGAGGAGCTGGGCCGGCTGGAGACCGAGGATATGGGCAAGCCGCTGACGCAGTCGCGCGACGGCGACGTGCCGGGGGCCGCCGCCTCCCTGCGCTACTTCGCGGGGCTGGCCGACAAGGTGGAGGGCACGGCACTGGCCGCTCCCGCGGGGTACGTGGGCTACACCGTGCGCGAGCCCTTCGGTGTGGTTGGCTGCATCGTGCCCTGGAACTTCCCGCTGAGCATCGCGTGCATCAAGGTCGCTCCGGCGCTGGCGGTCGGCAACGCCGTCATCCTCAAGCCCTCCTCCAACTCCCCGCGCACCGCCCTGGAGCTGGGCTCGATCGGCCTGGAGGCGGGGCTGCCCCCGGGCGCGCTGAACGTGGTCACCGGGCTCGGGCCCGAGGCGGGGGCGGCGCTGGCCGCTCACCACGGCGTGGGCAAGGTGAGCTTCACGGGCAGCACGGAGGCGGGGCGCGCGCTCATCCGCGCCTCCGCCGGCAACGTCAAGAAGCTGACCCTCGAGCTGGGCGGGAAGACGCCGAACATCATCCTCCCCGACGCGGACCTGGACATGGCGATCCCCGCGGCTGCGCGAACCATCTTCCTCAACTCCGGCCAGATCTGCACGGCGGGCTCGCGCCTGGTGGTGCACCGCGACATGAAGGAGCAGATCCTCGGTCGCCTGGTGGAGATCGCGGGGAACCTGCCCGTCGGCGACCCCATGGACCCCGCCACGAAGCTGGGACCACTCGTCTCCGAGGAACAGTGGCACCGGGTGTCCGGCTACGTGGCGGCGGGCAGCGCCGAGGGCGCGCGGCTGGTCACCGGCGGGGGCAGACCGGATAACCCCGAGCTCGCCGACGGCTACTACTTCGCCCCCACCATCTTCGACCAGGTCAGCGGCGACATGACCATCTGCCGCGAGGAGATCTTCGGGCCCGTGCTGTGCGTGCAGGCCTACGAGGACGTGGATGAGGCCGTCAGGATCGCCAACGACTGCGACTACGGCCTCGCCGCCGACATATGGACCACCGACGTCAACACCGCGCACGAATTGGCCGCTCGGCTGGAGGCAGGAATCATCTGGGTGAACTGCACCAACGTGGTGGGGCCATGGATGTCGTACGGGGGGCACAAGCAGAGCGGCCTGGGCTTCGAGAGCGGTGGTGACTGCCTGCACGAGTTCACGCGCCTTAAGACCGTCGTCATGGACATCACCGGGGAGCCGAATACCTGGATATGCGAATGAGACCCGGCGCCGGCCCGCAGGAGGGATCGGCGCCATCGGTAGTGCGACCCGGCAGAATGGACAAAGACGTGACCTACCGCGTTTGTGAGGAGATCGTGAGGAGGTCATGCGTATGCCGGAACTAAATGATTGACAACACCATGAACGCAGACGGCAGAGCGATATCCATGTCATGATCTGCGGCGGAGGCCAGCACGGTGCTGTGGAGGTCGCGGCCATCTGTGTACAGACCCGTCCCGCGTCCAACCGATCTGTCGCCAATAAGGTCGGAGAAGGTGATACTGATGGGGCACTCTCCTCAGTCGCAGTGGCGCGTGGCCGTGCTGATGCTCGCCGTTCTCCTCGCAGCGAGTCTTCCCGCCGGGGCCGAGTACACGAAGCTCTACCGGATCTACAACCACCACACCGATCCCCCCCGCACCATGCAGGGAATAGACGTGGTCAACAACAGCCTGGAGGTGGTCACCCGCCAGTTCTCCGCGCCCTCGAACTGGAAGCCGGCCACCGTCAGCAACATCGTCTACTACGGGACCTACTGCACCAGGCTGGTGTTCGAGGGCGGCGGCATCGTGCTGCCCGGCAACCCGGCGAAGGTGGGCTGGAGCACCTCCGACAATAACTGCCGGCTGCGCAGGATGAAGTGGATCGACGAGGGCGGCGTGATGCGCGCGTTGTACGATCCCGAGCAACTGCAGGGCGTGGCGGGCGGCGGTGAGGTGCGCTACGACCCCGAGACCGGCGAGTACGTGTGGCTGCTCATCAACGACACCGAGGAGCCGATCGACCTCTCGAACGTCTCGCTGCAGGTCCTGGAGGTCGCTCCGGCGACGATTGATGAGCTGGCGCAGATGGTGTGGCCGGAGGAGGCGCTGCTGCCGCAGGCGGCGCTGATGCGCAGCATGACAGCGGTCGGCGACCTGCCCCACCCGGACATCGTCCACTCCCGGGTGCAGGCGGTGATCGACGACCACATCCAGCCGCTGATGGACGACATCGAGGCGGCGCGCGATGCGGGCTACATCAGCGACGACGACCGGTGGAACCTCGTCGAGGACAAGCTGCGCCCCGAGGTGTGGGCCTCGCTGACCAAGGGCGACGAGGTGTATCCGGGGGAGTCCACCCAGGGCATCACGTACCAGGACTACTGGGACATGGCCGTGGACTTCACGGAGGAGTTCAAGGGCCTCGTCGGGGCCTTGGAGGCGAACCAGCCCATCCTCTTCCGCCCGTCTTCATGGCCGTACTGGGGCGGTGTGTACGGCAAGGTCAACGACGGCGGCGTCGTCACCGGCTACTGCAAGCCGACCGGCAGCACGCACTACGCCTTCCTGTGGGACTCGCGCTTGGGTGACGATGGCTTCGTCGATCTGCACGCTGCCGCAGAGATGATCGCCATGGACTTCGATATGCCACCCTCGTACCTCACGACCGCCAGGGACATCAACAGCGAGGGGTACGTGGTCGGCGCTGTTTTCGAGTCCTACAGCGGGAGGTGCATCGGAGTGCTCTGGTGGCCCGACGGGAACGGCGGCTATACAGTAGTCGGCGTCCCCCCGCCGCGCGGGTACTCCGAGTTCGAGCTCTACGGAATCAACGATTCTGGGCAGATAGTGGCCTGGGCGAGGGACATTGACGATTACCTCCGCACGCTCGTGTATGAGATCCGTGACGGGGGGGTCTATCCAGTGCAACCGGATCCTATCCCAGACCGCAACTACGCCGCAACGGCCATCAACAACGTTGGCCAGATCGGCGGGATGTATTCGACTGGCTCCGGCTACCGGCCCTTCCGCTGGGACCCGCCGTCCGTCACGGGCGGAGAGGCCAGACTGGTCCTGCCCCGCGGTTCCTACTCAGGCCACGTCCGTGTGCAGGACATCAGTGACGATGGCTACATGGTGGGCGACGACTCCGGCAGCGCTTGGGCTTGGTTGAACGACGACGATGCCACGCCGATCCCCCTCGGCAGTAGCAAAGCGTTGGGGGTCAACTCCCTGGGCGACGCCGTGGGGTACTACGGCAGTCAGGGGGTCACGTGGGACCTGTATGCCCCGGGATACCCGAGGAGGTCGCTCCATGCCAGCGCGTGGGGAGGCCAGTCGCAGGCGGTTGACGTCAATGACGCGGGCGGCGTCGCGGGATGGTGCCAGTTGCCCCGCCTCCTCCCCGAGGGCCTGGCCGACGCGTGGCGTGACGCGGCGGACGCGCTGATCGCGGCGATTCAGGAGCTGCCCGGTCCGCCCGAGCAGTCCGGCGAGGAGCTGCCGCCGCCGGCCGTCCAGCCGCCACCTCCGCCGCCGCCCGGCGACGAGCCCGGCCAGGAGTACGTCTACGAGAGCTGGGACGATATCCAGGAGGACCCCGAGCCGCAGTTGCCCGCCGACTCCTACACCGCCTTCGTGGTGCCCGATGACAACAACGTGCAGGACGAGTCGCTGCTGCTGACCACGGCCGTGGGCGGCACCTTCGAGTGCGTGGAGCTGTACACGCCGCCCACCGGGGGTGTCGAGGCGGGCGACACCACGCCGCCCACCATCGAGCAGGCGAGCATCTGGCCCGAGACGCTCTGGCGGGCCGACGGCGCCATGGTGGAGATGACGCTGGACGTGCAGGTCAGCGACAGCAACGATGAGGGCGAGCCGCAGCCGGCCGACTGGTTCGTGGGCGAGGTGACCAGCGACCAGCCCGAGGGCGGCCTGGAGCCCGACTGGGTGCTTGACGAGCAGGCCCCGCACTCCCTGCTGCTGCGCGCCGAGCGCGATGACGATGACCCCGACGGCCGCACCTACACCGTGACGGTGAAGGCCATCGATCCCACCGGGAACGTGTCCGAGCAGCTCCTGACCGTGCACGTGCCGGCGGCCACGACCGTCGCGGCCGATCTGAGCAGAAGCTGGTACCGCTTCTCGGTGCCGGTCCAGCCCGACGAGCCGTCGCCGGCGGACGTGCTGGCCGGCCTTGGACAGGCGCGCAGGCACTGGCTCCTGTTCGACGTGATCGGCTGGCGCCACCACCTGTACCCCAACCGGCGCGTGCGCGACTTCACCCTCGGCCGCGGCTACTGGCTGAAGGCCAAGCGGGAGGGCACGGTGGAGGTAACCGGGCAACCGGCCGATCCCGGCGAGCCCTTCGACATCGAGCTGCCGCGCGGCTGGAGCATCATCGGCTGCCCCTTCAACGAGGCGGTGGGCTGGGACGACGACCACGTGATGGTGACCCGGAACGACGAGACCCTGCCCCTGACGGACGCGGTGCGCCGGCGCTGGCTGTGGCCGACGATCTACGGCTGGCACAACGCGGCGTCCGCCACGATGCCCGCGGGCATCGACACCGCCTGCTTCGGCTTCCACCGGCTGAACGTGCCCGTCAACCCGTGGTGGGCTCCCGGCGAGATCGAGCCCTGGCAGGGCTACCTGATCTCCGCGCGCCGCGCGTGCACGCTGTCGATCACGGGCGGCGTCTCGACGGAGAGCGCCGAGGACACGGTGGCCGAGAGCCGCACGCCGTCGGCCGACGACTGGCGGATCCGGCTGGTGGCGGAGGTGGAGGGCTTCGGCGACATCTGCACCGCGGTGGGCGTGGGCGGCGATGCGCCGGTGCTCAGCGAGCCGCACCCGCCGCTGGGACCTGGCGTGGACCTGTTCGTGGAGTCCGCCGGCGAGCTGCCCGAGGGCTCACCGGGCCACGCGCTGGACCTGCGCGGCGCGCCCATCGAGAGCGCCGCCTGGGACCTGGTGGTGGCGACCGCCGCGGCGGAGACGCCGGTGCGCATCAGTTGGCCGGACCTGTCGGAGCTGCCCAACGACCTGGTGGCGTACTTCGTGGACCCGGCGTCGGGCAAGCGCGTGTACATGCGCACGCAGTCGGCGTATGAGTTCGTGTCCGGCGGCGAGGGCGCGCAGCGGCAGTTCCGGGTCGAGGTGCGCCGGCGCGACGCGGGCGCGATGGTCTCCTCGATGTCGGCGCTGCCGGGCGATCGGGCGGTGGAGGTGGTCTTCACGCTCAGTTGCGACGCCCAGGTGCAGGCGGAGGTGCTCAACATCGCCGGCCGGCCCGTGCGCACCCTCGTGGCCGACCGCGACTGCGAGAGCGGCGTCAACAGCCTCGCGTGGAACTGCTGCAGCGACCGCGGCCTGGCGGTGCCCAACGGCACCTACCTGATCCGCCTGACCGCGCGAACCGACGACGGCCGGCAGGCCAGTGGCCTGTGCACAGTGAAGTTACAGCGGTAGAGCCATCAACAAGCCTGTTGGGGCCTTGACCGAAGGCCCCAACGGGCAAACCGGACGAGACGCATCCCGCACCTCAGCCGACCAGAATGCGCTAGAGGGAGGGACGTCTGCTCATGTACCGCAGGAGCACGGTCGTCCTATCGCTGGCCGCGCTCGCCTGTACGGCTCTGCTGCTGACCGCAGGCGAGGCACGTGCCGCGACGCAGAAGGCGAAGATCACGAAGCTACGGGGGAGGGTCAGCCACCGAGTCGGAACGACCGGGCAGTTCGTGTCGAGCAAGGCGGGGGCGCTGCTGCCGGCAGGGAGTCGCGTGCGCACCGACCGCGGCGCGCGCTGCTGGATCGGTTTCCCGGATGGAAGTGTCGTCCGAATGGCCGAGCGGACCGACCTGGTCGTCCGCAGTGCAACTCAATCGAACCTCTCCCAGGGACGGATCTTCGCCCTGATCGTGTCCGGCACAGCGGCCACGATGGTGGGCGGGACGGCAACCGCCGCCGTCCGAGGCACAACGCTCGAGATGGAGGTGCTCGAGGACGGGACCACCGTATTGACCGTCGCCACAGGCGAGGTGGACTTCTTCAACGACCTGGGCAGTGTGACCGTGCAGGCCTCTCAGCAGAGCACCGCGAGGCCGGGAGAGGCGCCCAGCCGGCCGATAGTCGTCGATCCGGCCAGCCTGCAGGCGTGGGAGGCGAGCCTCCAGAACCTGATGATCGAGCTGGAGCTGCCCCCGCAGGTGGGCACCGACCCCGATGCGCTCGAGCAACAGCGCCAGCAGCGTCAGGATGCGGCGGATGCGCGTCCCGACGATGCGGCGGCGCACGCGGAGCTGAGCGCGGTGCTGCTGGACCTGCGCGAGACCGAAGAGGCGTTGGCTGCGGCGCAGCGGGCGGCGGAACTCGCGCCTGATGTCGCTGAGTATCAGGGTCTGCTGGGCTACGCCCTGCTGCAGGCCGGCAATCTGAGCGAGGCGGAAGCAAGCTTCGCGCGGGCGGCGGAGGCCGATCCCGAGAACGCCCGCTGGCTGCTGGGCCGGGCCCTCGTGGCGGTTGCCCGAGGGGAGAACCAGGCGGCCCGGGAGGCGCTGGAGAGCGCCGGCGCGAGTGCTCCCGACAGCCCGCTGCCGCGGGCCTACCTGGCCGCGGTCGAGTTGCGACTCGGGAACCTGGAAGCCGCCGCCACCGCGGCCTCTGGGGCCGCCGAGCTGGCGCCCGACGATCACCTGGCGCTGAGCTACCTGGCCTATGTCCGCCTGGTCCAGGGGAAGCTCGACGAGGCAGTGGGCTCGGCCTCGGCGGCGGCACAGGCGGCCCCCGTGTCTGCGCTTGCGCACGACGCTCTGGGGACCGCCTGCTTCTTCAGCGGTGACTTCGAGCGGGCGCGGCTCGAGCTCGATCGGGCGCTGGAGATCAACCCGCTGTCGGCTCGCGGGCACCTGACCCTGGCCAAGCTCCTGGCGGCGGAGGGCGAGCTTGAGGACGCGCTCGAGCAGGGCCGCGCCGCCGTGAGCCTGAACCCCGCCAGCGCGCCCGCCCACAGCACGTACGGTCTGCTGCTGATGCTCAACAACGATCCGGAGGCGGCGGACGAGCAGTTCCAGCAGGCGTTGACGCTGGACGCGAATCTGGCGGAGGCCCGCACCGGCTGGGCCCGAGTGCTGGCGCGGCGGGGCCGCTTCCGCGAGGCCCTGAACCAGCAGAAGGCGGCGCTGGCGCTCGACACCGACTCGGCGTCGGCGCAGAACAACCTCGGCGGGCTCTACGCCGCTGCCGGGGAGATGCCGCTGGCGATCGAGCACCTGCAGCAGGCCATCGAGTTGCAGCCGGGATGGGGTCTGCCCTACGCCAACCTGGCCTTTGTGCATCTCGAACTCAACGAGCACGCCAAGGCGCTCCAGATGGGGGAGCGCGCCCTCGAGCTGGGCGAGCGGTCGCCATTCGTGCACACGGTGCTCGCCCGCATCCAGACAAGGCAGGGACGCACCGACCGCGCGCTGTTCGAGCTGCGGCAAGCAGTCGCGCTCGACGAGGACTACCCGCAGGCGCACTACCAACTGGCGCAGCTCTACCTCGAGCAGGACCGGGCGCGCGACGCGGTTCGCGAGATCCTGACTGCGCTCACCAAGGACCCCTCGGCGATGCTCGAGACGCGGCTTTACGCGCGCACGGAGACGACGGCCTCGCTCGGCAGCCACGACACGATCCACGCAGAGGCGCGACACAGCGGCCTCGCAGCCGACGGCCGCCTCACCTACTTCGCGAGCGGCATGGCGGAGGAGAGCGGCGGCTTCCGCGCGGCGAACCACGACAGCTCCGAGCGGTTCGTCGAGGTCATAGCCGGCCATCAGTCGAGCCCTGAGACGCAGCTCGTCTTCTATGGAACCTGGCTCGACACCGACGCCGGGCTGCCGGGTGCGCAGACCGCTGCGCGCGCGGCGGATCCCGATGACCACCGCTCCTTCACGGGGGCTGAGGCGCTCCTGGCCTGGCGCCAGCGCGTCTCGTCAAACGTGACGGCGACACTGAAGCACTCTTACCGAGACAGGGACTTCGCGTTCCGCAACCCGGAGAGCCTACAGGGGGCCGATGACACCCCCTTCCGCTCGCTCGACAGTGAGGAGACCGAGAACACCTCGGAGGTCCGCGTGGATGCTGACCTCGGCGACTCCACCCGGGCCTCCGCCGGCTACGCCCGCCGCTGCAGCGACGGTGTGCGCTTTGGGGCGGTGGGCACCGTGGTGCCCGGCAGAGCGCTGCCCAGGTTCCAGCCCTTCACCCAGAGCTCAGCGCCAATGACTGAATCTGCGTGGGCCGAAGTGGAGACCGACGTCAGTGACCGGCTTAGCGTGCTGGTCGGCGAGCGATGGGGCCGGCAGGAGGACGCCGACAGCGTCGCGCTTCCCAAGCTCTCCGTCCTCTATCGCCCGGACGAGCGAAGCTGGCTGTCGCTCACCGCCGACCCCATCTTCCGCAGCGACATCGCCGAACTGGCCACCACCGAGCCCCTGGCCAGCCCGCAGGGCCTGGGCTACCTCGACTTCAACAACGGGGGGGCGGCGCGAAGCTACGCGCTGCGCTATCAGCGGCATGTCGGCCCGGATGGCGCGCTGACGGCATCCGCCGTCAGGCAGGATGTGAGGGGCCTACTCATCGACGTTGAGGACCCGGGCACGGCCGGCCTGCCTCAGCGCGTCCTGGTCGGGGACGGTGAGCGCTGGGTGCTGGACGCAGCGGCCGAGAAGTGGCTCAGCGACCACGTGGTGGGGCGGGCGTGGGTCCGGCGGCAGGACACGGACGGGGACTTCCCCGAGCTGCAGCTCACCGGCATGCAGTGGCCGTACGCACCGGAGTGGCAGCTCGGTGGCCGACTCGACTACATCGACGACAGCGGCTGGCGCGTTGGCATTGAGGGCCTGTGGGTGGACGAGCGCTTCCATGACCCGGAGAACACCAGGACGGTCCCCAGCCATTTCGTGGCGAATCTGCGAGCTCAGTATCAGCGAAGCCTCGCGGACAGCTACTTCCTGGAGATCTACAACCTGACGGACGAGAGCTACCAGACCTTCCTGGGCTTCCCGCAGCCCGGTCTGTCCGTCTTCGCGGGGGTCGAGTACAGACACTGAGCGTCCCGGGAGGCGACAAGGATGCGAAAGACGGCGAGTCTGCTGTGCGCCCTGCTACTGGCAGGTCTTGTGGTGGCGCTGGCCGGCTGCTCCGCCGGAACCAGTGGCCTGCTGCAGACGCTCGGCTCACGCTACGCTCCCGCTCAGGTGTCCGCGGTGCTCTTCGTGCAGCAGTGGGGCCAGACCCTCTTCGGTCTGGTCAGCCGCCAGACGGGCACGCAGAGGCCGTCCGTGGGCCAGCCCGTGTTCAACGACGACGGCTCGGTCAGCCAGACCTTCCGCGGCGCCGACGGCACGGAGTCTGTGCTGACCGTTTTCCCGGACGGGAGCGCCGTGCTGGAAATCACGTATCCAGACGGCCGCACTCAGACGGTGCACCAGTCGGTCCCGCAGTTCGACGGGGTCTCCGTGACCACCACCACGTGGGAGGTCACCTCCTCCGACGGGACGCAGGTCAACTACACGAGCGTCCTGGACGATCGGGGCACGGTCTTTGACAGCTCGGATGACACGACGGCCCTGCAAGGCTCCTCGGTGTTGCCCGATGGCCTGCGGCAGGACTTCACGGCCACGACCGTGGGCGACAGGACGACCATCCATTCGGAGCAGAGCGACGGCTCGACCTTCGATCTCGAGGTCCCCCTGCCGGGACCGGGCGCCATGTTGCCCGACTTCACACAGGATGCCACCGGGCGCTACGTCTTCGACGGCACACAGGTTGACTTCGCCCTGTCGTCCACGCCTGAAAGCCCCGACCGCTGGGCGCAGATGGCCTCGGACTTCGGCGACGGAGTGAGCGGCGAGTTCACCCTGGGTCCGGACTTCTCTGGGAGCGGGCGCCTGCTGGAAAGCGACGGCGAACTCGCCGCCCTGCCGTCCTGGACACAGACCGGCGAGACGCAGGTCAGCTCCGTGACCGCCGATAGCGCGCAGACCGTACCGGCGGGTGCGGCCCTGGACTACCTGACCCATAGGTGGCAGACGCTGGCCGCCTCGATGGGGCCGCAGCCCGGCGGGTAGCGCCCGCCGGCGCAATCAACTTACATGCGGACCGGCGCGGTCTCGGGAGGGTCCATCCACCTGCCACCGTGCCGGGTAACGCGCGCGCTCAGCCCCCATCCGGCTCAGGGCAGAGAAGGCGCTCGGTCCTGAGCGTACCCCTCAAGGACGACTCGTCCGTTGCGGGCTGTCACAGCACGTGGATGTCGTGGGCGGTCGGGCGTTCCATGAACTCCGACGGCATCCAGCCCATGTCGAGAGAGAAGTTGACCGTGGTCACCCAGAGATGCCCGGAGCGCCGGCCTACCGCTCCAGCACCCAGGCGCGGGCATCACCGCCATCGAGCTCCAGCGACACCTCGGTGCCCGGCTCGGCGGTCTCCCCGGTGAAGAACTCCACGCAGCGCCGGTAGCCGCCCGGGAGAGTCAGCGACAGGGCGCGGGGCTGACTTGAACCGTTCATCAGCGCGAGGATCATCGTCTCCCCGAGGCTGCGCGCGCCCGCCCAGTCCGCGCCCTCGGGCACGCCCTCCAGCGGCGCGAACTCGCCGTCAGCGAACACGTCCTCGTGGGCCGCAGCCAGGCGCGAGACCTCCGCGCTCGCCCGCCACGACCGGCCCTCAAGGGGCATGCGGTCGTAGATGAGTATCCCGCCCGTGCAGTCCATGAGCCGCCGGAGCAGCACCGCCCGCGTGCACGGGGCCAAGACATCGTCGGAGCTGCGGTCGGACGGACGCACGTGCTGGCCGATGATGAGCGGGATGCCGCGCAGGGCCTCGTGCGTGGCGCGAACCCGCTCCCAACGCCGGCCGTAGCCGCACGAGGCAGCGTCGCAGGCCTCCAGCTCGCCGATCATGGCCCAGTCCACGCCGTAGCGCCACCTGGTGTCGTCCGACTGGTAGCCGCTGTAGATCTGCAGGCGGGCAGGCGGCTCGGCGGCGTGGCAGGTGTCCTTGAACCTGCGCGCCAGCCGCGCCATGCGCAGGTTCATGAACTCGGTCCACTGTGGGAGGAAGTCGCCCTCGATGATGTCGGCGCTCAGCTCCACCTCCTCCGCGATGCCGGCGTGCTCGCGGAAGGCCGCCAGGCAGCGCGGACAGAAGCAGGACAGATACCCGGTCATTACGCCCGACTCGAAGTCCCAGGTGACCCAGTCGGGGCGGCGGTCGGCGATCAGCGCCTTCAGGCTCTGCTCCACGTGCGGCCAGGCCTCACCCAGCACCGCCGAGGGGCAGGCGTAGAGGTCGCTGGCCTCGCCGTCGCGGTCGATCAGGGCATCGCCGGGATGCTCCTCGAGCCACGGCCTCATATCGATGCTCCAGGACTCGAAGTTGATGCCCAGGACGTTGTCAACGCCGTGGGCGTCGCCCAGATCCGACGTCTCCTGGTCGCCGGAGACCAGGTTGTTAAAGCCGGCGGCGCCCATGGTCTGCAGGGACAGCTCCTTGCCCTCCGGCTTGTTCATGGCCGAAAAGAAGCTACCCCAGAGCTGCCAGACCAGGCGCTCCGGCTGCTCGCCCTCCAGTTCGGGCAGGGGCCGCACGGTGAAGTGCCGGCACACCTCACGGATGCTGCCGTCCAACGCTTCGGCCGCGTAGTAGACGGCATAGTCGCGGTCCTCGGGCTCCGCGCCCTCATCCCAGGCAAGGAAAACGTTGAACAGCTCCAGGATCCGCACGCTGTCGCGGTACCGGATCGCCCGGTCGGCGGTCACCACGTAGTGGGCATACGGTGCTCCATCGATCTCGGCCTCACCCGCCCGCTTGATGGCGTACTCCGGCAGCCAGTCGATGCCACCGGCGTAGTAGCCGGTCACCTCCGCCGCCGCGAGGCCCTCTGGCAGCCACAGGTGGCAGCGGTAGCCCTCCAGCAGGTGCCCCGGCAGGCCGCGCGCGACGATGGTGACGTGCTGGGGCGCGCCGCGGCAGACGTAGAGCGCCGGCTGGGAGTTGGGGAACACGCGGGTGTCCTCCAGGAGGATCTCGAAGCGCAGCCGGCCGGGGCCGATGCGCCCGCCCGCCGCATCGGCAGATGCGACCTCCCAGCCGCGCGGATCGAGCTTCGGCGCGGAGGCGTCCGCCACGTCCTCCGGGGCGATGCGCCAGGGATCGGAGCCGGTCACGACGAGATCGCCGGCCTCGATGCGCACATCCGCGGGGCTCTCCAGCTCAAGGGCAAAGGCGTTGACGCCCTTCTGCAGGAAGACCTCGGCCGGCTCGCCGCCCTCGCCCGAGGCGCCCGACGCGGCGACCTGACCGTTCACCAGCAGCCGGTAGGGACTCTCGGTCTCCAGCGTCACGCGTGCGATCGACGATCGTACACTGCGCCTGTAGGTCGGCGACAGCACCAGCGGCTCCAGCGTCGCGGCGTCGAGCAGCGCGTAGGAGAACGCGACCTCGCCCTCGCCCTCGATCGGCAGCGGCGCGGCCACCTGGCCCCCCGCCTCACCGAAGGCCCATGCCCGAGCCGTGCTCTCGTCGCGAAGGACGCTTGCCCCGAGCAGGGCCCCACCCTCGCCGCCGCCGAGGGAGCAACGCACCTCGTTGGAGCCGGGCCGCAGCACGTCAGGCAGGTTCACGGTCGCGCCGAGCGTGTCGGCGGTGAATCGCAGCTCGGCGAAGGCCGACGGGTCGTGCAACCCGGGCGAGCAGAGGTTCCAGGCGCTCGACTCATCGTCCGCCTGCTCGATACGCCCGGCGATAAAGCACCAGGAGTCGCCCGCCCCCGGCGGCCCGGCGGCCAGGCCGGCGAGGCTCACCCGTGCCTCCACCGTCCAGAAGCCATCCCCGATCTCAGACGCGCTCTCCACGTCAGCGTCGAAGCCTTCGTCACGACTGCTCCACATGCTGCCGGGGTCGCGGATGCGCGCGTCGTTGACCGTCCCCAGCGCGTTGACGAAGAGGTCGAAGATCCCGTCGCCGGTGTCCAGGATCAGCATGGCGCAGTCGTCGTCCCAGACACGCCCGTCGCGCTGGGTGATCGACCTGCGGAACTCGTGGAGGCGGTTCATCTCGGGCCGCAGGACCGGCTCCTCGCCCCGGAACCACCAGTACAGGTTCTGGTCGTCCCAGCACAGCCGCATCTCCGAGGGATGCCGGGCCGGGAGAGGCGAGCTGATGCGCGTGAATCCGCTGAGGGCCACGGCGTCCCGCCAGCAGGCGTCGTCCCCGACGCCATCAAGCGCGGGCGGTCGGGAGGTGCGGCCGATGGACAGCGCTGGAGTCCCGACCGGCGACAGCCGCCGGGCCGTCGCCAGCTCGTCCGCCGTCGGGTCAGGGTTCGTGGTGAGGACGACGTAGTCCAGCACCGACTCGGCGGGGGCATCATCGGAGCCGTAGAGCTGCACGCGGAAGTCGTCACCGACCATCGCCGGGGTGAAGGGCTCGTCCCCGATCCACTGCCAGTCGCGCGTGTGCTCGCCGAACATCTGGTTGACGCGCTGTGCGCCGGTGCCCGTATCCGCCATGACCGACCAGTAGCTCTGGTCGTCGGCCATGCGGGCGCGGCCGAAGATGTGGATCGGCCGGCTCGTGCGCGGGCACGGGACGCCGCTGAGCAACGCGAAATCGGAGCCCTGTACCACTGCCCCACCCGATGCGCCCTCAACCTCGGCCACGTGCCTGTCGTAGGCCGAGAGCGCCTCCGCCTCGATGCGCACCGGCGGCACCTCGACGTCCCAGGTGGTGGGGGCCGGCTCCAGGTAGACCGCGAGAGAGCGCACCTCCAGCGTCATCGGCGCGGCCTCGCGCGTGACCAGGCAGATGCTCATGCGGTCGTCGCTCAGCGCCAGCGGCTTGGTGAGCTCGATCTCCCGCCACCGATCGGTCAGGGCGGCGGTCTCGCGGCTGTAGAGCCAGCCGTTGCGCGAGTTCGCGATGAGCCACACCTCTCCGGCCCCGCGCACCTCCGCGCGGACGGTGCAGCGCCGCCCGCCTGGCAGCACCGGCGCGGTGCTGATGCGCAGGCCCTCGAGCTTCCGCTCACCGGGCGCCTCCGCCCGCACCAGCCTCCGGTCCCCCTCCTCAAGCTCGCTCACCACGACGGGAGAGCCCTCGGTGCGGTAGGTGGTGAAGCCGGCGTTCGGCCGGGGCGATTGTGCCGTGAAGTCGGCCTGCCAGAGCGCCTCCTGCGCCCCGGCAAGCGTCGCGCTCAGCACGGCGGTGACCAGCAGCATCTGTCTCGTCACGTCGCGTCACTCCCATCACTGATGCCACAACCGCGCACGGGTCCGCGCAGTCCGTTCCTCCTGCCGGCCGCCTTCGACGGCCTTCGGCCGACACCTGCCCCTGGAAGCGCACCGAGGTGGCCGACGTGGCGACACGGCTCCCACGCAGAGACGGGACAGGCCGTCAGCGCAGCGATCTGCAGGTCGTCGGCACCGCTCGGGGAAGTATCGACTTGGAGCAGGCAGCGAGCCAGCGAGGGTGCACCTATGAGCAACCTCACCAGGATGAAGGTCGCCAACGGGATCTACTGGGTAGAGGTGCCCGAGGCCGACGTTCGCGTCCTATGCGGCTGTCCGGCGGACAGCGTCAAGCAGATGATGCGCAGGGGCCTCATCGTCCGCCGCGAGGCGGACGGGGTGGACTTCGAGACCGGCCCCAATGCGATCCTGCTGTCCGATGTGCCCGTGCAGAAGGGCAGCTTCGCGAACCTGGCCGAGTTCCCCGTCATGCAGATGCTCTACCGGCAGGGGATGGGCATACCCGGGCATCCCAACAACACCGGGGCCAGGCCGGTGCTCATCGGCTCCGCTCAGCAGGTCACGGCTCAGTTGCGCTACATCCATCGCGGTATCTACGGCCTCGTCTCCGAGGAGGAGATGACCGAGGCCGGCCTGCCCCCCGACATGGCACGCACCATGATCCATCTGAAGTCGGAACTGGCGTACGGGACGATCCTCCCCACCGAAGACCTCGTTGACTGCATCATTCTTGACGGCGATCGCGTTGAGATCGACGGCGGGGTGTCACTGCGCCGCCTGGCGTCGAACGTGTTCCAGTTCCGCTACGGCGGAGAGAGCGTCACGGTTGACCTTAACCTGGCTCCCGGCGAGAACTACGAGGTGCCCTACACGCTGGGATATCACCTGATCGAGCGCGGCTACTGGATGGTCGTGCACTCCGGCAACGGCGACGGCTGGGATGCGGGCCGGCCGGCCATGTCCAGCGTTCTCATCTTCCAGGGCAAGGTCTACCTGGTGGACGCCGGCCCCAACGTCCTCCACAGCCTGCAGGCTCTGGGCATCAGCGCGAACGAGATCGAGGGCATCTTCCACACGCACGCGCACGACGATCACTTCTGTGGGCTCACCGCACTCATGCGTTCGGACCGCAGAATCAGGTACTTCGCGGCCCCCTGGGTGCGCGACTCCGTGGCCAGGAAGCTGTCGGCCCTGCTGTCGATGGACCGGGACGATGTGTTGCCTTTCTTCGAGGTTCACGACCTCGAGACGGGGGTCTGGAACGACATCGCGGGGCTGCAGGTCATGCCCATGTTCTCACCCCACCCCGTGGAGACGACCGTCTTTATGTTCCGCGCCGCATCCGGGGCCGGCTACCGCAGCTACGCCCACCTGGGCGACATCATCACTCTCAGCGTGCTCGAGGAGATGATCTCCGGAAGCCCCGAAGAGCAGGGAATCCCACGCGAGCTCTTCGAGCAGGTCCGGCGCGCCTACCTCACCCAGGCCACGGTGAAGAAGATCGACATCGGCGGGGCGCCGGTCCACGGGAGTGCCGAGGACTTCAGGGAAGATGAATCCGACAAGATCATTCTCTCTCACACCGCCCGCGAGCTAACCGACCGCGAGAAGGAGATCGGCTCCGGGGCGACGTTCGGCTCGGCGGATGTGCTCATCGCCTCACATCAGGACTACGTGCGAGACCGCGCCGCCCGCTACCTGCGATCGTACTTCCCCTCTGTGCCGCAGCATGAGCTGGAGATCCTGCTGAACAACCCGATCGTCGGCTTCAACCCCGAGACCATCATCCTGCGGGCGGGCGAACGCAACACCGACATCCACCTGCTGCTGACCGGCGACGTGGATGTCATGCGGCCCGTGTCCCGCTCACGAGCGGGAACCGCGGCGCTCTCAGCCGGTGGGGTCGTGGGCGAGCATTCCGCGCTCTCGGGCACGCCTTCGGAGTTCACCTGCCGCACCGCCAACTGCGTCCGAGCTCTGCGCGTGCCCTGCCGCACCTACGTCGAGTTCATCCGCCGCAACGGACTGCTCCAGGACATCCAGAGCCTTCAGGCGGCGCGCGAGTTCCTGGCGAGCACCTGGCTTTTCTCCGAGGGCATCTCGTACCCCGTACAGAACCGGATTGCCCGGGCCATGCGGCCTCACACCCTGGAGGCATGCCCGGAGCCGCAATCGGTGGCCGATTCCGGCATACGGCTGGTGAGGGACGGGGAGGTGCAGTTGCTCTTCGACGACTCGCCGGTCGAGGAGTTGTCGGCGGGCGACTTCTACGGCGAGAGCAGCGTGCTCTACGGAACGCCCGGCCTGCTGCGCGTGCGCACGGACGCGCGGGCCGAGATCTACCGGCTCCCTGCAGACGCGGTCCGCAACATCCCGGTGGTTCGTCTCAAGCTCCTTGAGGTCTACCAGCGGCGCATGCGCCTGCTCCTCGACCCCCGACTCGTCAGCACACCCGTGTTCTGCTGGAGGGAGCAGTACGCCACGGGCGTCGATGCGCTCGACGGCCAGCACCGACGGCTCTTCGAGATGACCGAGAGACTGCATCAGGCCATGGACTCAGGCGCCGCGAAGCCGCTGCTGACAGAGCTCCTGAACTCCCTGATCGAGCACGCCGAGACGCACTTCGACGACGAGGAGCAGCTCATGGCCGATGCCGGCTTCCCGGGGCTCGAGAGACACCGCCGCAGGCACAAGCGGCTGCTGGCGAAGGCCCGGGACTTCGCGAACAGGCTCGCGCACGGCGAAATCGACCTCGACGAGAGCTTCGTCGCCTTCCTGAAGGACTGGATCGTGGATCACCTGCTGACCGAGGACCACCGGTACCCGGTGTTTCTCGCCGAGACCCGCGCTCGGTGAACGCCGGGAGGCCGCGGGCTCAGAGCGGTGACGAGAGGCATGAGTGATCGAGCGACGGTGCCGATCGTGGCAGCAGTGCTTGCGTTGGCCCTGATGGTGGCCGGGCATGCACGCGGCGACGACCTGGTGGCTCACTGGAGCTTCGACGAGGGCGGCGGCGACCTCGCGCGCGACCTCAGCGGTAACGGACATGATGCCACGCTGAACGGGCCCGAGTGGGTCCCCTCCCCGCGCGGCCACGCGCTTCGCTTCGACGGCGTGGACGACGTCGTCACCTACGCCGACGTGGACTCGATGAACCTGGAGGGCGACCTGACGCTCATGGTCTGGGTCAGGACCCGCGCGTCCGAGGCCCCCGACACGAACCGCCTCATCTTCGGCGACAGTGGCGCGGGAGTGCAGCGCAACCTGAACCTGCGCATAAGCTCCTATCGGGTCATCATGTTCGAGTGGGCCGACGGCGCCCGCAACGCAATCCTCTCCGCCGACGCCGCACTGCTGGACGGCTCGTGGAAGCACCTCGCGGTGGTGGCCGATTCGGATGCGGCACGCGCCACCATGTACGTGGATGCGGAGCCGGTCGCGAGCATGCGCATGCCGCTGCCAATCAGCAGGGCGCCCACGCCCGGCAGGATGTCCGGCATGTGGGCAGGCGGCTGCCTCAAGGGCGACCTCGACGACATCCGGCTCTATGGTCGCGCACTCTCCCCGGCTGAGGTGCGGGCGGCGTTCGAGAGCGAGGCGACGGTTCAGGTCGGCCGGGCCCGCACGGTGATGACCGCGAGAGACGGCGCCCCGGAGGGGGCGCTGACCGCCACGCTCCGCAACTGGACCGACGAGCCGCTGCAGGTGTGGGTCGAGAGGCCGCCACGCGACGTGCAGGAGGTCCGGCTCCAGCCGGGTGTTGAGACGGAGGTCGCCGTGGGCCACGCGCCGCTTGAGCCGCTGTTCTCCTCGCGCAGCGATCTGTATCTGGTGTCCCGCGCTCGCGCGCCATCCGACGAGCCCGCGAGCATGGCGGTGACGGTTGACCATGAGGGCCACGAGGACAGGCAGCAGTGCGACCTGGGCGCGTCGGTGTATCTCGAGCCCATCAGCCTGCGCGTGGAGGACCCATGGCGGCGGGAGATGGAGTCGGGGAAGACCGGGCGGATCGCCATGCAGGTCGGTCTGCAGGTCGCCGAAGAGGTGCGCGCCACGGGGGCCCTTGAGGTGACGCTGACATCCCGGGCCACCGGCCAGGTGGCGGCGCGGCGGCGCATCGACGCGCCGGAGGCGGAGACGCGCGTGGTGTTCGACGCGGACCGGCTGGCGTGGGGGGCCTACGACGCGCGCGCGGCCCTCGTGGATGGCGACGGCGGCGAGCCGGCGGCCACGGACGGCCTGGCGACGGTCCTACCCGGCGGCGAGCATCGCATCGAGGTGCTCAACAACCTCTGCAGCGAGCTGACGAACGCCGCGGAGCGCGGGCTGCTGGGGCGGCGCGAGATCGAGTTCATGAACCCACGGGACGGCTGGTGCTTCTTCCAGGTGGCGGGAAATGCCGCGCTCACGCTGGATGGCGAGGACCTGCCTCTGCGGCGCTGGGCCGACGAGCCGGCGGAGGCCATGCGGCTGCTGCCCGCGGGCAGGCACGCCCTGGCGGTCAGGGGCGAGCCGGAGCAGGTGATCGTGCGGGCCATCCCGGCCCTGGTGCACAACGTCTACCCCACCGGCCCTCGCATCACGCCATTCGGCGAGCACACCTGGGAGCGCCTCAGCGCCTGGACGCTGCCCAACTGTAACATGATCGAGAGCCACGAAGCGGACACCCCCGAGGCGGCGGAATGGGCCGCGATGGGGCGAAGCTGGATCATCAA
>JALGUJ010000036.1 GCA_029820945.1 Candidatus Zipacnadia bacterium | reverse complement strand
AGCGCAAAGTCCACCTGGACATGCACCTGCCCGAGGACGCCCCCCACATGTTCGCCAACTTCGATGCCGAACTGTATGTCCGGACGCTTGTGGACGCCCACGTCAACTCCGTCACCATCTTCGCCCACTGCCATCACGGGAACTGCTACTACGACACCGAGGTCGGCCACAAACACTCGAAGCTCGGCTTCGACTATGTGCGCGAGGTCGCCGCCGAGTGCCGACGCCGCGACGTCGCTGTGCTCGCATACGTCAGTTGCGCCTGGAACCACCGCGCGGGCCAGGAGCATCCCGAGTGGACGCAGCGCGACGCCGCCGGCGAGCCGAGGCGCCATCCGCGCTTCTGGTGGTGGATGTGCCTCAACTCCCCGTACGGCGACCGCATCGTCGAGATGACGCGCGAGCTCGCCGAGGGCTACCCGGTGGACGGCCTCTGGTTCGACATCACCTACGTCCACCCACCCGCCTGCTACTGCGAGGCCTGCCGCCGCCTCTTCCGCGACCAGCACGGGATCGACATGCCCGTCGATCCCCCGCCCGGAACGCACGGCGCGCGCCTCCTCCACGAGTTCCGCATCGGCACCGAGATGCGCTTCCGCGAGCGCCTGGTCGAGACCGTCAGGTCCACCAACCCCGATCTGCTCATCAGTTGGAATCACGCCGGTGACGTCACGCAGTGCTACCTCGACAACGACGTGCTCTCGGACGTGCTCTTCCGCGAGGCGCACACGCCCGAAGACTGGCTCCCCGGCTTCCAGGCCCGCTGGTTCCAGCAGTTCGACATGCCCTACGAGTGCTGCACCAGCCGCTTTCACTACGGTGGTTGGTCGAGTTTCTCCTATAAGAGCGTAACCAAACTCCACATTGAGGCGGCGACCGGCCTCGCCCATGGGGGCATCGTGGACATCGGCGACCAGGCCCTCCACGATGGCACGCTCGATCCCGCCGCCTACGACCTCATCGGCCGCGTCTACGAACGGGCCCGCGCCGTCGAGCCATGGTGCACCGGCACCCGCAGCGTGCCGAACCTCGCGGTCTTGCACTCTTCGCGCGCCCATCACCTTAGCCAGTGGCTCGAGCCCAGCCCGCTCCGCCGCAGCCTGATCAGCGTCTTCGGCGCCGCCCGCGTGCTCAGCGACGCCGGGCGCCACTTCGACATCATCTCCGAACGGGCGTTCGACCACCTCGAGGACTACCACGCCGTGCTCGTCCCAGACCAGCTCGTGCTCACTGATGAGGAGGTCGCGGCGCTGGGCGAGTACGTCCGGAGCGGTGGCGCGCTGCTCGCCAGCTACCGCTGCGGCACCCGAAACGAAGATGGCGAGGAGGTCTCCCCCACCTTCCTGCGCGAGGTCTGCGGAGTGGAGCCGCGCGGCTTCGCGCCGTACTCCTGCGGCTACCTCACCGACCTTGAGTTCGACGCCGATGTCCCGCGTGCGCCGCTGCTCTTCCGCAGCCCCGGCGAGGCAGGAAGCCGCACGGCGATCCCCGCTCTCGAGTGCGACACCGCAGGTGCAGAGCCGCTGGCCGCACTCGCCCACCCGATCTATGAGCGGACCCCCGAGCACTTCTACGCCGCGAACAACCCGCCGCCCGCAGGGCCCTCAGGTTACGCGAGCGTCTTCCTGCGCCGCCTCGGAGACGGCCACGTGGTGTACTTCCCGTTCGACATCTTCCGCTTCTACCAGCTCGACTCGTACCCGCCGCTGCGTAGCATCGCGCTCGCCATGCTCGATCGCGTCGCGCCGGAGCAGGAGGCCTACGTTGACGCCCCCGCGCAGGTCGAGGCGGTCCTGCGCCAGCGCGGCTCCTCCCGCTTCCTCCACCTGATCAACTACGCGAACCAGCGCTTCGGCCAGGGCTTCAGCCCCGTGGTCTGCGAGGACCTCGTCCCCGTCATGGGCGTGCCTATCCGCGTCCGCGGCGAGGCGACCGCCGTCCTCGAGCGGCCCTCGGGCCGACCGATCGCCTTCGGCGTCCAGGACGGATACACCCGCTTCCGTCTGCCCCGGCTCGATCTGCACGCCATCGTCGAGGTGCGGCTCTCGCCCACCTCGTGAGAAGCGCGCGGCCGTCCAGGCCGCCCGCCGTGGCTCGGCTCGCTCCCCCGGTTTCCGCTTCCGTACTTCCCCACCACTCCGCTCTCCCGTTACGCCCGACTGTTCCCCTTGCTCCTGCCTCCACGTCCGCTGCCAGGCATGGCAGTCGCCCCGTCGTTGCCCATGTGGAAAAGCCTGTGGAACTTTGGGAAACTCAACTTGCACGTGCGATCCGGCACGTCTGCTTGCGCGTACGGACCCATGTTAGTCGCCTCGGACCTCGCGCGAGAGCTCCTCTCAATTGGCACCGAACACGCCTTGCGCAGGCAGCGATGAATTTCGGTCAGCTTCAACTCCACATCTTGCACAGACTTTTCCACAGCTCCCGTCTCGGCCAGCCGGTCGCACCTTGCAGGGACCGCTTGTCCTTTCCTGCAGGCTGCGCCTGCCTTGGCCCACGATTTCCTCCGCTTCGGCCGCGCATCGCCTGACGTAAGGCGGCTGTCTCGCCCCGCGGCCCCAGATCCCCGCGCTGTTTCCCCCGACCAGCGGCAATCCTCGCGCCCTCTGCGCCCCACGCCCGTAAGGAGCCGCCTGTGTCTCGCAGTAGGGGCCCGGCTCGTCGTGGGGCCGCTCCGGGGCGTCGCCGTACCGTCCTTCCCTGGAACGAGCCCGTGACGGGGGATTGTTTCACGTGAAACAATGAGCGCCGAGCCGCGCCCGGTACTGGCTACTCATGCACGAGCGAGAGGATGTTTCACGTGAAACATTCCGGCGGGCAGGGAGGAATCGCCGACGCGCGCCTCGAAGATGTTTCACGTGAAACATCCCGAGGCCATCGATCGCTTCCTGGATGCTGCCCGCGCCGTCGGGCTGTCACCATCCGACGAGCAGGCCACCCTCTTGATGGTGGCGGCCGAACGTCTGTCGGTCATCGCCGCGGGATCTGGCATATCCGGCTATGAACACCCTGACACCGTCCTGGATCGCGGCATGGCGCCGGCTCTCCCCTACTTCGCCTTCCCAGAGCTCCCTGCAGACGGTTCCCTGGCCGATCTGGGCGCCGGAACCGGCGCACTCGGCGCCACCATTGCGATTCTGGCGAAGAATCTGCACGTCGATCTTGCCGATCGCGCGCAAAGGGCGTATACTGCGTGTGAGATGCTTGTTCGCCGACTCGCCCTCCCTAATCTGCGCGCGGTGCTTCTGGATGCCGCAGATGGCACCCGGCAGCGCAGGTACGACGCAGTCGTGTTGCGCGCGGTGGCACCCGCGGTGGATGCGCTCGCACTTGCGGCCGGCATCACCCGGCCCGGTGGCTTCATCGCCGCCCTTCACCGCGCGGACGATCGCGGCTTCCGGATCGTACAGGTCCCCCTAGAGCTCATCGGGAGTCGGGAGACCGCCGTCTCCGGACTCGTTATGAGTGCCTATCGCCGCCAGAGCTAGTTTTCCACCGATTGTGGAAAACCCTGTGGAATATGTTGGCGCAGTGCCGCCTCGGCGTCCAGGCTGGAGGGATCTCCGGTGGCCAGATGCATGACAGTCGTCAATCAGAAGGGCGGGGTCGCGAAGACCACGACCGTCATTAACCTCGGCGCGATCGCAGCCCTGGAGGGCCAGTCTGTGTTGATCGTTGATGCCGACGCGCAGGCGAACGCCACCAGCGGACTGGGCATCGACCGGAACGGTATCGAGTACTGCCTCTACGACCTCATCTGCCGCCAGGACCAGGAGCCCGGGCCCGCCGTGGATGAGGTGATCCTCCAGACCGCCACTCCCAACCTTGACGTGCTGCCAGCGACGATCGACCTGGCCGGCGCGCAGATGGCTCTGGCCAACGCCATCTCGCGCGAGACGCGACTGCGGCGGGTCCTGGAGCCCGTGAGGGACGCGTATGACATCATTCTGATCGACACCGCGCCCTCGCTGGGCCTGCTTACCATCAATGCCCTCGCAGCGGCGGACCAGGTGCTTATCCCCATGCAGTGCGAGTACTACGCTATGGAGGGCCTCACGCAGCTTCTGCAGATCATATCCATGGTACAGGCCGAGCTCAACCCGTCGCTCACCATCGCCGGGGCCATCCTCACCATGTATGATGGCCGCACCAACCTGGCCGAGCAGGTGGCGGAGGAAGTGCGCAACAACTTCCCCGGCCGCACCTACCAGGCCAAGGTGCCGCGCAACGTTCGTCTGGCCGAGGCGCCGAGCCACGGCCTGCCCGCCGTGATCTACGACAGGCACTGCCCGGGCTCGGCCGCATATCGCCGGCTCTACTGGGAGGTCTTCGAGCATGCCTAAGAAGGGACTGGGACGCGGACTGAGCGAGCTCATCTCCGGGGAGGCACTGGCACGTAGCCGGGCCGTGCTTGAGGTCGGCGTGGATAAGCTTGAGCCGAATCCCTACCAACCCCGCCACGGCATCGACGATGAGGGCCTGGAGGAGCTGACGCTCTCCATTGAGGCGCACGGCATCATGCAGCCCGTCGTCGTGCGGCGCACCGATGAGCCCGAGGTCTTCCAGATCATCGCGGGCGAGCGGCGCTGGCGGGCGGCCATGCGCGCAGGCCTGCAGACCATTCCCTGCGTCGTCCACGACGCCGATGACGAGCACATGCTGGAGCTCGCGCTGGTCGAGAACCTGCAGCGACACGACCTCGGACCGATCGAGACCGCGGAGGCGCTTCGCCACCTCGTCCAGGAGTTCGGGTTAACCCAGGAGCAGCTCTCGGAGCAGCTCGGGCGCAGCCGCTCGGCCATCGCCAACACGCTGCGCCTCCTGGAGCTGCCCCCGCCAATGAAGGAGGCGCTCCAGGAGGGACGCATCAGCCAGGGCCATGCGCGCGCCCTGCTCTCTCTCTCGTCCGAACCTGAGCGGATGCACACGCTCTTTCGCAGGATCGAGGAGGGAGATGTGACCGTGAGGGAGGCGGAGGAGTTCGCCCGGGCGATGCCCGAGCCGGTCCCGGAGGAGCCCGAGGAGGAGGCGGCGCCACCGGAACAGCCGACTGATCCGCACATAGAGGAGGTCAAGCGGCGTCTCCGCGACCGCCTGGGGACGAAGGTCACGGTGCTGGCCCGGCCCAAAGGTGGGGGAACGATCCACATCACCTACCACGACAGCGAGGACCTGGACCGCATCTTGTCGCTGATCGCGCCCTCGCCGCCGAAGAGCCACACCCGGCTTGGGTAAGGCTCGCCGCTCAGATATAGTAACCTCAACACACCAGTAGCAGTCTCCGTGCCACCTCGAAGGTGAGTGCGCAGAGTGAGAGACATCCGGATCGGCGCGGCGCAGTTCGAGAACCGTAACGGCGACAAGGAGCACAACCTCGCCGTAATGCGCCGGCTCGCAGAGCAGGCGGCGGAGGCTGGGGCAGAAGCGGTCAGCTTCCATGAGGCGTGCATCTCTGCATACAGCTTCGTCCGAAACCTCAACAGAAACCAACTGCTCGACCTCGCGGAGCCTATTCCCGATGGTCCCAGCACGGCGTCGCTCATCGAGATGGCCGCCGACCTCGGATTGACGGTGCTGGCGGGACTGGTTGAGAGGGACGAGGCGGACACCCTCTACAACGCCTACGTGTGCGTTGACGGCGACGGCCTCATCGCGAGACACCGCAAGCTGCACGCCTTCATCAGTCCGCACCTGACCAACGGCGACGACTACACGGTCTTCGACCTCAACGGAGTCTGCTGCGGGATCCTCACCTGCTTCGACAACAACCTGGTGGAGAACGTGCGGATCACGGCGCTGATGGGCGCGGAGGTCATCTTCATGCCCCACGTCACCTGCTGCCTGCCCTCGCCGATGCCGGGCAGGGGACTGGTCGATCCGCAGTTGTGGGAGAACCGCGAGCGCGACCCAGTATCGCTTAGACAGGAGTTCATGGGGCCGAAGGGCCGCGGCTGGCTGATGCGCTGGCTGCCGGCGCGCGCCTACGAGAACGGCGTCTACGCGGTCTTCACCAACCCGGTGGGCATGGACGATGACCAGGTGCGGAACGGGAACGCGATGATCATCGACCCCCACGGAGAGATCATCGCGGAGACCAACGCCCTGGGCGACGACGTGGTGGTGGGCCTGTGCGTGGGGGAGAAGCTCGAGGAGTCGTCGGGGCGGCGCTACATCCGAGCGCGCCGCCCGGAGCTGTACGGCAAGCTGGTCGAGGAGCGGGATGAGCCGCCGGTCATCGACTCCGGCTGGGGGGTCGTGAAGCAGTAGCGGCAGGGGGCAGTGAGCGCAGCCTACGGGGCCGCCTCCTGCGTTGACCGCTCGGCCGCTGCAGGCTCAGGGGGCTCCGCGCTCTCCTCGATACGGAACCCCGTCGAGGCCAGCGGCTCGGGCTCGTCGCCCAGGTGGACGCTGACGCGGTACTGCATTGGGGGCAGCGGCCCGCCCTCGCCGACCTCCAGCCACGCCTGCCCGAAGCCCTTCGCCTCGCTCACCGGCAACTCCGCGCGTGCCCTCTCGATCTCGGACGCCCCAGCGTACCAGCGCACAGTCAGCACCGCGCCGGGCGGCACCCCGTCGTACTCGAAAACCGCGCAGATGCGTTCGGCGTCCGACGCGAAGCTCGACCGCGGCTCGACCGCCCGTCCATCATCAGCCACGCCGGCGGCCGTCTGGAGCGAACGGATCGCGGGCGGGCCCTCGGGCTCCCCGCCGCCCTGCAGGATCTTCGCGGCACGCGGCAGCGCCATGAAGGTCGCCCGCACCGAGAGGTCCGGCCGGGCCGGGCTGCTCAGCTCGACCACGTAGACTCCCGCCGCGAAGCCATTGCGCTCCGGGCCGCCGTCGGGCGCGTAGATGGCGAAGCGGCCGGCGGCATGGGTGGCGTCCGGCTCTCTGCGGTGGTCCCGCAGCGCGAGGTCGCCGAGCGAGCGGTCACGGTGCCACCACCGAGCCTCGAGGGGAGCGTGGGCCGGCACACGGCTGAGCTCGTAGAAGCAGTACACCACATCCGTCTCGGCCGGGATGATCTCCGGGGTGGTGGCCGGCTTCTGAGGAGTGGGGGAGAAGACGACTCGCGAGACGAGCTGCTCGGGGACAGGGCCGACCTCGGCAGCATCAGGCGCGGCCCGCTCGCCACCGCGCCGGCTCAGCCAAAGCGCGACGCCGCCTCCCGCCAGAACGCCCAGCAGAGCGAGCAGACAGCCGATGGCGACGGAGCGCCGGCGGCGCCCCCGCGGCCCCCGCTCCTCGGCGGGCGCCTCGGGCTTGACGTCCTCGGCCGCCGGGACGATCTCGCCGATCACGCCTTCGTCGGCATCGTCCGGTCTTTCGTCATTATCAGTAGACGTGTCGTCCATAAATGTCCTGCTATAGCCACTATCGCTCGCAGCCGTTCGCCGGAATGCCTACAGGCTGCGGAAGAGCGCAACCCACTTCCTGAGGCCGGTCTCGACCGGCTCGATGTCGGCGATCTCGTACTCCAGCGCGTAGTCGCCCTCGTAGCCGATGCCGCCGAGCGCCTCGATGAGCCACGCGGGATCCACGTCGCCCTCGCCGAGGTGGACGCGCTGGAAGCCCTCATCGGTGCGGCGACCATCCTTGACGTGCACGTGCACGATCCAGTCCGAGAGCTGGTCGAAGGCGCGGCGGTAGTCCACGCCGGCGTGGAGGAGGTTGCACGGCTCGTAGAGCACGCCGAAGAAGGGGCTGGCGACGGCCTGGCAGAGGCGCAGCGCATGCTCGGGGTTGCCGGCGATGCTGCCACCGTGGTTCTCCATGCCGAGGTATACGCCTGCCTCCTCGGCGTGGGCGGCGCCGGCGGCCATCAGCGGCGCGACGCGGTCGATGATTCCGGGGTCCTCGCCCTCGCCGGGGCGGACGCGGATCGAGCGGCAGCCCAGCCTCGCGGCGGCATCAATGGTGCGCTTCATGCCGGCCAGGTCCGCCTCGCGGGCATCGGGCTCATCGGAGGAGAAGTCGCCGCCGGGATAGGTCCCGAGATTGGCGATAGCAACGCCGGTGCGCTCGGAGGCCGCCTCGATCTCGGCGAGCGCCTCGTCGTTCGCGTCCTCAGGGAAGTGCGGGCTCCGCCCCCACAGGTCGGCCTTGCGCACCCCCGAGTCCGCCAGGACCTGCAGCGCATAGTCGCAGGTATGCTCGCGCATGGGATAGGTGCACGCGGAGATGCGAGCGATGTCCATGGCACAGCCTCCACAGGCAGGATGTTGATCACGTGCAGGGGGTTCGCGCGCGGAGCCGTCGGGACCTGCCTGCGCCGGAGTCGGTCAGGTGGCGGGCTCGATGGGCAGATGGATGATGAAGGTCGAGCCCTCGCCGGCCTCGCTCTGCAGCTCGATGGAGCCGCCGTGCATCTCGACGATCTGGCGCGCCATGAACAGGCCCAGTCCGATGCCCTCCTGGCCGCCGCCCCCGGTCGAGGGTCCGCGGACGAACTCGCGGAAGATATCCTCCTGCAGCTCCTCGGGAATGCCGCAGCCGGTGTCGCTGACGGCGACGGAGACCTCACCGTCCGAGTGGCCGCAGCGCACCTGGATGGAGCCGCCGGACGGGGTGTACTTGAGCGCATTATCGGCGAGGTTGTGCAGCACGTCCTCGATGCGCTGCGGGTCGGCGGAGACGGTGGGCAGCTCGTCGGGGTGTGCGACGCTGACGGTGAGGCCCTTCTCCTCAGCGCGGACGCGGAGGGCGGCGACGACGCGGTCCACCAGCTCGCCGATGTCAACCTCTTCGCGCTGCAGCCGACAGGTGCCCTCGTCGAAGGCCGCGAGGTCGAGGAAGCGGCGCGCGAGGCGCAGCATGCGATCGACCTCCTGGCCCAGGATCTCGCTCAGCCGGCTGGTGCTCGCGTCGTCGAGCTGATCGGCGATCTCCGAGAACACGGAGGAGATAGTCTTCAGCGTGGTGAGGGGCGACCGGATCTCGTGAGACAGCACCCGCGCCCCGTGGCTGCGGGCGCGCGCGATGGACTTGAGGTCGGTCACGTCCTGGCAGATGACGAGCCACGCCATGGGGCGCGTGACATCGCCGACGCGGAGCGTCGAGATGCGCAGCTCGAGCCGCTCGGGGCTCTCCACCTGGATGTCGCGCACGTGCTCCACGTTGGTCTGGTCGAACACGTCATGGGCGATCTCGCGCAGCGGGGCGTAGGCGTCATCGTCCGGCAGCCTGCGCAGGTCGGTGCCGATGAGGCGCTCAACCGGGAGGCCGACAATGCGCTCGATCTGGGGGTTCGCGAGCCGAACCGAGCCGTCGGCGCCGACCAGCAGCACGGCCTCGTCGAGGTAGCGGATGACAAGCTCGTTGGTGCGGCGCTCACGCTCGAGCGTGGTGGAGAGGCCGAAGGCGACCCAGGTGACGGCGAGCAGGGCGAAGACGCCACCGGTGAAGTGCCAGAAGAGGTCGGGGCCCCAGCCCATGCCCAGGGCGAAGGCCAGTTCGAGCGCCACCACGATGGCGGCGCTGACCACGACGGCGATGCGCGACAGGCCCAGCAGCGCGCAACTGAACAGGATGGGGACCAGGAGCAGCGGGGCGAAGGGGCTCTGCACTCCGCCGGTGCCCAGGACGAAGAGGCCGAGCCATGTGACGTCGCCAACGACGACGATGCCCGCGGCGACGTCGAGGCGGCCCGCATCGCGCAACTGGCGCCAGCGCGCAGCGTAGCGGGTCCAGAAGGTGAGAAGGACGCCTATGATGAGGCCGGTGTACACGGCAAGGGGACTGTTGAGCCGAGCGGGGGTGGCAAGTGCGACGACGAGGATGAGCAGCAGCAGAGCTATACGGACGTTGCCTATGGCCCGGAAGAGCGCGATCTCGAAGAACCCGTCGGCATCGCCCGAGTTCTGTCTGCGGCTTTCACCGGCGACTCCCAGCGCCACCTCCGCGTGCCCAGGCACAGCGACCTCCCCCACACCCATGTGGCTTCGGAACCGACCCGCTCCTCGCGCACTGGTCCAACGAGCCCATCACTGACCATCCGACCTCTAAGCAACCCGGAAGCCAGCTGGAGCGGCGGTCTATGCGGTCGCCAAGCACCCGTGAGGGGCCGTGCGGTCACGCCGCCGGGCCGCCCGACACCCCTCACTTCCCGCCCCTCTTATACCACGCTGCGAAGGCACTGTCAAGATAGCCGCTCACGCACGCGCAGTACCCAGATCGGTATGCTCGCCGCGGTCCATCCCGATGGCAAGCCAAAGGATGGGCACACAGGTCTGGCTGCTGCCCTCACGCGCCGCAGTATCCAGATCCGGCGCCTCCGGATGGCCTGTCTTGCCGATACACCGAAGGCGAGACTGCCCCAGGGCGCATCCCTCGGCAGGCGGCGGCTACTCCGTCGGCGCGGGGATCTCGACCATGCCGCCCATGTACGGGCGCAGCACGTCGGGTATGGCGACGGAGCCATCCTCCTCCTGGTAGTTCTCCAGGACGGCGGCCAGGCAGCGGCCCGCGGCCAGTCCCGAGCCATTCATGGTGTGCACGAAGCGCGGCGACGCCTCGGGCTCGGGGCGGTAGCGCGTGTTGCAGCGGCGGGCCTGGAACTCCCCGTACTGGCTGCATGAGGAAATCTCGACCCACCGATCCATGCCGGGCATGTGGACCTCGAGGTCGTAGGTGCGCTGGGGCTGGAAGCCCAGGTCGCCGGTGCACAGGATCACGCGGCGGTAGGGCAGCTCGAGGCGCTTGAGTATCTCCTCGGCGTCCAGGGTGAGCTTCTCCAGCTCCTCATCCGAGGTCTCGGGCAGCACGAACTTCATCAGCTCCACCTTGTGGAACTGGTGCAGGCGGATGAGGCCACGCGACTCCTGGCCCGCCGAGCCGGCCTCACGCCGGAAGCTGGCGGTGTAGGCGGTGTAGTACTTGGGCAGCTCCTCGGCGGCGAGGATCTCGTCCTGGTGCATGTTCGTCAGCGGCACCTCGGCGGTGGGGATCAGGTAGAGCCCCTCGCGGGTCTTGAACTGGTCGTCCTCGAACTTGGGGAGCGTCGCGGTGCCCACAAGCGCGCGTGCGTTGGCCAGGTACGGCGGCATGATCTCGACGTAGCCGTGCTCGCGGGTGTGCACGTCGAGCATGAAGTTGATGAGCGCCCGCTCCAGCGTCGCTCCGGGGCCCACGTCCATGACGAAGCGCGCCGACGCCATCTTCGCCGCCCGCTCGAAATCGAGCACACCCAGGCGCCGGCCCAGCTCCCAGTGGGGGAGAGGGTCGAACCCGAAGCGGCGCGGGTCGCCGCGCTCGTAGAGCACCGGGTTCTGCGACTCGTCCTCGCCCTCGGGGACCTCCTCGTGCGGGATGTTGGGCAGCTCCAGCAGCATCTGCTCGAACTCGGCCTCCACCTGCTCGAGCTCGGCCTCCTGCTCCTCGATCTGGCGCGAGATGTCGGCGACCTGCTGCTTGAGCTGCTCCGCCCGCTCGCGCTCGCCCTCGCGGTAGGCCGCGCCGATCTGGTCGGAGAGGCGGTTCTTCTCGGCGCGCAGGTTCTCGACCGCCAGCAGCTCGCGGCGACGGGACTCGAGCGCGATGAGGCGGTCGAGGTCGTAGTCGAAGCGGCGCTTGCGCAGCGCCTCCCGTACGATGTCGGGCGTCTCTCGGACGATCCGGTGGTCGATCATGAGTCGGTTCGCTCCCCAGGCGGCAGGCCCGCTATGCCCACGACGAGCGACGGCAGGCTCGGAGCCTGCGGCAAGCCTCACGGCTTCCCGGCCACGCCCGGCGACGCCGCGCGGGCCGGGCTTTACGAGAAAGCGATTACGAGGAAGGCGCCGTAAAGCGGCAGGCCGACCAGCAGGGCCCACGGCGAGAGCTTCCCCTGCATGCGCATGCACACGTATACCAGAGTTGCCGAGACCAGCGCAATGGCCGCCGACGCGAGGCCCCTCAACTCCAGCACCCAGGGCGTCGCGATGATGCCGATGGTCACCGGGATGGTGCTCTGAAAGACCATCGCGCCGGTAATGTTGCCCATCGCCAGCGTGTCCTTGCCCTCGCGCACCCAGAGCACGGAGTTGAACTTCTCCGGCAGCTCGGTGGCGATCGGCGTGATGATGATCGAGAGCACAAGCGGGGAGACGCCGGCGTAGGCGGCGACGTGCTCCAGATGATCGACGAACATGTGGGCGCCGATGAAGATGCAGCCGAGCGCTATCAGGAACTGGGCCAGCACGAAGCGCAGGCGCGGCACCTCATAGCGGGGCGTGAGGCGCAGGGGGTGGATGTCGCACTCGTCGGCGATGCAGGTCCCACTCTTAAAGTGCACCCACACATAGTAGGCGTAGAAGGCGATGAGCACGAAGCCGACCCCCAGCTTCGCACCGTGCACCGGGAGGAACGAGGCGCCGACCGCGGCCAGATAGGCCACGAGGAAGTAGCCGAGGTCGTGGCTGAGCACCTCGGCGTCCACGGCCATGTCGAGCGATTCGCGGCGGCCCGAGCGGGTGTAGCCGAGCACGCCCAGCCCGGTCACGGTGAAGGCCAGCGTCGCCAGCATGAAGGGCGCCCCGAGGATGCCCCCGGTCCCGATCTGCTGCGCCTCCTCCCCGCCTTTGATGAAGGCCACGATGGGGACGAGGGTCTCGGGCAGCGCGGTGCCCACCGCGGCCAGCACGCTCCCGCAGACGCCCGTGGACAGGTTGCACTTCGCTCCGAACCACTCAACCGCGTTGGTGAAAAGCTCGCACCCGGCCACGATGACCAGCAGCGAGCCGAGTGCGAGCGCGACGTCAAGTGCCAACGGCGACATCCTCTCACCGGACGGCAGGCGCCGGAAATGAGCAAACCAAAGCGACTCGGGCCCCGTCGCCGCACGACCGGGACGAGGGTGAGCCAGGCCAGCTCGGCCCAACGATCCCCACGGGCCTATCCCTTCACGACGGCCATCGGCGTCATGCGCGCGACGGGGCGGGAGATGCCGGCCCCCTCGGTCACCGCGATCACGCGGTCAACATCCTTGTAGGCGTAGGGCGCCTCCTCGGCGAGGGTCTTGAGCCCGGCGGAACGCACGCGGATGCCGCGGGCCTCAAGCTCCGCCTGCACCTCGCGCCCGTGCTGACGCCTGGTGGCCGCTGTGCGCGACATGACGCGGCCCGCGCCGTGGCAGGTGGAGCCGAAGGTCTGCGCCATCGCGGTCTCGGTGCCAACCAGGAGCCAAGAGGCCGTCCCCATGTCGCCGGGGACAAGCACCGGCTGGCCCAGGTCGCGATAGGCCTCGGTGACCTCCGGCCGGCCCGGCCCGAAGGCACGTGTCGCGCCCTTGCGGTGCACGCACAGCCGCCGCACCTCGCCATTGACCTCGTGGTTCTCGAGCTTGGCGACGTTGTGCGCGACATCATACACCATCTGCAGGCCGATGCGCGAGCTCCCCATGCCCAGCACCCGCTCGAAGGCCTCGCGCACCCAGTGCGTGATGAGCTGGCGGTTGCACCACGCGTAGTTGGCGGCACAGGCCATGGCGGCGAAGTAGCGCCGGCCCTCGGGCGAACTCACCGGCGCGCAGGAGAGCTGGCGGTCGGGCAGCTCGATGCCGTACTTCTGCACCGCCCTCTGCATCGGCTTGAGCGAGTCATCGCAGACCTGGTAACCGAGGCCGCGGGAGCCGGTGTGCACCATGACCGTGACCTGGCCCTCCGCCTCAATGCCCATGCGCGAGGCCGCCTGGCCGTCGTAGATGCCATCGACGCGCTGGATCTCCAGGAAGTGGTTGCCGCTGCCGAGGGTGCCGAGCTGCGGGCGGCCGCGCTGGATGGCGCGCTCGGACAGCGCGTCCGGGTCGGCGCCGTCGAGGCAGCCCTCCTCCTCCGTCACCTGCAGGTCATGGGGCTCGCCGTAGCCCTGCGAGACCGCCCAGCGAGAGCCCTGCTGAAGCACTCGGCGGAGGTCGCGTTCGTCGAGGCGCACCTTGCCCTTTTCGCCAACCCCCGCGGGCACCTGCCGGAACATCGCGTCCGTCAGCGCGGCCAGCCTGTCGCGTACGTCCTGTTCCTCCAGGTCGCTGCGCAGCAGCCGCACACCGCAGTTGATGTCGTAACCGACGCCGCCGGGCGAGATGACGCCCTGGTCCACGTCGAAGGCCGCCACGCCGCCGATGGGGAAGCCGTACCCGTAGTGGCAGTCGGGCATGGCCATGGATGAGCCGACGATCCCGGGCATGCAGGCCACGTTCTGCACCTGCGTCAGCGCAGGGTCGCTGCGCAGGTCCTGCATGAGCACCTCGTCCGCGAACACGACGCCGTCGGTGCGCATCCCGTAGCCCTCATCGCGCGGAATGCGCCAGTGGTACTCGTCGATCTTCTCCAGCCTGCCCTCGAACTGCTTCGCCACGCTGTCCACCTCCTGAACCAACAACCAGATGCAGCACACGTGTCGGGCTCGAAGCCGGGCCGCGCCGCGGCGCCCTCCCATCTGCGGCTGACCGATGGCGTCGGGCGCAGGCCGACCCAAGCGGATAGGCCGGCTTGGCGAGCGACACCTCACTCGAAGAACGCGCTCAGCCCCTCCTCGCCGCCGGCGTTGCTGGGCCGCTCCAGCGGGCGGCACGCGAGGCAGTAGTCGTCCGAGTCCAGATGATAGGCGCCGCAGCCGGGGCAGCGCACCCAGCCGTGGTCGCGGCGCCAGATGTCGAGGCGCGCCTGAAGGAGCATGACCTCCTCCAGCCGGCGGCGCAGCGGACCCTCGAGTCCCTGGGCGAGCTCCAGGATCTGCTCTATCGTCTCGGGCGGAACGCGGATCTCCGCCAGCTCCTCGTCGGTCGGGAACTCCGGCTCCCGCGGCTCGGCGGTGGGCGGCGGCTTCCGGCGACCCACGCCCGCACTGCTGGGCCGGATCTCCCGCACGTAGCGCTCGCCGAGCCGCTCGTTGAGGCGCGCGATGATCTCGGGCGCGTCAAGCTGGAGCTGCTGCGCGCGCGGGGCGGAGTCGCAGCGCACATTGACGACGCCGTCGCGCACGCTGGTGACGAAGCTGTGCCGCGCATACCAGGCTCCCGCCACCTGCGGCCACAGGTAGGCGCAGAAGGCATCGCGCGATTTCTCCAGCAGGCCGTCGCGCTTGAGGAATGCGCTCAGCGCCTCACCGGCGCGGACAGTGTGATCGGCCGCCTCGTCAGTCATCGCGCGCTCCGTCGTCCTCGCCGGTGCAGATGACGTGGGCATCGTCGAGCCGCTGCGCGAGTTGCTCCGGGCAGCATGCGCTGGTCACCACCATCTGCTGGCCATCCGCGCTGAGGTCGAGCATCGCCCCGGCGCGGCTCGCGTCGAGCTCCGAGAGACAGTCATCGAGCAGCAGGATCGGCTCGGTGTCGGTGCGACCTCGCGCGACGCGCGCCTGCGCGAGCGTCAGGGCGAGCGCGGCGGTGCGCTGCTGGCCCTGAGAGCCGAAGCGGCGCACGTCCACGCCATCGACCTCCAGCGAGACGTCGTCGCGATGCGGACCGACCTGCGTCGAGCCGCGCTCCATCTCCCGCGCATGCGTCTGCTCGAGCCTCTCGTACAGGGCGGCCTCGACGGCCGTCTCATCGCCGCACAGCGCGACCGACGGATCGTAGCACACGCGCAGCTCCTCGCTGCCGGCTCCCAGGCGGCGGTGCAGCACAGCAGCCTCCACTGCGAGCGCTCGCACGAACTGGTCGCGATCGAGCGTGATCGGCACCGCCGCCTCGACCAGCGCCGTCGTCCAGGGAGCCAGCATACGCCCATCCTCACCGCCGCGGCTCATGCGCTTGAGGAGCTCGTTGCGCTGGCGCAACGCCCGCCGGTAGCGCGCGAGGTCATCGAGGTAGCGCAGGCTCGTCTGTCCGATGGCGGTATTCATGAAGCGCCGCCGCGCGGAGGGCGGCCCCTTGACGACCTCCAGCTCCCCCACCCAGAAGAGCACGGCCTGCACCCGCCCGAGGGCCTCGCGCACGCTGGCGACCTGGCGGCCATCGACCTCGATCGTCTTCGACCCCGAGCGAGCACTGGAGGGGTCGCCGAGCGAGATGGCCATGGTAAACTCGCGGCCCCCGGCGTCGAAGACGCCGGCAACCCTGGCCCAGGCCTCTCCGTGCCGCACCATCGAACGTGCGTGGCCCGCACGCGGGGACGTGGTGGTGGCGAGAAGGTAGATGGCCTCCACCACGGTGGTCTTGCCCGAGGCATTCGGCCCCAGCACCACGTTGAGCCCCGGGGCGAAGTCGAACTCCGCCCGCTCATAGCAGCGCAGGTTCTCAAGCGTCAGCGACCTCAGGAACACGCAGGTACCCCTCAATGGCCCGCCGAGCTCGCCACAGGCGGCCTGCGAGCGTGGGTGCACCGACGAGCAGAGACGGTGAGGGCACAGACCGGTCGCCTGTGCCCATGGGCTATGTGGCGGCGCGCAGCGGCCGCGCGTGCTACATCATGATCTGCATGGGCATGATCACGTACAGGTAGTCGGCGGAGTCCACAGGCTTCAGCGTTCCAGGCGAGAGCGGCTGCGAAAGCTCCATCACCACCTCGTCCTCCGTCATGGCCTGCAGGGCGTCGAGTAGGTAGCGCGCGTTGAAGGCAATCTCCGGCTTCTCACCCTCGAGCGTAGCCGCGATCTCCTCCTCCGCGTAGCCCACGTCCTGGGAGTCGGCGGTGATGGTCAGCACGCCCTCGTCGCCCTTGAGCACGACCCGGTTGGAGTCCTCGCGCGCGACGATGAGCATCCGCCTCAATGACTCGGTAAACTCCTCACGGGAGACCGTGATCCGGCGGTCGCTGCTGTCCGGCAGCACCTTTTCATAGCTTGGGAACTGTCCCTCAATGAGCCGCGAGCCAACGCTGACGCCGCCGATGAGGAAGGCTACCTGTGTATCAGACAGTGACAGCGTGACCGGCTCCTCGGACTCAGGATCCACGATGCGGAGGACCTCATTGAGCGCACGCTGGGAGATGATGGCGGTGCGGGAGTCCTCGATCGGGATGTCGGCCGCCATGCTGCGGAGGGCAAGGCGGTAGGTGTCGGTGGCCACGACCTCGAGGCCCCCGGAAGTGATCCTGAACAGAGCGCCGGTCAGTATCGGCCGGGTCTCATCGCGCGATGTCGCGAAGACGGTCTGGGAGAGGATACTGTGGAGGTCGCGCTGCGTCAGCTCGAACTCCAGCGGCTCGTCCATCGGCGGCAGCATCTCGAAGTCCCCCGCTGACATACCGCGGATGCAGAAGCTGGAGTTCCCGCCGGTGACGGTCAGCGAGTGACTCTCATCGGCGGTGAGGTTGACCTCCTCGCCCGCCAGGGAGCCAACTACCTCCGTGAGCAGCCGCGCGGGCACCGTGACCGCGCCTTCATCCGCGACCGTAGCATCAATCGCGGCCTCGAGGCTGATGAACTCGAGGTCTGTGGCCACGAGTCGCAGTCCGTCGGTGCTGCTCTCGAGGTAGATGTTGTTCTGCACAGGCTGAGTGCTACGTCCCGATACCCCATGAGAGACGGTCTGGACGCTAGCGTACAGTTCGTCCTTGGGGCAGGAGAGGTTGAGCATCTCCGCGGCCTCCTTGGCCAGCCAGCTCAGCGGTTCAGAATACAACCTGTAGGTTAACCGCTTCCGCGACAGTGCGTCAAGGCAATTCCCTGCGCTGCCTGACCGCACCTCCGTGAGCCCTGAGGGTCATCGGCACAGCACGATAGCAGACACTCTCTGTGAATCTCAGCGAGACGGATTCAGCGCGCCTTGTCCACGGTCGTAGGAGTGTCGTACGGCTTCCTTTAAACCTTACTACTACTCCTACTACGTCCGTTGAAAACGTGGACCGAGGCCCGTCGCCCACTTTGTCGAGCATTTCGGTGATGAAGGAAACCTGAAGGCGTGTTTGGGGAGAGTGCGGCGAGATCTCGCTGGGGCGGGTGCCTGAGAGTGATTGACGGCATCTGCATTGGGGACGGCCGCGGCGATGTGGGACGTGGAGAGTGTTGACGCGTGTGTTGTGGTGCGATGGAGCGGTGAAGGGAACACGGTGAGAGGCGGGGGAGAAGGGCGCCGGATTCGCACACAATCCACGGCGACCGACACGGTCGCACGAATTCCGCACGAAGTCTAGTACCACTCAAAGGGCGACTCACAGGGTCCGCGGCCATGCTGGGGGACCGACGCAAGTGCTGGTGAGGGGGAGCGCCACCAGCGCGACCACCAGGAGAACACGGCTGGGCGTCGAGGTGCGTGGACTCAGCACGCGCTACTCGAAGGCGGCCTTGAGATCGTTGATCAGCCACAGCACCTGCTCGTCTTTCTCGATGAGATCGGAGACCTTGTGATAGGAGTGCAGCACCGTGGAGTGGTCGCGGCCGCCGAAGTGCTCGCCGATGCGCGCGAGGGAGTTGTCGGTGAGCTCGCGGCACAGGTAGATGGCCACATGGCGGGCCCAGGCGATGTCCTGGCTGCGCTTCTTCGAGACTATGTCCTCCTGGGGGACATCCATCTCGGCGGCGACGAGGTCCACGATCTCCGGGAGCGCAATGCGGCGGGCGGTCGTGGACGTCGAGTAGTCACCGATGATGTCCTCCACCAGGGACCTGGTGATCTGGATGTCGTTGAGGGAGGCGTAGGCGCATATCTTGAGCAATGCCCCCTCCAGAACGCGGATATTGGACTCGATCTTGGAGGCCACGAGCTCGAGCGTGTCGCGCGAGAGCGGCACGCCCTCGGCCTGCGCCTTCTTCTCCAGGATGGCGATGCGGGTCTCGAGATCGGGGATGCGCAGGTCGGCGACGATGCCCATCTCCAGGCGGGAGCGCAGACGCTCGTTCATCAGTTGCAGGTGCCGCGGGGGGCAGTCGGAGGCGATCACGACCTGCCGGTTGGTCTCGTAGAGTGTATTGAAGGTATGGAAGAACTCCTCCTCCGACGCGGGACCCTCGATGGCCGCGATAAACTGCACGTCATCGACCAGCCAGACGTCCACGGAGCGGTAGTTGCGCCGGAAGCGATCGATGGTGTTGTCCCGCATGCACGAGATCATGTGGTTCACGAAGGCCTCGGCGGAGACGTACACGACCCTGCACTCAGCCGCTGTCGCCAGGATGGAGTGGCCGATGGCCTGGATGAGATGAGTCTTGCCCAGCCCCGAGGCGCTGTGGATGAAGAGCGGGTTGTAGGTGTTGCCGGGTGACTTGGCCACCTGCAGCGCCGCGGCATGGGCGAAGCGGTTACAGTCGGCGACCACGAAGTTGTCGAAGCTGTACTTCGGGTTCAGCGGTGAAGAGCCGAGCTCACCGGTCGCACCAGGCACGAGGGAGACGGCGGCGGGTCCCGCCGGGGCATTGATGGGTGCAGCGGGCGACGGCGACATCACGGGCTGCTGGGGCTCGATCGCGGCAGGCTCCGCGGCGATCCCGGAGGCAGGTGGCCGGCCGCCGTGGAGCGCCTCCAGAGCCTCTTCGGCCACGACTTCGACCTCGACGCTCACGGGACGCTGCACGACCTCGGTCACGCACTCGGTGATCTCCGAGGCGTGGTGGCGCTCGAGCCAGTCCTTGGCGAACTCGTTCACCACGCCGACTCGGAGACTCTCGCCGGTGAACTCGAGGGGCACGGCACTTGTCAGGAAGCCGTCGTAGGTCGCCGGGCTGACCTTGTCAGCGAGGAGCGGCAGGCTTGCGCGCCACACTTGTTCGCAGGAGAGGTGCGTCTCGCTCGCCATCGTGTCCCCGTCCTTTGCCGCATGCTTGGCGCACCTGGGGGGGCAGATGCCCGCTCCCAACGTGGGGAGGTGGTGTACCCTGCCCCGAGATGCATTGGGGCGGCGGCGAGCGGTGGCGCGAGTGCTGCTGCGACGGGTGCCTCGTGGAAAGATTCGGCTGCTGCGAGCGGCGTCAAGACCCCCAGGGGGGCTCGTGTCACTGCGACTATAGCGGTTTTCCACCACGTTATCCACACTTGTGGAAAAACTCCACCCTCCTCTCCACGTGGCGACAGTATAGCAGATTGCCCGGAGCAATGCAAAGGGAATTTGCAGATTCCCGTGATTGACCGCTGTGCGGCCTTGAGAGGCCGCTAAGGGTCTCTACGGCGAATGGTGTGAGGGCGCTGAAGGCCCTCTCGCCTGACGCAATCTCATAGGGCAGTTGTTGAAAACCTCGCGGCCCGTGGAGAGTTTGGCGCGCCCAAACTTGGCGCAGATGTGATGCCATGGTGAAGAGATCGTGGCAGACTCGGCTCGAATCCGCGGGTCTCTGAGGGCCTGTGGGTTGGCCGGGGAGTGCGGGGTGAGCGTGGGGGAAGGCGGGCGGGGAGCGGCCGTGGACGCACAGCAGTGGCTGAGCGACGCGCATGCCGTCCGCACAAGAGGAGTTGGGGAGGTGGGCACGGAGAGCGGGGCGGGGAAGACGGGCGCACCCCCGTCTCGCGACGGGGGTGCGCCTACGAGAGCGTCCAACCGGCGGTCCGGCCGTCAGCGAACTGGGCCCGCATCGGGGGGATTCACCGCGAGTGCCACGGTTCACCTCCCATCGGCCCCTCACAGAGGGCTCACGCAATGAGAGCGAGTGCGGTCAGCTTGTGCGGCGGCGAAGAGCCGCCCCCGCGAGCGCCGTGCAGGCAAGCAGCGCCCACGTTGCGGGCTCGGGGGAGTCGTCGCCGGGCTCAGATCCCCACGACGGGCAGTAGTCATGCCCGGGCGAGCCGGTGAGCACGGTCTCCTGCCCGGTGCCCAGGGCGATCGTGACGATGTCGCAGTCGGTGGCGTTCCAGGGCTGGCGCCTGCGATAGAAGGCAATGTGGGTGCCGTCCGGTGACCACGTCGGCCAGGCATCGTAAACCGCGTTTTCTGTGAGGTTCTGCGCAGTGCCAGACCCGTCGGCGTTGCGGATGTAGATCTCACTGTCCGGCCACGCCGCCTGGTGCTGATACGCGATCTTACTCCCATCGGGCGACCAGGCCGCGTAGCCGTCGAACCCCGCACCGTCGGTGAGCCGCCACGGTGTACCCGTGCCGTCGGCGCTGCCGATCCAGATGTCCCAGTTGGTGCCGTCAAACCGGGTGAAGGCGATCTGGGCGCCATCGGGTGACCAGGCGGGGTGGCAGTCCCACCCGTTGCTCCAGCCCAGCTTTGCCTGGCTCCCACCCCAGGCGTCCATCCGGTAGATGTCGCCGACGTCCTGGGCGGTGAGGACGTGAGTGAAGGCGATGTGGCCGCCGTCGGGCGACCAAGTCGGCCACCAGTTCCGCACGGGGTACGCGCTGCCCGACGTCAACTGCTGCAGGTTGTTGCCGTGGTCGTCCATCCGCCAGATCTCATCGTCGCCGACGAAGGCGATGGTGGATGCGTCAGGCGACCAGGCCGGGCACCAGTCGTGGGCGGATCGCCGGGTGAGGTTCGTCTGCCCGCTCCCGTCGGGATCCATCACGTAGATCTCGCCATTCCCGTCACGATCGCTCACGAACGCGATCCTGCCGCCGTCCGGCCATGCTGCCGTTACTGACGTGGTCAGGGGCATGACCAGGGCGATGAAGAGCGAAACGCCACCTCGATAAGCACGCATCAGTTGCACTCCTCTCTCACTGCTTGCGAGCCGTCGGACAAACGCGAAGAGGCCCGCATGGACGCGTCCGTCCCGTGGCGCGGGCCTGATGGTCAGCGGTGACCGGTTGTGGCAGCGACGCCGGCAGGCGGGGACAGCTCACGTCTGACGAGCGGAGGCGCGTGCCGAAAGGCCGGAGGGATGGCGTACGCGACCGCCGCCAGACGTGAGACCACGCCTGTCGTGCCCCATCAGGCTCCACCAGAGAAGCCTTCGACTGTCCCATCGTCCAGCCGGCATTGGCATATTACGTCCGCTCTGCTGCCTCGGGGCCTCACAATGTGCTCACAGCGCGTTCGGGGGCTCGCCAGGCCGCGGTGGCTGGGCATCATCGGCGGCGTGGGACGGCGGCGAGCCCCCGGCAGGCGGTGCCTGGCCTGGGGGCGGTCAGGGCTGCCGGTTGCGGTGCAGAAGCCGGTAGCTCAGGTCCCGGCGCTCCCCGGCGCCCAGCGTGAGGCGGAAGGCGAGCGTGGTCGCGTCCTCGCGGAGGTGCGGGAGCGACGAGTCCTCGACGCTCCAGAAGCCATCGTGGTGCTCGCGGACCAGCAGCTCCACGGGCGCGGCGCGGAGATTGCGCAGCTCCAGCTCCCAGGTCTCCTGGAGGTCGTACACGGCGACCTTGTTGTGGGCGTCGAGCCGCTGGTTGACCTCTTTCGCCTCCGCGCGCGTGCGGGTGACCACGATGCCCGAGGCCGGGCCCAGGTTCAGCTCGATCGGCTCACCCACCGGCGTGTAGGGCAGCGAGTCCTCGGCGATGAGCTGGCCGCCGCTTTCGGCAGGGGCGTAGATGCGGACCTTGCCGGGCGGGAAGGCGGACAGCTCCGGCGCCCGGAGGTCGAGCCCCGTCGGCACCGTGGCCGTGGGCCGGAGCGCCTCGGAGGGCACGGTAAGCAGCTCCACCGGCGTATCGCCGTGGCGCTCGTGATCGTAGACGAAGCCGCGCGCAACGGCATCGGCGTCGGCTGAGCCGCTGATCCGGGGCACCGTCTGCGTAATGGTCTCGGCATCCTCGACGCTGACGCGGGCGATGAAGCCGTCGCCGACCATCGTCGCGTTCTCGAGGTCGCGCCCGAGGCCGTTGGTGACGCGCAGCCGGCCCTCCAGGGCCAGGCCGCCGTCGGACGCGAGCGTGGCCGCGTACTCGATCCCCCACGAGAGGCCCTTGACGGGGTAGGTGAGCACCACATCGGCCTCGACGTCCCTGGAGGCGCGCAGCCGCCAGAGCGCGCAGCCCGGCGCCTGCGGACCGGACTCCATGGAGACCACGCTAAGACAGTCGGCCGGCTCGAGGCTCAACCGCACCGCAGCGGGATCGACTCCGAGCCGCTTGACCGGCAGGGCGAGGAGACTCTCACCGCCCTGCAGCGACACGGCGCACCGCCGGGTGACCTGGAGCACCTCCGACGCCTCGAGGCGTATCAACGGCGGACCGAGCTCCGTGGCGAGCGTGAGTTGCGTGGCGCGCGCGGGCTGGCAAGCCAGCGCGACGAGCGCGCCCAGGGCGACGATGCGAGCGGTCATCAGCGATCCCCCAATGGGCGGGCGGCTGGGTGCGCGGGGCATTTCGGCGCGCAGGGCGCGGTCTCCTCCGAGGCCGGTCCTGAAGGCGGGACAACGTCGCTCGTGGCCCGGCAAGGTGGCGTGCCGCGTGACGCGGATCCGGCTGCTGGCGCGGAGGGCGTGGCGTTTGCCCGGCGCCGCGGCCGGTGCTATAATCACGCTCCGACTCGGGCGCCGACTGACCGGTGGTGAGGACATGACCGGGGAAGCGACGCTCCGCGTGGCCGTGCAGGTTCAGCCGGAGGGCGAGGGCCTTGAGCCGCCCTCATACGCCACCGGCGGATCGGCCGGCATGGACCTGCGCGCGGCCATCGACGACGAGCTGACGATCCCGCCGGGCGGGCGGGAGCTGGTGAGCTGCGGGATCCGCATCGCGCTGCCGGACGGCTACGAGGCGCAGGTGCGGCCGCGCAGCGGCCTCGCGCTTCGCCACGGCGTGACGGTGCTCAACGCGCCGGGGACGATCGACTCGGACTACCGCGGCACCGTCGCCGTGATCCTCGCGAACCTCGGTGAGCAGCCCTTCGTGTTGCGCCGCGGCGATCGAATCGCGCAGATGGTCGTCGCGCCAGTGATCCAGGTCGAGCTGGTGCAGGTGGAGGAGCTGGAGGAGAGCGCGCGAGGTGAGGGCGGCTTCGGCCACACCGGCCGGAGCTGAGATGGGCGGGGCACGGGAGCGATGGAGCGGATGCAGATGCGCACACGAGGCGCGACGATCGCGGCGGCGCTGGTTGCGCTGGCCGTGCTGGGCGGCTGCCCGGACGATGGCGCCGTCGAGGACGTGCCGGTTCAGCAGACCCCGGGAGAGCCGTCGTCCGGCGCGCCCGCCGCGCGCGATTCCGGGCCGGCGATCGAGGAGGCCGAGCCGGCCAGGCACGCCCCGGACTTCACGCTGCCCACCCCCGACGGCGGCGAGGTCAGCCTCTCGGACTACGAGGGTAAGATCCTGGTGTTGGACTTCTGGGCCACGTTCTGCGCGGGCTGCGTGGCCGACCTGCCGAAGTACCAGGAGTTGTACCAGCAGTGGGACCACGAGAAGGTGGAGTACCTGGCGGTCTCCGAGGACGTGGAGATGGGTGTCGTCAGGGCCTTCCTCGAAGCTCACGCGGAGCTGGACATTCCCATGGCGTGGGACGATGCGCAGATGATCGAGGACTACGTCCCGAACCGAGCGCTGCCGGCCTACCGGGTCATCGATGGGAGCGGCGTCATCCGCTACGAGTTCAGCGGGCCGTCGGTGGAGAAGGTGAGGAAGGCCGTGGAGAGGCTGCTGGCCGAGGGGGGAGAGAGTGGGGGATGATGGTGGAGAGGCGCGGCAGGAGCAGAGACGGCGGGGCCTGATGGCGGACACCGGGGAGAGGTCGTGGACGAGGGCCGCGGGCTACGTGGCGGCGCTCGTGGCGGGCGCGCTCATGGGCGCGTCCTGGCCGCTGCAGAAGCACATCCTGTCCGCCCACGTCATCGGCCCGGCGACGCTGCACTGGCTCAACGTGTGCGGCCTGTTCGCCATGATCGTGCCCACCTACATGCTGCGCTTCCGCGGACGCCTGCGCTGGAAGGGCTTCTCGCCCTGCTGGCTGCTGCCGTTCGGCTGCGTGGCGTGCGTGATGCACTTCTGCCGCAACTTCGGGATCCTCGCCACCAGCGCCACCACAGCGGCGGTGGTCGAGCGCAGCGAGATCGCCTTCGTGTTCATCTTCTCCTACCTCATCCTGCGCCGCCCGGTACGCGCGCTGGGCTGGTTGGGCACCGCCGTGATCCTTTACGGTGTGACCCGCGTGGCTCTCGTCAGCTCGCAGGCACTGCACTTCGACGCCCTGGGCGTGGCCGCACTCGTGATCGTCGGCGTGACCATCGCGGTGAATGCGCTGCTGATCAAGACCAGGTTCCTGGGCATCCCCAGCGAGCTCATCATGTTGGGGAGCATGACCGTGCAGATCGTGGTCTTCAGCGTGGCCGTGCCGTCGAGCGGCGCTCTGCCGACCGTCGCGGAGCTGTTCACGCGCCCGAACCTGTTCGCGCTCGTGCTGGCGGGGTCGGTGGTGTGGTTCGTGCGCCTGTGGCTGTACTACTACGCCATGAAGGCGTCGCCGATGTGGGCGGTGCGGATGCTCACGCTCAGCGGCCTCCCGGTGGCGACGCTGGGCGACCTGCTCGTGCTGCGTGCCCCGGTGACCTGGGCGCACCTTGAGGGGCTGATCGCGGGCATCGGCGGCGCGGCGATGGTGATCTGGAGCGCGAACGGCGACGTGAGGCCGGGGGTGAGCGAGACGGGGGAACACGATGCAGGCGATGCGGGCCTGCACGGCCAGACAGGATGAGCGGACCCACGACCAGGACCGACGGGAGCGGCGCAACGCGGCGCGTCGAGGCGAGTGCGATGCGGATCGACCGACAACCCAGGTGGGCCAGGGCCTTCGGCTACGCGGCCGCGGTTCTTTCGGGCATCATCATGGGCCTGTCGTGGGTGGTCTTCAAGATCGCGCTCAACTCGGAGGAGCTGGGGCCGGCGGACCTGAACTGGCTGAACATGATCGGGCTGGCCATCATCATCTGGCCGGTCTACCTGCTCCGGCACCGCAGGAACCTCTTCCCCCGCGACATGCCCTATGGCTGGCTGCTGCTGTTCGCGATCTTCGCCGCCACGCTCTTCTACCTGCGCAACGTCGGAGTGGACCTGTGCGGGGCGACCACGGCCGCCATCGTGAGCCGGGTGGAGGCCGCCTTCGTCTTCATCCTCTCCTACATCGTGCTGCACCAGAGCGTGACCGGCATCGGGTGGGTGGGCTCGGCGGTGCTCGTCGCCGGGGCGCTGCGCACCATCGGCGTGGGCTCCGCGAACATCATCTTCGCCCCCGCGGGCGTCATCGCCCTGGTGGTGGCCGCGCTCTTCATCGCCTTCAACGCGGTCATCATCAAGCTCAAGTTCAACCGGGTGCCCAACGAAATGGTGATCCTGGCCAGCGCGACGGTGCAGACCGTGGTGTTCTCGATCGCCGTGCCGACGCTGGTCGGCGTCGAGGGGACGCGTGCGGCGCTGGGCAACGCGCGGCTCATCGGGGTCGTGGTCCTCGGCTCGGGCTGCATCGCCACGAACCTGTTCCTCTATTACTACGCGATGAAGCGCGTGCCCATGTGGGCGGCGCGCATGCTGGCGCTGATCGCGCTGCCCGCTGCCGTGACCGGCGACTACTTCGTCCTGGGCGAGCCGATCTCGGTCAACGCCATCCAGGGGATGCTGCTGGTCATGGCGGGCGCCGTGCTGGTCGTGCAGTCCGGGCGTACCACGCGGACCGGCGGAGCCGACGGCAGCGTGGCAGCGGCCGACTGACAGCGGGCGGCAGCGGCGGGCGAGGGTGCAGGTGGCGCAGCATCAGCGGCATTGCAGGCTCACGCGAATGGGGACCCCGGAGCGGACCTTTCGGCCACCAGGCGGTGATTGTTGTGCCTGAGGACAGATGGGCGAAGGAGTTCCCGGTCAAGCGCAGGGTCGTCTACGTCAACCACGCGGGCCTGTGCCCGATCCCGTCCCGGACGGCCCGCGCTATCGCGGAGCAGGCCGCCGACTGCCGCGACCAGGGCGCGCGGGAGTACGAGCGATGGCACGGGGTGGAGAAGCGGTGCAGGGGGCGGCTGGCGCGGCTCATGGGCGCCGAGCCGGAGGAGCTGGCGTTCGTCAAAAACACCACCTCCGGGCTGATGCTGGCGGCGGAGAGCATCCCTTGGCGGGATGGCGACAACTGCGTCGTTGCGGACATCGAGTTCCCCGCCAACGTCTACCCGTGGCTGAACCTGCAGCGGCGCGGCGTGCAGACGCGATTCGTCGAGGCGCGCGGGCGCTTCCCGAGCGTTGATGATTACGCGGAGGCCTGTGACGCTCACACGCGAGCCATCGCGGTCAGCTGGGTGCAGTTCGCCACCGGCCAGCGCGCCGACCTGGCGGCCCTGGCGGAGCTGGCGCACCGCTCGGGCGGGTACCTCGCGGTGGACGGCATCCAGGGGCTGGGCGCGCTGCAGATCGACGTGCATGAGGCGGGCGTGGACTTCCTGTCGGCGGACGGGCACAAGTGGCTGCTCAGCGTCGAGGGGTGCGGCGTACTCTACGTGTCCGACCGGGCCATCGGCGAGCTGGAGCCCTTCTGGCGGGGCTGGACCGGCGTGCCGGAGCCGATGGCCTTCCTGGAGTACGGGCAGCCCGCGCGTGAGGACGCGCGCCGCTTCGAGGAGGGGTCGGCGAGCATGCTCGGCATCGTTGCGCTCGACTCGTCGGTGGGCCTGTTGCTGGAGGTGGGACCGAAGGAGATCGAGCGCCGCGTGCTGGCGCTGACCGACCGCCTCATCGACGGCCTGCAGGCCCTCGGCTGCGAGATGGCCAGCCCGCCGGCGCGCGCGGAGCGTTCGGGCATCATCTGCGCGCGCCTTCCGGGGGTGTCCTCCGATGAGGTCGTCGAGCGGCTCGCGCAGGAGCGCATCTACGCCGCCAGCCGGGTGGGGGCCGTGCGCCTCTCGCCCCACTTCTACAATGACGAGGACGAGATGGACGGAACGCTGGCGGCGATCGCGGAGATGCTCGGGTAGCGGCGGGCTGTGTGACAGGCTCTGCGCGGAGGTATCGGCGCGGCTGCGGCTGAACTACGGGGGCGCGTGAGCGATTCCCCGCCAGGGAGGCCGTGACATGTCCGAGCCCCGCGAGCCGATCGTTCCGTCCATCCAGAAGGGCGTGGCGCAGCGCTGGCAGTCGATTGAGCACGGCACCCGCGAGTGGTGGCGCGGCTACCGGCACTGGCTGCACGCCGAACGCAACCCCGCGACGGCGACCCTGTCTCCGGACAGCGTCGAGGCGGGCTCCCGCCGGCGCCTGACCCTGACCGTGCGCCTGGGGGAGGGCGGGATCGAGCCCTACGGCCACATCGCGGTGGAGGCGCCGCTGCAGCCGCTCATCCCCGCATCCGCCGCCAGCCCCCGGGCCCAGCCGCGCCTGCTGGTCACCTGCTCGAACGAGGCGCCGGAGCTGCAGGTCGAGGTCTCAGACGGCATCATCGATGTGCTGGTGAAGGAGCACGCGCTGCTGGAGGGCGATGAGGTCCGCTTCCACTTCGGCGAGCCGCTGGGCAACGCCGCGACCATGCCGGGCTCGGCGCGGCGGCACCCCTTCCCGGTGGCGATAGCACGCGAGAACCAGCCCGTCTACCGGCTCATCGAGCGCATTCCGGAGCTGGTGGTGACCGGCGGCCCGGCGCGGCACCTGCAGGTGGTCGCGCGGCCCGCGGTCGCGCTGGGCGAGCCCTTCGCGCTGCACATCATGGCCGCCGACGGCGTGCACGGCAACCCCGACGGCCGCTACCAGGGCACGGTGCGGCTGCTCTGCAGCGACCCGCGCGCCGACCTGCCGGAGACCGTCGAGCTCTCGCCGGAGGACGGCGGCATGCGCGTCGTGGAGGGCTGCAGGCTGGCCTCGGAGGGCGTGCACTACGTCACGGCCATCGACGAGGCGCGCGGAATCGCCGGGCGGTCGAACCCGGTGACCAACGAGGACTGGTTCGGCGGGCGGAGGGTCTACTTCGGCGACGTCCACGTGCACACGTGGCACTGCGACGGCAAGGCGATGCCCGAGGAGGCCTACCACTGGTCGCGGGACGTGCGGGCGATGGACTTCGGCGCGATCACGAACCACGTGGAGGGCGCCAAGCGCTACGAGGTGGACGACTTCTGGCCGATCTGCCAGCGCCTCGCCCGCGAGTGGAACGCGCCCGGCGAGTACGTCGCCTTCCTGGCCTACGAGTGGGGAAGCTGGGACCTGTTCGGCGACAAGTGCGTCTACTACCTCGATGACGACCAGCCCTACTTCGCCGCGAATGACCCGCGCGCCAATCGGCCGGACCGCCTGTGGCAGATGCTGCCGGAGGGCCGGGCGATCACCATCCCGCACCACGTGAAGTTCGGGGGGCGCACCGACTGGAGCTACTTCGACCCCGGGATGCAGCCGCTGGCGGAGATCTACTCCCAGTGGGGCGTCGGCGAGGACATGGGCCCGTGGTGCATCCAGCAGGCGCTGGAGCGCGGGTATCGCTTCGGCTTCATCGGCTCGTCGGACAACCACAACGGCGAGCCGGGCGAGCCCAAGAGCGGCATCGCGGCGATCCTGGCGCCGGAGCTGACGCGCGAGGCGCTGTTCGCGTCGATGCGCACGCGGCAGACCTACGCGACCACCGGCTCGCGCATCCTGCTGGCCGTGACGGTCAACGGCCACGGCATGGGCGAGGAGCTGCGGGCGCCGCGCGATGAGCCGCGCACCATCCGCGTGCGCTGCGCCGGCACCGCGCACCTCAGCTCGCTGACGCTGCTGCGCAACAACGAGGAGATCGAGACACTCGAGACCTGCACGCAGCAGGCGGAGCTGGAGCACCGCGACGAGGAGCCGCTGGAGGGCGCGACCTGGTACTACGCGCGCGTGCTCCAGCGCGATGGCGCGATGGCCTGGTCGAGCCCGATCTGGATCGACCCCGAGTAGCAGGGCGTGGGGAAGGGGAAGGGCAACAGCAGCACGACGCCCAGGATCCCGGCAACGCTCTGCCCTGCGCGGCGGCGCAACAGCACCGCGTGCTGAGCCACAGAAGTCCGACTGCGGGCTTTCCTCTCCCCGCCTCGACTCGCCGGGCGCCTGCGGCTACAATCAGTAACGAGTATCATTACTGATTAGACCGGATCGCGATGGGCTTGGATGAGCGACTGGAAGATGCGATACACGAGCACGGCGGGCGGATGACCGAGCAGCGGCGCGTGGTGCTCGAAACCCTGGCGTCGCTCAACAGTCACCCGACCGCTGCGGAGCTGTACGAGATCGTGCGCGAAAAGCTCCCCGACATTAGCCAGGGGACGGTCTACCGCAACCTTAAGCGGCTGAAGGAGCTGGGCTACGTGCAGGAGCTCGACTACGGCCCGGGAGCCTCGCACTTCGATGCGCGCGTCGAGCCCCACTACCACGTGCGTTGCCTCGAGTGCGGGCGGGTGGCCGACCTGGAGATCGAGCGGAGGCCCGCGCCGTGTATCGAGGAGGCCAGGCGCGCCGCCGGAGAATGGGTCATCTCGGGCCATCGCGTGGAGTTCGTGGGTATCTGCCCGAAGTGCCGTGGCACTGAGACCGAACAGAGGGACCGGGAGGGGTCGTAATGGAGCTGAAGGGCAGCAGGACGGAGCAGAACATCCTGACGGCGTTTGCCGGCGAGTCGCAGGCGCGCAACCGCTACACCTACTTCGCGGAGAGGGCTCGCGAGGAGGGCTACGAGCTGATCGCGGCGGTCTTCGAGGAGACCGCGAACCAGGAGCGGGCACATGCCAAGCGGCTGTTCGAGTTCCTGGAGGGTGGGGAGGTCGAGATCGCCGCCGCGTACCCGGCCGGCCGCATCGGCACCACGGCCGAGAGTCTGCGCGCCGCGGCCGAAGGCGAGCACTACGAGAACAGCGAGATGTACCCCGACTTCGCCGACGTCGCCGAGGAGGAGGGCTTCCGGCAGGTCGCGGCGGCCTTCCGATCGATCGCGAAGGCGGAGGTCGGCCACGAGCGCCGCTACCGGGCCCTGCTGGAGAACGTGGAAAACGGCAGGGTGTTCGAGCGCGAGACCGAGGTCGTGTGGCGCTGCCGCAACTGCGGCTACCTGCACGAGGGCGTGAGTGCGCCCAACAGGTGCGCGGCGTGCCTGCAGCCGCAGGCGCAGTTCGAGGTCTATACCGAGAGCTGGTAGGCCGGGCATTGAAGCAGGTCGAATCTGCCTGAGACGGACGCTGCGCACAGGTCAAGGCACGGGGAGCAGGGTGAGCGCATGCACACGATGCTGACCGACGGGGTCGACTGGGTCGGGGCCATCGACTGGAACATCAGGGACTTCCACGGCTATGAGACCGGTCGCGGCTCCACCTGCAACGCGTACCTGGTGCGTGGCGAGAGGACGGCTCTGATCGACACGGTGAAGCACACCTTCTCCGACGTGCTGCTGGCGAACATCGAGGAGAGGGTGGGCCTGGACGCCATTGACTACGTGGTGGCGAACCACGGTGAGCCCGACCACTCCAGCGCGCTCCCCGGGGTCATGGAGGCCACCGGCGCCACGCTGGTGACCAACGCCAAGTGCGTGGACACGCTGGGGGCTACTACGACACCGCGGGCTGGGAGATGGAGGTCGTCGCTAGCGGCGACACGCTCGACCTGGGCGGCGGCCGGTCACTCACCTTCGTGCAGACGCCGATGGTGCACTGGCCCGACTCGATGGTCAGCTACTGCCCGGAGGAGCGCATTCTGTTCTCCAACGACGCCTTCGGCCAGCACCTGGCCTCATCGGGGCGCTTCGACGACGAGCTGGAGCTTGCCACGGTGATAGCGGAGGCGAAGACCTACTACGCGAACATCGTCATGCTCTACGGCCGCCCGATCGCGAGGGCGCTGGAGGCCCTGGGCGGTCTGGAGGATGACGAAGGGAGAGCGACCTGGTGCAGAAGTACGAGTGCATGGCGTGCAGCTACATCTACGACCCGGAGCAGGGCGATCCCGATAACAGCGTTGCGCCGGGGACGGCCTTCGAGGAGCTGCCCGATGACTGGGTGTGCCCGGACTGCGGGGTCGGCAAGGACATGTTCGAGCCCGTCGAGGAGTAACGGCGGCTCACATGCCGTCGCCGGCCGTTTCCCCGGTGTCGGCCCTTGGGCGACGGCCGGGGTAGGCGCGCAGGCCCTCCGGGACGGATGCGGCCGGTCCGTGGCACGGGCCTCCAGGCCCGTGGGCCCTTAGCCGTGTTGTAGGGCGCGGACCCGTGCCGCGCCCCGTGGACAACGGCGCAACGGCGGGCGGCGTGGGCACGCCGCCCCTCCGTACGACGTGGTTCGCGCGTGCGGCTCCTGTTCGCGTGACGGGCGGGGCGGGCAGCGCAGGCGGTCCGGGGCGGATTGCGCCGGGCCGGGATGGATGTGGCCGGTCCGTGGCACGGGCCTCCAGGCCCGTGCGCCCTTAGCCGTGTTGTAGGGCGCGGACCCGTGCCGCGCCGGGGCCTTTTCCGCCCGTCCCGCTCACGAGCGGGATCGGCGTGAAAGCCCCACCTGCGCCGGGATGGAAGGTCTCTTGTGCTTCCGTGGTGCGGACGCCCTCGTGCCCACGCCGTTGATGGCCGGGCGGGGCACGCTGCCGCGCATCGATTGGCGTGGAAGGGAATGACGCGCCGCCAGCGAAGCTGCCTCGCTGAGTCCCATCGGCGCATGAGCGCCGTCAGAGAGGAGCTTCGCAAATGCCAGACAGACCGAACGTGCTGCTCTTCATCACCGACCAGCAGCGTGCGGACACCATCGGCGCGCTCGGGAACCCATACATCCAGACTCCGACCCTGGACGGCCTCGCTCGGGAGGGCACCAGCTTCACCAGCGCGTACGCCGCCTCCCCGGTGTGCATCGCCTCGCGCTGCTCGCTGATCCTCAGCCAGTGGGCCCACCAGACCGACTGCACCACGAACTGCCCCATGCCCCAGGAGCGGACGTCCTTCATGGAGATCTTCCAGGACGCCGGCTACCAGACACACGGTGTGGGGAAGATGCACTTCTCGCCCGACAGCCACAAGCTGTGGGGGTTCGACGACCGCGACTACTCCGAGGAGGGGCGCTGGCGCGAGGACGACGACTACTGCCGGTTCGTGCACGAGAGTGGCTACGACCACGTCTTCGAGTGCATGGGGGTGCGCAGCGAGTACTACTACATGCCCCAGCCCTCGCAGCTTCCCGCGCGCCTGCACAACTCGACCTGGGTGGGCGACCGGTCGCTGGAGTTCCTGGAGCGCCGCGACCCCGACCGGCCCTTCCTGCTATGGAGCAGCTTTATCAAACCCCACCCGCCCTTCGAGTCGCCGGCGCCCTGGCACCGGCTCTACAAGCCCACCGACGTGCCGCTGCCGCACCTCCCCTCGGGCTATGAGACGCTGCAGACCTACTGGAACCGGCGCCAGAACCGCTACAAGTACCGCGACCAGGGTTGGGACGATAACCTCATCCGCACCATGCGCGCGGCCTACTACGCCTGCATCTCGTTCGTGGACTACAACGCCGGGCGCATCATCGAGCACCTGCGGGAGACCGGCGAGATCGACAACACCATCATCATCTGGGTCGCCGATCACGGCGAGATGCTGGGCGACTTCGGCTCGTTCGGCAAGCGCTCGATCTTCGACGCGGCGGCGAACGTGCCCCTGATCGTGCGCTATCCCGAGCGCTTCGCCCCGGGCGAGGTCTGCGACCGCGTGTGCTCGCTGGTGGACCTGACCCCCACCATGCTCTCGACCTGCGGCCTGGCGACGATCGACCAGCACGAGGGCCACGACCTCGCGGACATCGCCGCGGGCGGCCGCCCGGACCGGCCGGGCGTGCTGTGCCAGTACTCCCAGCGCGAGAGCGGCCTCTACGGGCTGATCACCGACGAGTTCAAGTACGTCTACTCGGCGGCCGACGATGAGGAGTGGCTCTTCCGCCGCCGGCCCGGCCGGCCGGAGGAGCGCTCGCTGGCCGGCAATCAGGCCTACATCCAGACGACCGCAGAGATGCGGGAGGCGCTGATCGAGTGGTTCCGGCGCGACGGTTACACCGAGGTGCTCGAGGGGGAGGGCTGGCGTGTCTACCCGCCGGAGGAGCGGCCAACTGTGGACGATAACCCCGACCACGGACTGCTCTACCAGGAGGGCGCGGACTGGGGCCCGCTCTTCCCGGACGGCTACGAGCCGATTAGCACGCCACAGGGATCGATGCCGATCGCGCCACGGCGGAGGGATTGAGCGAGCGGCCGGCGGAACGCTATGGCGGCTTCGAAGCGGATCGTGATGCGTCCGTATGATGGGGTAGCGGCTGAAGGGACTGACTGCAGATGACATTCGACCTGCTGGTTCGCGGCGGGACAGTCGTGGACGGGACGGGCGCGCCCGGGTACGCGGCGGACGTCGGCATCGTCGGCGACCGTATCCACGCCATCGGCGACCTGTCGGCGGCGGACTTCCGTGATGTCATCGACGCCGCCGGGCTGATCGTGTCGCCCGGATTCGTGGACGTGCACAACCACGCCTGCAGCGAGATGGATGGGGGGATCCTCAACATCCCCGACGTCGAGAACCAGGTACGGCAGGGCGTCACCACGCTCATCGGCGGCAACTGTGGGGGCTCACCGTGGCCCATCGGCGAGCACCTCGACGCCGCCGACGCGCTGCCGATCCGCCAGAACTACGGCGTGCTCGTGGGCATGGGCACGATTCGCGCCGAGGCGCAGGTGGGGAGCGAGCGCGCGACGCCCGAGGACATCGAGCGCATGCAGCGCATGGCGGCGCAGGCCATGGACGAGGGCGCGTTCGGCATGTCCAGCGGCTATTTCCCCGACTTCGTGACCACCGAAGAGATAGCGCAGGTCGCCCGGCCCATCGCTGAGGCCGGCGGCGTGTACGCCACCCACATGCGGTCGGAGGCCGCGGGACTGCTGGACGCCCTGCGCGAGGCCATCGCCATCGGCGAGCGGTCGGGCTGCCCGGTGCAGATTGCGCACATCAAGTGCTGGGGCACGAGGGCCTGGGACAAGGCCGAGCAGGTGCTGGCGATGATCGACGAGGCGCGCGAGCGCGGCCTGGACATCACCGCCGATCGCTACCCGTACGTGGCCTCCTTCAGCGGCGTGGCGAACATCGTCCCGCACGCCCTGCGTATCGAGGCCGACCAGCGCGGCGGCATCGAGCACCTGCGCGACGAGGAGATGATCGACCGCGTGCGCGAGGGCGCGGAGGACTTCATCGACGAGGTCGGCGGCGCGCAGAACATCGTCTTCGCCCCCCTCGAGCCGATGCCGGATATCGACGGCAAGAGCCTGGAGCAGGTCGCGGCCGAGCGCGGCGAGGAGCCGTGGCGCACCGGCATGGAGATGACCATCCGGGGTAAGGTCTCCTGCATCTTCTTCACCATGCGGGAGGACAATGTGAGGGCGTTCATGCGGCACCCGGCGGTGTTCGCGGGCTCGGACGGGCATCTGCGGGTGCTGGGCAAGGGCGTCTCACACCCGCGCAACTACGGGACCTGGCCCCGGTGGATCGGCCACTACGCCCGCGACGAGGGGCTCTTCGGCGTGGAGGAGGTCGTGCGCAAGTGCACCTCGATGCCGGCGCGCAAGTTCGGGCTGCACGAACGGGGGGAGCTGGCGCCACGCAGGATCGCCGACCTCACCATCTTCTCCTGGGAGCGGATCATCGACACCGCGACCTTCGAGGATCCCCACCACTACCCTCGGGGCATCCCGCACGTCATCGTCAACGGCGTGCCGGCGGTGCGCGACGGAGAGGCGACGGAGGAGGCGCCGGGGCGGGTGGTGCGGCTGTGACGCCGGGCGGCGGCCGAAGGGGGTGGGCAGGACACGCCGGATGGGCCGAATGCCGGCAAAGGCGTGCGAAGGAGCCTGCTCCTGCCGGCTCGTACCCCCAGGTTCTCCACAGAACATGAACTCCTCCGCCCACAGTCTGCTCCACAGAAAGCGCGGTTTTCCACCGGGTTTTCCCAAGAGGCGGATCCGCGCCACGTTCCACGCAGGCCGGTGAGATTGCCGCTTGGGGCGGCTCCAACGCCTTCGGCGCGGGCCGCGATCGCTCGCGATCGGCCGCAGTCGCCCGGCCGTCGTGGACTGTTCCGCTCCGGGCTGCGCGGATGTGGCCACGGGGCCCGCGGAGGGGCGTATCCGAAGGTGCGTCCAGACTAGGCGAAGAGCCCATCAACGCCCGGTGCACGGTCTCTCCACGCCCAATCAAGGGCAGGTCCACGGAGTTTCGGGCGACGACTCCACAACTCCCGGGCACCGGGCCCACCGTCGATTCGCGGCCGATCCGCAGCTCCGCACACCATCGTGCACTGCCGGGCGCGCAGCTTCTCCACGCGCTTCCCACAGGCTCCTCGACAGGCACCAGAGACCGACCTCGTGCCGCTGCAGCCGGAATCCGGGAGGCCGGACGCGATCGCGCCCGGCCTCCCCACGGCTCTGTTGCGCGCGAAGCCCTACATGGGCGTGAAGTCTAGGTCCTCGTTGATCTTCGCCACGGTCTCGGCCACCAGCCTGGCGGTGCTCTCCAGGTCCGAGAGCGAGATGATCTCGACGGGCGTATGCATGTAGCGGTTGGCGACGCTCACGAGGCCGGTGGCAACGCCGGCGCGGGTAAGCTGTATGACGTTGGCGTCGGTGCCCGTCCCCCTGGGGGCGGCCACGAGCTGGTAGTCGATGCTGCTCTCCTCAGCCGTCTGCTGCAGCAGCTCGCCCACCACCGGATTGATGTTGGGACCGCGGGCGATGACCGGCCCAGCGCCGATCCTGACGTCTCCGGCCCTGGTCTTCTCGCTGCCGGGATAGTCGGTCGCATGCGTCACATCGACCGCGATGCCCACCGCCGGGTCGATCCCGAAGGCGCTGGTGTGGGCCCCCCGCAGGCCCACCTCCTCCTGCACCGTTGAGACCGCGTAGAGGCCGCAGTCGATCTCGCGGTCCGCCAGGAGGTGCAGCACCTCCATGCACACGAAGAGGCCCATCTTGTCGTCGAAGCCCGGCGCGGCGCACAGGTCGCGGTCAAGGTGCTGGAACTCCGCCCCGAAGGTGATGGGGTCGGCGACGGAGATGAGTTTCTCCGCCGCGTCCTTGTCCTCGGCGCCGATGTCGATGAAGAGCTTCTCAAGCTCGATCTTCTTGCCCCTCTCCTCGTCCTTGAGGAGATGGATGGCCGTGCGGCCGATGACGCCGGGCACCGGCCCGTCCTTCCCGTGGATGAGCACGCGGGTGCCGACGGCCACGGTGGGGTCCACGCCTCCAATCGCCGCGAAGTAGATGAAGCCGTCGTCGTTGATGTGGCGGACGATGAAGCCGACCTGGTCGCAGTGGCCGGCGAGCATCACGCGGAGGGGGTGGTCGGGGCTCTTGATGCACATGACGTTTCCGTGCACATCCGTGACGATCTCATCGGCATACTCGGCCATACGCGCGCGCACGACACGCTGGACGGGCTGCTCGAAGCCCGATGGCGACGGCGCGGCGATGAGGTCCTTCAGGAACTGCAGGGATTCCTTGCGCATTTGATCTGTCTCCCTTCACGGCGCTGAGGCGGCGACCGTCGGCGGT
>JALGUJ010000155.1 GCA_029820945.1 Candidatus Zipacnadia bacterium | reverse complement strand
CCGCCGGGGTCCCCACCGATCCAGATGCTCTGGTGCAGCGTCACGAGCTTCACGAATCTGCTCCACGTCTCCAGTGCCGTGTCGGGCGGGTAGTGGTTGGTGTGTGCGAGCTGCCAGTCGAAGGACTTCTCCCAGTCGTAAGGCCGGCAGGGGTAGATCGACAGTCCCAGCAGCGTCCCCTCGCCCAGCTCATACGAGCAGGTCCAGCCCGGCTGGGAGAGGTCGCCCGGCTCCTGCGCCAGCCCATAGATCACGCCCGAGCCGGGCAGCACGTAGGGATAGACTCCGACGCCGCCGCGGTCATCGGTCACCTGGATGTTCCCGTCCACGTTCTGCGTCCACTCTCCGCCGATCTTGCCCGTTATGGCGAAGCTCGCCTCACGCCCCGCCGCGATCGTCAGCAGCGAGTCGCACTGGAAGCCGATCTCCAGGTTCTCGTTCCCCAGGATCACCACGGTGTCGTCCACCCGCAGCGGCTGCAGCGGGCCCGGCGGCGGCTGGATGCGAAGCTCGAAGCTCTCGCGCTCGATGCCTATCCGCTGCGAGGCGTCGATGACCAGCGCGTCATCGCTCTCGCGGAGCAGGAAGCGAGCGCCCGTCGCCTGCACCATCGTCTGTGCGGGAAAGGTCGGCAGCTCCACCGGCTCCTCGACGCGCATCTCCAGGGAGCCGGGCGAGCCCTCGAAGCTCACCGCCGCCCCGGTGCCGACCTCCGGCAGAGGCTCGGGCCGGAGCCGGTGCAGCGCCACGTCATCGTACCAGGCGGTGCCGATGCAGTTGCGCATGATCAGGTATATCTGGAAGTGGTGAGCGCGGCTCGAGGACACGAAGCGCCGCGTCGCCTGGTGCCAGTCGTACTCCCCCGCACCCAGGTTCTCGGCGACGTGGTAGCGGATCGTCGTCCCGGTCTCGTCCACCTCGCGGACCGAGGGGCTGATCTCCCCGTCCTCAATCGAGGCCTTCACCATCGCCTGGAACACATACTCCCGGTTGGCCTCCGCAGGGATGTCGGCGCTCTTCACCCAGTGGAACGCCGCATACTGGAGGTCCTTGTGCCCGACGGACTTGCAGCAGAACTCGCCGGTGAAGCGCACCTCATCATCGCGGACGATCGGCTTCTCGCGCTCATCCCAGCCCTCAATGCCGTCCTCGAAGCCGGGGTTCTGCACCAGGTTCTCGCCGGTTTCGTCCGCGAGGGCGGGGAGGGCTATGATCAGGACCAGCGCGGCAATGAGATAGCGGCGAACGGCGTGCGCACGGGGGCGTCCGCACCACGGAACTCCTTCCTCGGTTCGCACTACTCGTCCACCTCCACCGGCCATGTCATCGGTATCGGCTCGCCCGTCTCGCGCCACTGCTGCTCCATGCGGTTAAGCTCGGCGTAGTAGAAGCTGATGTAGTCCTCCCGGTCTGAGTCATTGAGCGGCCAGCCCGGGTACGCCCAACGGCAGCGGCCGTTGAGCGACAGCATCGTCTCGAGTTGCAGCCGCAGCGACGCGCGCTTCGCCTGCTCCAGGTCCTCGCGCGTGTAGTCCTTTGGCAGCGGCTCGACCAGCATGTTGTTGCCCTTGAGCGTCGCGAGCGTGTTGGAGATGTGCTGGGTGTTGACCACGTAGCGCAGGTACGGGTCGGCCGGGCCGTGGATCACCTGGGCCTCCGCGCGCAGCAGGAAGGTGGCGTACGAGTCGATGAACGGGCAGTAGAGCTCGGTCATCCGCGCGGGCGGATTCAGGGTGCAGTGCACGTAGATGGTCGCATCGCCTACGCGGTCGCGCACGATGCGCATGGCGCGATAGCCATCGAGCCACGAGTTCCAGGCCGGGTAGCCGTCGAAGTACCAGCCGTCGAAGCCGTAGCGCCCACGCGTGACGCGCAGGTCCTCGAGGAAGTAGTCCAGCGACAGGTTCACCCAGTCGTAGCTGGTCGGGTGGCGGTAGACGATAACCTCCATGCCCAACTCGTGAGCGAGGTCGATGGTGCTCTGGAGCTTCTCGGGGTCCGTAAAGTTGTAGGGCGCGTGCTCGAAGCGCTGCGGCGCGTGGTCGTAGACACCGGCGAACAGCATCAGCACGCTCGCGTGCTTCGCGTACTCGCGCAGCGCATCGGCCTCCAGTTGGTAGCGAGGTTCAGGACGGACTGTGGTGCAGACTATGCGCTTCTCGAACGACTCCTCCCAGTCAAACTCACGCCCCGGGAACACCGCCAGCGCGAACATCTCGCGCTCGCCGACGTGCCAGCTCGCAGTCCACCCCGGCTCGCCGGTGTCCTGCTCCGGGTGCGACATGGTGGTCCCGGCGGTGTGCAACTGGGGTCGCGCATACGGCGTGACGCAGAAGCCGCCCTGCTCGTCGATCGCCAGCAGGTACGGCTCCTGAACGCGGAACCACTCGGCGCCGATGCGCGAGGTGAGGCTGACATCGAGACCGCGGTTAGTGGCGATGGTCACCAGCGAATCGCCCTGGAAGCCGATCGCGAGGTCGTCGCCCTGGAGCACGCAGACCTCCTCGTCCCGATGGACGATGGCGAGATCGCCGAGCGGCCCGCCGAAGTCGGCCGCCACCACCTCGCGGTCGGCGCCGATGCGCTGGCGGCAGCTCATCGTCCCTGCCGCCGCGTCGAGGACGTAGGTCGCGCCGCTGGTGGTTACCGTGAAGGTCTGCCCGTCTGCCTCGGCGCCCTCGACGGCCATGCCGAAGCGGCTCGGGTGCCCCTCGAAGACCACGGCGTCGGGCAGCTCCCACTCGGGCGCGTCGGGGTAGCGCACCTCGCGGATGCTGATATCGTCGAGGTAGACGCGGTCGGCGCCGTCGCGGATGAAGATGACGAGCTGCACGCCGCCCAGGTCGGCTCGGTTCGAGCGGAAGATGCCGGAATACTCGCGCCAGTCGCCCCTGCCCTCGCCGGTGCGCAGGGTCACGGGCATGGCGCGCCCGGCCGACCACTGCGGCGAGCTCATCAGGCGCTCCCCGGGGGCCGCGTACCAGTTGCAGTGCACGTAGACGTAGCCCTCACCGGTCTCGCGCCGCGCGGCCATCGAGAACTCGTAGTACGTGAAGGGCTTGAGCGGAACGAAGCTCTGGACCACGGCCTCGGGCTCACCGTCCGCGGTGTTGTCGATCACTCCGCAGCGCTCGCCGTCGTAGGCGCCCTGATCGAGGACCTGCGGCGCCGAGCTCCAGCCCTCGCCGCCATCCTCGAAGCCCCCATTGACCACGAGGTTGTCGCCAGTGACCTCCGGCCCCGCGTCGTCCGCCAGGGAGAGCGTGGCCGGCGTCGCCAGCGCGATGGTCGTGATTGCCAGAACTGCGCGCTTCATGCGAGCTCCTCCATCCCGGTGCGACGCGCCTCGAACATCACTCGCCTCTTCGCCGTGCGCTCGGGCTGTCCCTTTGACCACCCGGCGCGGGCCGTGCAGGTCGTGACGGCCCCCCGCGCGAATGGACGGCGTGGCGCGCGGTCCGAAAGTGGAGCCGACGAGGTGTTCGGTCATGCATCGCGCGATGACGATCCTGGCCCTGCTCGCGGCCACGGGCGCGTTTGCGCAGGTGGTCTCCCCCATCGAACCGGACGAGCACACGCTGCTGCTGTATCGCTTCGAGGGCGACGGCGGCACGATCGTGGACGGGGGCCCGCTGCGTCTGGATGGCTCGGTGGTCGCAGGAGAGGGCGAGGATCAGCGGGCCGTCGATGCGCCCCAGCGGGCCGACGGCGTCTGCGGTCAGGCGCTCACGCTCGCGAGCAGACAGGCGATCGTTCCCGCATCGACGCCGGATCATCTGCGGGGCATGGACCAGCTCACTGTCGAGGTGTGGTTCCGGAGCACGAACGAGGACGCGTCCCATCGCCAGCGCATCGTGCTCTACTGGGAGCACTACCTCATCAGCATCTTCGAGGGCGGCCGGTTGGTGGGGCACCTGTATGACCAGGACGGGACGAAGTACGTGCTCCGCGGACATCAGCCGATCCACCCGGGGCGGTGGTATCAGGCGGCGCTGACCTGGGACGGTGAGCGCGCGAAGCTCTGGCTCAACGGCCGCGAGCAGGCCACGGTCCGCATGAGCGGCACGATCAACGCCGTACCCGGCAGCGGCCTGCAGGTCGGGGCCGTGGGCGATGACTGGTTCGAAGGTCAGATCGATGAGCTGCGCATCTCCAATGTCGCCCGCACGGCATTCCCCGCCGCCCGGCAGTACGACTTCTGCCGGCCCACCGAGACGCTGGCGATCTCCCCTGGAACCGCGCGCATGGTCTTCGAACCGCTGGTGCCCGAGTCGGTGACCTCCGTGGCCTGCTCGGCCTCGCTCGGCGACGTGGCGGAAGGCTCAGACACCATCGCCGCGAAGATGATGGAGCCGTACGGCGGGGGCCTGCTGCTGGGCAGCACCGAGGTCGTGCTGGACGTGCCCGAGGGCCTCACGGGCGAGCGCGTCTGCACCGCTCGGGTCACATACGAGCACGACGGCGAGACGGTGACCCAGGAGCGTGAGTTCCCGATGACCATCGAGCCGATGGTGGAGCCGCCTCCGATCGAGTTCCGCGGCGCATGGACGCACAGCCACAGGATCGAGGACCCCGAGGACATCTTCTCGAGGATGGCGGCCGCCGGGCTGAACGCGGCGGTCATGCGCGTGCGCCGGGGCGAGACCGCGTACTACAACTCCGCGCTGGGACCGATCTCCGAGGTACCGTTTGACAACGCGAACCTGATCGAGGACTGCGTGGCGGCCTGCAAACGCCACGGGATCGACCTGCACTGCTACGTCAACAACTTCCCGGTCGGCTCCCCCAGAAGCGACTACGCGCAGCAGCTCCGTGAGGAGGGGCGCTGGCAGAAGAACGCGCGCGGCGAGGACGTCCCCTGGCTGTGCCCAAGTCACCCCGCGAACCTCGATCTGGTGGAGGCGGCGATGGTGGAGCTGGTGCGGGACTACGACATCGCGGGCGTGCAGTACGACTTCATCCGCTACGGCGGCGATGACGTCTGCTTCTGCGACCGCTGCCGCGCGAGCTTCGAGGAGCGGATCGGCCACCCCGTCGAGAGCTGGCCGGATGACTGCCTGGAGGACGGGCCGCTGCACGATGTGTGGCTGGACCACCGGGCGGACCTCATCACCGCCGCGGTGCGCCGCACAAGCGCCGCGGTGCGCGCCCAGGACCCCGGCGCGGTCATCTCGGCCGCGGTCTTCGCCATGCCCCCCGAGGAGGCCAAGCGGCGGGTCGGTCAGGAGTGGGACCTGTGGTGCCGCGAGGGGCTGCTCGACGCCCTCTGCCCCATGTCCTACACCGCCGACAACGCCGCGTACGAGCAGACTGTCAGTCTGATCCTTGACGCCGTCGGCGACTACGTGCCCGTCTACGCGGGGATCGGGCTGCGCTCGGGCGGCGGCGTGATGCGCTATCCGGAGCAGCTTGCCGCGAAGATCAACATCGCACGGCGGCTGGGCACGCCCGGCTTCAACATGTTCTGCATCACGCCCACGACCGACGCCCCCGAGACCGTGGTGATTCCACTGCGCGAGACGCTTCTGCCCGGCGACGGGCGCCCGCGGCAGTGAAGGACACCGCGCCCGCGCAGCGAAGGTGTCGGCGGCCCAAGCTGACCCAGCCGTCACCGCGGCCCGCACCCCGGTGCGGGCCGCGGCCGTAAGGAGACTGCGATGCCCGACGAGCGCGAGGTCGCCGCGGACGAGCCGGACGCCATCGAGGAGCGGTGCGGGCCGATCCTGGACCCGATCCTGGTGTCCGTCGCCATCATCTGGGGCGGCAACTTCGTGGCGTACAAGCATCTCATGCAGGTGATCGTTCCGGCGGGCCTGCTGGCGGCGCGCTTCGTGGCGATCACGGTCATCCTGCTGGGCGTGCTGGCCTGGCGGGGGCGGCTGAGGCGAGGTAATACGCGCGCCATGTGGCTGCGGCTTCTGCCGGCGGGCGTGCTAATCATGGGCCTGCAGCAGATCACCTTCGTCACGGGCCTGAACCTGACCGCCGCCGGGGAGGGCTCGCTCATCTTCTCGACCGCCCCCGTCTTCACGGCCCTGATGGCCGCGGCGATCGGTCAGGAGCGGATCAGGCCCCTGAACTGGCTGGGCATCGGGGCGGCGATGGCCGGGACCGCGATGGTCATCCTCGGCGGCGCCGGCGCGCGGCACGTGCCGCACACGCGCGTGACGGGCGACCTGCTCATGCTCGCCTCCTCACTGGGCTACGCCCTGTTCATGGTAGCCAGCAAGCCCCTAATGCGCCGTTACGGCGCGCTCAAGGTTCTCACATTCTCGTACGTTTTCGGCCTGTTGGTGGTGGTGCCGTTCGGGGCGCGCGAAGCCATCGCGGGCGAGTGGATGAGCCTCGGGCCCGCCGGCTGGTTCTCCATGTTCTGGCTGGTGATGCTGGCGGGCGCCTACGGCTTCGTGGCGTGGTACTGGCGGATCTCGCGCACAACGCCCTCGCGCGTGGCGGTCTATCAGTATTGCGTGCCGGTGGTGGCGATGATCGCGGCGGCGCTGCTACTCGGCGAGCGCCCTGCGGCGGTGCAGATCGGGGGTGCCGTCCTGGTGCTGTTGGGCCTCTCCCTCGGCCGCCGCAACGGTGCGGCGACATGCCCGTCATAGAGGCGCAGATCGCGTCCGGTGCCTGACGGATTCCTTGGATTGCGCCGAATCCGCGGTCCCGCGCGCGAATCTGACCAATAATGCCCAGTTTCCTGCACGGCAACGTTGACATTCTCGCCGATATGCGCTAAACAACATTGTGACAAACCGCCGATGAACCCGCAGAGCCGTTCAGAGCAGAGAGAACCGGGTGCGCAGGCGGCTATTGGGCGGCCGATGGCCAGGCGCGACCGGCGTTGTGAAGGTGCCGCACATGCTTGACGCGGGAGAGGTCGCGGCGTCCAGGCTGCGAGCATAGGAAGCCGTTCAGGGCCTGGCTGGGCGGTGTGACGAGGCCCGAGCCAGCCTTTCAGGCGAAACTGCGGCCGAACAGATTGTGATGGAATTCGTGCGTTTTCTTCGCCACCGGACGTCCGCCCCCGGAAGCTGCCTCGGGGCTTCGATATGCTGAGGGAGGAACAGATCATGGCGAAAAAGAACTATCATGCAGTGCCCGCTGGCGACGGCTGGGCCGTGAAGGGCGAGGGCAACAAGAGGCCCAGCTCGACGCACGACACGCAGAGGGAAGCGTGGGCGGCAGCGATCGAGATGGCGAAGAAGGCCGGCTCCAGCGCCATCAAGCACGGCAAGGACGGCACCATCAAGGACAAGCGCTCCTACAGCGACGAGTAGCGCAAGCCCGGCGAGCGGGCCTCTGCACAGCCGAGCGTGACGGCGCGCCGGGTCGGGCGTGCCGTCACGTACCGTCTGTGATGAGCTGCAGCGTGCGCTCCAACTCGCCGCGATCGGCGGCACCGACGCGGTAGAAGACACGGTCGGGCCGCAGGCGCTCGACGAAGCGGGGTACCTCGGCGGGGCTGCAGTAGGCCATGACGCTCTTCCCCCGCTCCTGGACCTCCGCCAGCAGGTCCAGCCACTCGACCAGCGGGGGATTGCCGGCGCCGGGCACCCACTGGATGCAGTCGATGGCCTCGATGGCCATCAGCGAGTCCAGATGGACCAGCGCGGTCGGCCCGTCCCAGTGGTAGATGCAGCAGTCCAGGTGCTCGGCCTCCGCCTCCAGGTCGGGCGCCACCAGGCGGTCGAAGTGCTCGGGCCCGATCAGCGCAGCGAAGTCGCACTGCGTGGTGTTGCACTTCCCCTTGCAGAAGGCCGGTATCCAGCCGGCTCCCGTCCCCACGCGGTCCATCTCCCCATCCTGGTGGAAGGTGTCGTAGATCGGTGCGTAGAGCGCCCTGACCTGATCGTTGGCCTCCGCCACCAGCTCGGGGTGCTCGTAGAGGTCCAGGCAGAGCGCGGTGGCTCCGCGCAGGCTCTCAAGGGCGTCCAGGTTCGAGTGCAGGTCCAGGTGCGAGACCAGCCAGTGCCTCTCGGCCACCTCAGCCATGCGGCGCGTCAGCTCTCGCATGCGCGTCCAGTAGTGCCCCTCCTCGTCGATGGTCAGCGGCAGTACGTCCGCCCAGTCCTCCACGAAGGGCACCGCCCAACTCGTGCGATGCTCCTGCTCGCGGCTGAACTCGAGCTCGGCGCCGAGGAAGGCCGCGAAGATGTCCGGCCCGAAGCCCGGCGAGAACTGGGGCATGGCGTCGCCGCCCCAGTAGATGCTGCGCACGTAGCCGTCAGCCTGCCGCACGACCTCCTCGATCGGGTCGTGCAGCATCTGCCGGTAGGTGGGACGCGCGACCGGCTCGGCCTCCTCGGCCGGGCAGGTGATCACCACGGGCGGGCGGTCCAGCATCTCGCCCTGCCAGAAGGCCTCCCACCGGCGCGCCGCCTCGTGGAAGTCGGGCTTGAGCGACAGTGTGCCGTCGGTCGCCATGCCACATCCCCATGCTCGTGCGTGGTGGGCCTGAGGCGCGCTCTTCCCCGTTGCCCGGCGTCATCCCTTCGACCGGCCCCCATGGAGGTCCTGATGCGGCGGGCGGCCAAATAGCGGGCGCTGTCACAGACCGTCGATGGGAGCGATGCACATGCGCTACGGAGTGCGCGAGAACCTGCTGGGCGGGGGCATATCGATTCAGGACAAGTTCCGGCGCACGGCTGAGCTGGGCTTCGACGGCATCGAGCTGATCCCCAAGGAGGGCCCGAACCTGCACGGGATGATGGTCTTCGAGCAGGACGGCCGCGATGAACTGTTGGGGCTTTGCGAAGAGCACGACGTGGTCATCAGCTCGCTCTCGCTTGGCGTCTATCGCGAGGCCAACTGCCTAACCACCGATGAGGCCGAATGGCAGAGGGGCAGGGAGATGCTGCTCAGCGCCATTGAGGCGGCCACGGAGCTGGGGTGCGCCGGGATCCTCCTCCCCCACTTCGGGCCCATGGAGCCGGACCTGAGCGACCCACGGCTGGAGCCAGACCTGCGCGGCATCCGCGAGGCCGTGGAGGAGTCGGGCAACGACGAGATCGCCATGTGCGTCGAATGCACCGTGGACCTGGCGACCATGCAGGGCGTGGTGCAGATCGCCGACCATCCGCAGATCGGCATCTACTACGACATGGGCAACCTGAAGAACGAGGGCCACGACCCGGGCGCGATGATACGCGCGCTGGGCACAGCGGGCGTGAAGATGGTCCACGCCAAGGAGGCCGGCGCCGAGCTGCTGGGCGAGGGCGAGGTCGATCTGCAGGACGTCGCGGACGCGCTGGACGAGATCGGCTACGACGGCTGGATCGTCTTCGAGACCGCTCCCACCGACGACCCGATGGCCGCGATCGAGCACAACCTGGCCGAGGTGCGGAAGCACATGTGACACACGGGGAGGAGTCGCCATGAGAGCTGTGCCCGCCGCAGCGATGGTGTGCATGGCGGCCGTCGCCGCGGCCGCCGACCCCGTCCCGATCGTGCAGGACGGCCACCTGCGTGCGGTCATCGTCCTGCAGCCGGATGCCTCGGAGCAACTCGCCGAGGCCGTGGCGGAGATGCAGTCGCTGATCGAGCGCGCGAGCGGAGCGAGGCCGGAGATCGCCGATGCGGCTCCGCAGGGCATGGTGTCGATCCACGTCGGCCGCACGCCCGCCGTCGAGGCGCTGGGGATCGACCTCGGCGACCTCGACGGCGACGGCTTCGTCATCGAGTTCCCCGACGAGGAGACGATCGTCATCCTGGGGCCGACCGACTGGGGCACCGAGTTCGGTGTCTACGAGTTCCTGGAGCGCTACGTCGGCGTCAGGTGGCTGATGCCGGGAGCAGATGGCACCTACGTGCCGGAGATGGCGACCATCGAGGTTCCGGCCGATCCGGTGCGCGACGAGCCCGCGTTCTTCTCGCGCAAGTACTTCGGCCTGCGCCTGCCCGAGCAGCAGCTCTGGGCGCGGCGCAACCGCCTGCACTCGCGCATCGAGTTCCATCACCAGCTCTACAAGCTCTTCCCCCACTCCGACGTGGAGGAGCACCCCGAGTTCTTCCCAATCCGCAACGGCGAGCGCTACTTCCCGCCGAAAGACCACTACTACTCCGGCTGGCAGCCCTGCTTCACGGCCCCGGGGATCGTGGGCGCCGCCGTCGAGCGCATCTGCGCATACTTCGACGAGCACCCGGAAGCCGAGAGCTACTCCCTCGGGGTCACCGACTCCGGGGGACACTGCCAGTGCGAGCGCTGCCGCGCGCTGGACCCGGGCCGCAAGAACATGATCAACCGCGACCACCTGACGGATCGCTACATCACCTGGGCCAACGCGGTGGTCGAGGGCGTGCTTCAGGAGCATCCGGACAAGTGGTTCGGCTTCCTGGCGTACTCGGAGATCTTCGAGCCGCCGGACCGGGTGCAGATGCACCCGCGCCTGATTATGACCGCATGCAGTGGATCGATCCCGAGGCGCGCGCGGCCAGCGAGGAGCTGACGCGGCGCTGGGCGGAGGCGGCCGGGACGGTCGGCTGGTACGACTACATCTACGGCGCGGCCTACCTCGTCCCGCGCGTCTACCCGCATATGATGGGCGAGTACTACCGCTTCGGTCACGAGAACGGCGTCCGCGGGCTCACCGCCGAGGCCTACCCCAACTTCGGCGAGGGCCCGAAGCTCTACATCTCGCTGAAGCTCCAGTGGGACCCCTATCAGGATGTTGATGAGCTTCTCGACGAGTGGTACGCACTCGCGGTGGGCGAGGAGGCGGCACCGTACATCCGGCAGTACTACGATCACTGGGAGGACTTCTGGACGCGGCGCATCCTCGACTCGGACTGGTGGAGCGAGGGCCGGCAGTACCTGCGCTTCAACGTGCCGACCTACCTCGAGGACGTCACGCCGGAGGAGATCGCGCAGTGCCGCGAGTGGCTGGAGGCCGCCGTAGCGGGAGCCGGAACCGAGGACCAGGAGGCGCGCGCGAAGCTGATCCTGCGCGCGTTCGAGTACTACGAGGCCTCCGCCCTGGCGTATCCGCGCAGGGGCGCGGCGCCGGAGCTTGTGACCGAGGCCGATGCGCTCGCGCACCTCGACGACGTGCTCCTGCGCGCACAGATGGCCCAGAAGCGGCGCGCCCTGTCGGCGCAGGAGTTCCAGGGCCATCCCTTCCTGCACCACTGCATGGACCTCGACCGCTACGACATGATCTCCGGGCGGGACTGGGCCGTGCGCGACCTGTGGGCGCTGTTCGACTGGGCGGCGCGGTCGGAGGCGGTGCGGGCGAGGCTGGCGGAGCTGACCGCCGAGGGGCAGCCGGAGGCCGCGCGCATCCACGCCCAGACCATCCTGGCCGGCCTCGATCCGGAGGCCGAGCCCCTGAACCCGAACTCCTCCTTCGAGGAGGGGGAAGGCGCGCAGGCGACCGGCTGGAGCTACTGGCTGCAGGAGGGCGTCGGCTCGCTCACCCGCAGCG
>JALGUJ010000154.1 GCA_029820945.1 Candidatus Zipacnadia bacterium | reverse complement strand
TTGCGCCGCGGCGCGGGCCGCGATCAGGTCGGTGCCGCAGTTCAGGCACTGCGTATCGGTCGGGAAGACCCGCTCGCCGCACTCGGGACACCTATCCGCCGCCTCCGGCCCAGCCCGGCCCGCGTCCAGCTTGTCCAGCTCGCGACGCGCGGTCTCATTGCCCGGGTCGAGGCTCAGCGCCCTCCGCTGCGCCTTCTCCGCCTCATCGACCCTCCCCAGCTTGCGGAGCGTGATGCCCCAGTTCGTCCAGGCACGGGGGGACGAGCGCTTCAGCCTGACGACGCGCCTGGCGGCCTCCTCGGCGCCGGCCCAGTTGCCCAGCTTCGACTGCGCGGCCGACAGCAGAGACCAGGCGGCGCCGTCGTCCTCGGAGCGCGCCAGCCAGCGTTCGATCAGCGCCACCGCCTCGGCGAAGCGGCCCTCCGCAAGGTGCCGACGGCCCTCGGCGATCACTCGGTCCCGGTCCTCACTCACCTGCCAAGCCCCCTCTCAGTCGCGCTCGCCCTGCGCCGGACGCCGCGCGTCGGGGTCTCCTGTGGGCAGCTTCCCGCTCTGTCTCTTCATCCTCTGGCGAGAGGACTCCTCCGCGTCGGCTCGTGAAGGCCTGATCGCGTGCGAGCGAGAAGTCACCCCATCACGGAGATGATGCAGCCCACACTCATGATGGGGGTGTGCCAGCCATGCTCTGGGAGCGGCTGACAGTTCTCGTGCTGATGATGGCCGGCGCAACGGCGGCGCAGGCGGTCGTGCTCGACGAGTCCCACGGCACACCGCGCGATGAGCGGCAGGTGCATGCCGCCTGGGTCGGCTTCCGGCCGGCCGACGGCCAGATGGTCGAGGTCAATCCGCCACGCTTCTCGTGGCCGTATGCTCCGCAGGTCGTGGCGCCGGACGGCTACGAGCGCGAGCATACCTTCACGCTGCAGATCGCGCGCCGGGCCGACATGTCGGGGATGGTGCTCGAGGTCGAGACGCCGTGGAACTTCTACAACGCTATCCCGCCGCTGCCAGGCCGGTACGTATTCTGGCGCGTCGGATACGACGTGGGGACCGACGTCGAGACGTGGAGCCGCGTGCGCTGCTTCTCGGTCGAGCCCTGGACCCCGGAGTGGGACCGCAGCGTGCTGGAGGAGCTGGACCAGCACCTTCAGGGCCACCCGCGGATCGGCTTTACGCCTGAGAACCTGCAGGCGCTGCGCGGGATGGCCGCGACCGGGCCCCACTGGGAGCGCATCCACAGCGTCTGCCTGGGCCGAGCGCGCATGGCGATGGAGAAGGACTGGTTCACGCAGATGCCCGAGAGCGACGCCGAGGGCGGCGACTACATCGTCACCGACTTCCGCAACATGGCTTTCGACATGATGGCGACGGCCATGGCGTACATGCTCACCGGCGACGAGCAGTACCTGGCAGTGCGCGAGCCGCTGGTGAAGCTCGCCTCCTACCCGCCCGGCGGCGTCTCCAGTCCCGAGGGCCTGACCGCGCGCAAGTGGGGCACCAAGATCACGATGGACATGGGGCTGGCCTACGACTGGCTCTACCCGGTGCTCACCGAGGACGAGCGGGCGCAGATCGAGCAGTCTCTGGACTGGCGCATCGAGCACATCCTGAACAACTACTCGTGGCGCAAGGGTGGCGCAGGCCGCGTCTACCCTCGGGGGCTCGCGGGCATGGCGACCTCGCACGCCTACGAGGACGCGCTGTGGACGCTGGTCGGCGCGCTGGCCGTGTATGAGAGGTCCGAGGCGGCGCGCGAGCTCACCGATGTGCTGCTCAACTACCTCGCCGGCGTCACGAACGGATTCGGTGAGACGGAGGCGTGGAACGAGGGCGCCTCCTACGGCAACTGGAAGTGCAAGACGCTGCTCGACGCCGCGCTGTGGGCGGACATGACCGTGCCGGAGTTGCGGATGGGCCGCAACCCGTACTTCCGCCGCGTGGGGCGCTTCTTCAGCTACCTCTATCCGGTGGGCATGGAGCGCTCGGCGTGGGGGAACTACGGCGCGGATGCCACCACGCTGCTGCGCACACACCAGACGAACTTCCAGCGCCTAGCCTACCTCACCGGCGTGGGGAGCCTGCTGCAGAACTGGCTGGCCTGCAACGACGTGAAGGGCGATCCGAACATCGACTTCCAGGAGTGGTTCCTCCCCCACTTCTACGAGCGGCCGGAGCCGCAGCTCGAGGACACGAACCAGGCGCTGTTCAACACCGCCGGCTGGGCCATGGCATTCTCTGGGCCGCCCAGTGACCCGGCGACCTACCGCGACGGCGTTGGGATGGTCTTCCACGCCCGCCCGCGCGGCGGCTACTCGCACTCGTTCAACTCCGACAACGCTTTCGAGGCCTTCGCCTACGGCTCGGTAATCGCCACCGGCGGCGGCCGGAAGGCCAACGGCGACCGCCACGCCGCCTCCACCATGAGCCACAACTCAGTGCTCATCGACGGCATCGGGCAGGACTTCAACCAGCTCGACCCCGAGACCGAGACCGCCGCGCGCATCATCGCCTGGCACTCCGAGCCCGGCCTCGTCTACTGGTGCGGGGACGCGACCGGCGCCTACGAGGAGACGGTCCCCTTCCTGGAGCGCTTCCTGCGCCACGTGCTGTTCGTGGATGACCGCTTCTTCGTGGTCTTCGATGATCTGGCGATCCACGACGACCACGAGCCGGCGCGCTTCTCCTGGCTTTACCACGTGCACCAGGACGTGCCGGTGCAGATCGATCAGGCGGCGAGCAGCTTCAGCTACACGGTGGGCGAGGCGAACGTGAGGGTGCGCCACCTCATCGGCGAAGGTCAGATGGAGATGCTGAACCTGCGTGGCGAGGAGGGCTACCGCAACCCGATCACCGGCGAGGACATGCTGGAGGCCGCGCGCAGCAGCGTGGAGAGCAGCCCACTGCGCAAGTTCCGCGGCGAGCCGGTGTGGAACAACGTCTGGGTGACAAGCACCCCGCGCCGCACCTGGCAGTTCCTGGCCGCCATCCTGCCCTGGCGCGAGGGTGCCAACGAGCCGACGATCGAGCTGCTGGGCGAGCGGCACTTCGCGGTGCACACCGACGCGGGGCGCCGGACGATCTACTTCGGCGCCCCCGGCGAACAGGAGGCCGATATCATCGTGGACTACGAGCGGACGCGACTGCTGGGCGGCGACCCCGAGCCGCCGGAGGCCGGCGAGACCCTCTGGGAGCCGGACCTGAGCGACACCGGCGACTGGGTGCTCGACGGCGAGGGCTCGGTCGAGCACCTCGACGGCGGGGTGCTGAAGGTCAACACCGAGATGCCCACCACCTACTGGGCGCCGGAGAGCTTCGAGGAGCCGGTGCTGATCGACTTCGAGGCGAGGACGGACGACGACAACTGCCGGGCGATCTTCTTCTTCATGGCCGAGGGCGCCAACGGCGAGGACATCTTCACCTGGGAGCGCGCGGGCGACTACGGCGAGTACGCCTTCGAGGAGAAGATGGAGCTGTACACCGCCGGGATGCTTCGGGAGGGCTGCGGCACGGAGGCGAACTTCCGCCGCATCGGGATGCTCAACGACGACCTCGATATCCTGCGCACGCCGCGCCAGGAGATCCCCGACGAGCGCCTGGACGAGTATCGCGAGGCGATCCAGCGCTTCCAGCCGTACTCCATCCACGACAGCGCTATGGATGGCTACGTGCTCGGCGAGTGGGCGCGCTACCAGGTCCTGGTGCACGGCGGGCTCGTCCGCGTGTTCATGGACGGCCGGCTCCTGCACGAGGTCACCTACCACGAGCCCCTCACGAGCGGCAAGCTGGGGCTCCGCAACTTCGGGCGGGGCAGCTCGGTGCAGGTGCGAAACCTCAAGGTCTCCCGGCCGGCCGGATAGCGGTGGGTCCCAGGAGAGCCGCAGGGACGCACGGGCGCGAGCGGCGGGCCAATCCGGCCCTCGCGACCGTGCGTCCCTGCGGCGTCCACCTGTCGGCTACAGAAAACAGGTCAGAGGTACAAGGAGGAATTCGCGGGGGCCGGAGGGAATAATATGTACACGTCTGCTTCGACGCGGTAAATGGAGGCAAGAGCGATGCGCAAGTCTGGATTCACCCTGATCGAGCTGCTGGTCGTGATTGCGATTATTGCAATCCTGGCGGCAATCCTCTTCCCCGTGTTCGCCCGCGCCCGAGAAAAGGCCCGCCAGACGTCATGTCTGAGCAACGTCAAGCAACTTGGACTGGGGTTCCTGATGTACGCTCAGGACTATGATGACCACCTGCCCCCGATGTCGAATCCGGGTGGACGGTGGTATGTACTCATCGACCCCTACATCAAGAACCGGCAGATACTAAGGTGCCCGTCATCGAAGTTCGCGATCTCCTACGGCGTCAGCTACCGGAACCTCGCGGAGGACGTTGGCGCGGGGGGACGTGGCTGCGGCCTCGCCTACATCGACGAGCCCGCTGAGGCTCTGATGTTGGGCGAGACTCAGCGGCACAACGGCAGCTCGGTCTCACAGATGGACTGGTACTACTCGCTGAGGATGTACTCCCTGGGACAGATCTCCGGATATGACACCAACGGGATCCCCACCCCAGGCCGCCACAATGACGGCAACAACGTATGCTTCTGCGACGGCCACGCGAAGTGGGTCAAGACGAACCTGATGATGGACCGCTCCTGGAGCGGCTGGGCGAAGCAGCCCGGATCCCTTCAGATCTGAGCCGCGACGTAGTCCCGGGCTGAGAGACAGGCACCAGGGGCCGGAGGGGAATCCTCCGGCCCCCTTGCGCGAGTCCCCTCACCCCGTGGGATGAGCGAAATCATGGGCTTTCTGCGCAGAACCCCGAGCTGTCACCCCGATGTGTGTCGAATAGCGCTCCAGGGGCGCGGGGCCACCCCAATCTCCGCGCAGGGAACTCCCGACTGACGTCCTATCTCATCTCCTACCAGGGAGCGAGGTACCATGTGAAGGTCCGCTTTCACCCTGATCAAGCTTCTGGTCGTGATAGCGATCATCGCCATCCTGGCGGCGATCCTGTTCCCCGTGTTCGCGCGGGCACGTGAGAAGGCGCGATAGACAGCCTGTCTGAGCAACACAAAGCAGGTGGGCCTGGCGCTGCAGCAGTACGTGCAGGACTATGATGAGCGGTTGCCCAGGCACTACTACTCAGTGGCCCAGCCGGTGCCGCTCCCAGACGGAAACTCGTGGACCTACATGATCTGGACGCAGATGGCCTACCCCTACATCAGGAACTCGCAGGTCTTCGAGTGCCCCAGCAACCAGGAGAGCTTCCGCTGCAACTCAGTGACGACCTACAACTACTACGGCCATGGCTACCTCAACCACCGCAAGCTCGCCGTGATCAAGTATCCGGCGGAGTTGATCTTCTGCCTGGACGGGAGCAGCTACATCGCCAACCCGTGGCCGTCCAGCGGTGCGCGGCCTGACCGGGCCCTGAAGCTGGACCCGGGCGGGCACTACTACATCGATGCAGTCAAGGCCTGGCACAACGACGGGTGCAACTGCGTGATGGCCGACGGTCACGCCAAATAGTACCAGTACGACTATGTGATCGATACCCGCGACATGTGGGACCGCACCCGCACCTAGCCAGGGCGGGGCACGGCTCGCGGCGAACCAAAGCGGCAGGAGCCGGGGCACGGGCCCCACGCTGGGGCTCGGCAACTTCGGGCGGGGCAGCTCGGTGCAGGTGCGAGACCTCAAGGTCACCCGGCCGGCCGGATAGCGGTGGGTCCCAGGAGAGCCGCAGGGCCGAACGGGCGCGAGCGGCGGGCCAATCCGGCCCTCGCCACCGTGCGTCCCTGCGGCGTCCACCTGTCGGCTAGAGAAAACAAGTCAGAGGTACAAGGAGGAATTCGCGGGGGCCGGAGGGAATAATACATTAACCTTTGACTCGACGCGGTCCAAGGAGGCAAGAGCGATGCGCAAGTCTGGATTCACCCTGATCGAGCTGCTGGTCGTGATAGCGATCATCGCCATCCTGGCGGCGATCCTGTTCCCCGTGTTCGCGCGGGCACGTGAGAAGGCGCGGCAGTCGAGTTGTCAGAGCAACCTCAAGCAGGCGGGCCTCGCGATCCTGATGTACGTCCAGGACTACGACGAGAGGCTGATGTACGGGTGGCACATATACTCCTGCTCGAGCACGTGGGAAGGCATGGTCATGCCCTACGTCGCGAACGAGCAGATATTCGCGTGCCCCTCCGGCCTCAATATCAGCGGCATAAGCGGTGGGGGCAACTACAGTTGGGTCTACGACCACATGCGCATGCAGAAGCTGGCGGTGATCTCGCGGCGCGGCTCGCCCTCCGAGTACTACCTCTGCGGGGACACGGGCCCCCGGGAGTACTGGTGGGGCAATCCCGAGGACATGAGCATGATGAGGGCCGACCTCGGCCTCGACTCCTCCAACCAGGCCGCCCGGGCCACCAGGCACAACGGCCAGGCCAACATGTGCTTCCTGGACGGCCACGTCAAGTCGCTGACCGAAGGCGACCTGCTGCGCCGCACCGGCGACTACGAAGTGCCCTGGTACACAAGCTGGGACGACATCTGATCGCGATGCACGACGCGCGTCGGCGAGGCCGGGGAGAAGATCCCCGGCCTCGCTTCATGTCTCGACGCCGCGGACGACGGCGGGGTGCTCCCAACGGCACGGCACTGCCCGGCCGAGGCGCCCGTGCCACGGCACGAGAACCCGCTGCCCGACGGACGCCACGACGCCCCATGCAGGTCCCCGGGGGGCGGGCAGCGAATCAGCGGCCGACACGGAGACGCGACAAGCGAGGGAGCGCATATGAAGAGAGCACTGATCGTATGGGGCGGCTGGGAGGGCCACGAGCCACAGCAGGTGGCAGAGATCCTGGCCACCGCGCTGTGCGCCGAGAACTTCGAGGTCGAGACCTCCGACACGCTGGACGCATTCCTCGACGAGGACAAGCTCAGGAGCCTGGACCTGATCGTCCCCGAGTGGACGATGGGCGAGATCACCGCCGAGCAGCTTAACCCCGTGCTGGCGGCGGTCGAGAGCGGCGTGGGGATCGCGGGACTGCACGGCGGCATGGGAGACGCCTTCCGGCAGTCCACCGGGTGGCAGTTCATGGTCGGCGGCCAGTGGGTCGCGCACCCCGGCGGCGCCGGCGTGACCTACGGCGTCGAGATCGTCAAGCCCGATGACCCCATCGTGGCGGGCATCGAGGACTTCCAGGTCACCTCCGAGCAGTACTACATGCACGTGGACCCCAACAACGAGGTGCTGGCGGTGACCTACTTCCCGGACTACGGCGAGGCGCCCATGCCGGTGGTCTGGAAGAAGATGTGGGGCGAGGGTCGCGTGTTCTACTCCTCCCTGGGCCACGACGCGGAGGTGGCGGCACAGGAGGAGCCGCTGACCATCATGACGCGCGGCATGAAGTGGGCCGCGAGGGCGCTCTGAGCCGAACCGTGCAACCACGGGATTGGCGGGGCCGCCGCGACCGAAGGGAGCGGTGCGCAGGCAGAAGCGCCAGTGGCTGACCGCCAGGGAGGGGCGGCCTTCCCTGCCCGCCCGGCCGTCCTCGTGCGGCATCCCCTCTTGCGAAACAGAACGCTGGACTGACGACCGACAAGGAGACCACAACCAATGGCGCTGACACCCGGCATCATGTGGATGGGCAAGCTCTACCCGCCGGTCTGGCACGATGAGGAGCTGGAGCCGGCGGAGCTGTTCGGCAAGCTGCGCGGTATGGGCGTGGAGGGCATCGACATTTTCGCCCGCGCCGCCGATCAGTACGGCGCCGACACGCTCGAGGCCGCGCTGAACGAGAGCGGCCTGGGATGCTCCTGCTACTACATCTCGGCGGACCTGGTGAGCGACGACCCCGGGAAGTCAGAGGCCGCCGACGAGGCCTTCCGCAGGGGCATCGAGGTCGCGCGGCAGCTCAGCGCGCCGATCTGCTTCACCCACGGCAGCCAGCACGCGCATGCCGGCGAGGAGAACCTGCAGAAGTACATCGATCGCCTCGGTGAGAAGCTGCCGCTCTTCGCGGACGCCGGCCTGACCCTGGTCATCGAGAACGCGGGACACCTGCTGCACACCGCGGACCGCATGGTGCGCGTGTGCGAGGCGCTGGGTGACGAGGGCCTGCGGCTGTGCCCGGACACCGGCAACTTCACGCTCTGGGGCCAGGACGAGATCGACGCGGTGCGCCGGTGCCTGCCGTGGAGCGTCCACTTCCATATCAAGGACTACGCCGAGCGGTGGGAGGAGGCGGGCAACCCGCGCGGGCGCGAGAGCGTGCTGGGCGAGGGCCTTACGCCCGTCGAGGAGATCATCGGCATGCTGAAGGATGAGGGCTGGTCGGGCGTGCTGGCCTGGGAGCCCGGCCCGCAGGACGAGGAGGGCGTGACCGACAGCGTCAGGGAGCTGCTGCGACTGATCGGGTGAGGAGGACGCCCATGGCGATCGCACCGGGCATCATGTGGGGGCAGCCGCTGTCGCCGCCGGTCTGGCATGGGCGGGAGCTGAGCCCCGCCGAGCTGATGGCGATGCTGCGGGAGATGGGCCTGCAGACCATCGACATCTTCGCGCGACACGCCGCGGCCTACGGCGTGGGGCCGCTCCGCGACGCGCTCGATGGCAGCGGCCTGCGCTGCTCGTGCTACTACATTCAGGGCGACCTGCTGGCCGAGGGCGACGAGCGCCGCGCGGTGGATGAGGCCTTCGCGAACGGGCTCGAGGCCGCGGCGGCGCTCGGCTCGCCGCTGGTCTTCACGCACGGGGCGCAGCATGGCCGGGAGGGCGAGGAGGCGCTCGGCGCCTATATCGAGGTGCTCGGCGAGCGCAACGCACAGGCGCGCGATGCGGGGCTGACGCTCGTGATCGAGAACGCCGGGCGGCTGGTTCGCACTCCCGAGCACCTGCTGGCGGTCATGGACGCGCTGGCGGCCGACGGCCTGCGGCTCTGCCCGGACGTCGGTAACCTCTCGATCTGGGGCATCGACGAGGTCGAGGCGCTGCGGCGGTGCCTGCCCTGGACCGCACACGTGCACCTCAAGGACCTGCACCCGGACTACGTGGGAAACGAGCAAGCACGTGGAATGCCGGAGGTGCTGGGCAGGGGCGTGACGCCGATCGCCGAGGTTATCGGGCTGCTCCACGATGAGCGCTGGGATGGCGCCGCGGTCTGGGAGCCGGGGCCGCACGACGAGAGGGGCATCGAGGCCGGGATCGCCGAGCTGCTACGACTGACTCGATAGGCGCGCGAGGAGGAGATGCGCAGATGGCCGACATCCTGGTGACCTACTTCTCGAAGACCGGACACACCAAGGCGATGGCCCAGTACATAGCCGAAGCCGCGGGGGAGGTGGAGGGCGCCCACGTGACGCTGCTGCCGGTGGCGGACGTGGGCGCGGACGACCTGCTCGACTACGACGGTATCATCATGGGCTCGCCGGTCTACTACGGCACGATCGCCGCGCCGCTCAAGGCGCTAATCGACGAATCGGTCAAACACCACGGGGAGCTCGAGGGCAAGGTCGGGGGGGCGTTCTCATCCTCGGGAGCGATCGGCGGGGGCACCGAGACGACGGTCCTGGACATCATCGCGACGCAGCTCGTGCACGGGATGATCGTCAAGGGCATGCCGCGCGGCCCGCACTACGGTCCCATGTGTCAGGCCGAGCCCGACGAGCAAGCGCGAAGGTGCTGCGCGGACTACGGCCGCATGGTCGCCGATCTGTGCGTGGCGCTGTTCGGATGAGCAGGATCGCCGCGGGCCGCGCCCTACCGCCCTCGCCGGGCGAGGCTGCGCAGGTTCACGACCTGTGACAGCTCGATGCCGGAGAGGCGCATGACGCGGCGGGTGAAGTGGTTGTTGCCGACCTCCCCCGCGCAGTGGGCGTTGGTCCCGGCGACGAACTTGACCCCCTCGCGGTTGAAGACCCCCAGCACCGACGACCACTGGCGCAGGAACTCCCCGATGGATAGGTCGGGATGCCACCACCATGCCCGCGCGCTCAGCTCCAGCGCGACCTCCCGCTCCGCCATCAGGCGCCCGATGTCGCGGATCCACGCACGCGGGATGTCGGCGGGGTTGAGCACCGCCGGCGGCCGGCCCAGGTTCAGCGGCTCGGCGATGACGTCCACCAGCTCGCTCTCGATCGTCGCGCTGAGCGCTCCCACCACGTTGTCGATCAGCTTCGACCGGTCCGCGGGCACCTCGCGCATGATGCCGACCGTGTCTGGACCGAAGCTCGCGAGCACCAGCGGCAGGCGGCCGGCGATTGACGGGGCGATGCTCAGCCGCCCGCCGGCGTCGAGGATCTGGCACTGAGCGCCGGGGATGACCGCCACCGGCGTCCTGGCCGCGGCCTGGTCGATCACCCGGAGGCGCTCGTCGATGTCGGCCGTCTCGGAGCCGACATGATCGGTGATTGCCACGGCGTCGAGGCCCGCCGCCTCGGCGGCCCGCACCATCTCCAGCACCGTGTC
>JALGUJ010000035.1 GCA_029820945.1 Candidatus Zipacnadia bacterium | reverse complement strand
CCGGCGGGTCGGCCAACGACCGCCGGCCGCCCTGGAACATCGTGTGGAATGACTGACCGGCGATCCCGGCAGTCCTGTGCTCGATGAGGCCCGCGGCTACTCGCCGCGGGCCTCACCTACTACCGGTTGCCGCCGTGTGGAACATGGACTGGGGCGACTCCGCCTCAGCGGACGGGTAGTCGTCGCCTGCCGAAGCCGCGCGATACCGGCGAGGAGCGCCGTCCCTCCACCGGGCGGCGGCAGTTGCCCGTGACCGCGCTCTTCGGCTACTGCAGAGCGGGGTCCCTGACCGGGAACTCCTCCGAGTCGGTGCGCCAGGTCGCGAACAGCTCCTCGGCGCGCGCGACGACATCCGGATGGTCGGCGGCGATATCGTTCGCCTCGGAGATGTCCTCGCGCAGGTCGTAGACCTCGGTCGCGCGCGTCATGCCCTTGCGCACGGCCTTCATGTCGCCGATGCGCACGGCCTGCTTGAGCTCCCGCTGCTGGAACTCCCAGTAGAGGAACTCGCGCTCGGGGCCGGCCTCGCCGAAGAGCGTGGGGGCCACGGAGACGCCCTCGATGCCCTGCGGCGCCTCAAAGCCCGCCAGCTCCGCGCAGGTGGGCAGGAAGTCCCAGAACGCCCACGGGTAGTCGCTGTCGGTGCCGGCCTCGATGCGGCCGGGCCAGCGCGCGATCGTGGGCACGCGGATGCCGCCCTCGTAGAGATCGCGCTTGTAGCCGCGCAGCGGCCCGGAGGAGTTGAAGAAGGCCGGGTCGGCGCCACCCTCCTTGTGGGGCCCGTTGTCGGAGCTGAAGAGCACCAGCGTGTTCTCGTCGATGTCCAGCTCCCCCAGCAGGTCGAGGATGCGGCCCACGTCGCGGTCGAGCAGTGAGATCATCGCCGCGTGGCCCTTCTGGGGGTTCGGCCAGTCACGGTCGGCGTAGATGCCGTAGTCGGGCACCTCCATGCCGTCGCCCGTCTCGCGGCCGCGCTCGTTGTTGGCGTGCGGGAGTGTGACCGCGAAGTAGGCGAAGAATGGCTCGTGGGCGTGATCGCGGATGAACTGCAGCCCGCGGTCCACGATCAGCTCGTGCGAGTAGGTCTCGCGCCCGTCGCCCTCGTTGCCGGGCAGATAGTACTTCTGCTCGTTCTCCCACAGGTAGTCGATGTAATAGTTATGCGCGCGGCGCTGATTGAGGTAGCCGAACCAGTAGTCGAAGCCATGGCGGTTCGGGATCCCGTAGCTGTCCGGTTCGCCCAGGCCCCACTTGCCCACGATTCCGGTGGCGTAGCCGACCTCCTTGAGGTACTCCGCCACCGTCCGGTCCTCGGGCGGCAGCGGCACGCGCGCATTGCCGCGTATGAATGCGCGCCCCGTGTCGCGGCCGGTCATCAGGCAGCAGCGCGAGGGCGCGCAGACGGTGCTGCCCGCGTAGGCGTCGGTGTAGCGGATGCCCTCGGCCGCCATCCGGTCGATGCGCGGGGTCTGAATGGTCTGCTGGCCGTAGCAGCCGAGGTCTCCGTAGCCGAGGTCATCGGCCAGGATGAAGATGATGTTCGGCGGTCGGTTCGAGCCTTCCGGTGCGGCCTCGGATCTGCTTGGTAACCCCATGGTGAGTGCTGCGGCACCTCCAAGTGCGGCGCCGGCCATCACTCGGATGGCCTCGCGGCGGGTCATTGGCTTGCTGAGGGCCAGATCACGGGAGCGCATGATGATAGGTTCTCTGTCGCGGGCTCAATCCCCTCTGGAGGATTGCGTCGATGCTGCGCGAAGGTTCCCCTGCGTGCTCAGCCGGCGGAGAGGGGCCCATATCATGGACAGGATGGCGCTCATGTGCTGTCTTGCGTTGCTCACCGTTGTCGCCGACGCGGCGCCGGTGCGGATCGGCGCGGACTCGGTGATACCGGTCAACCCGCGCAGCGAGTGGTGCCGATACGTCAACTGGCGGCCGGCGGATGGGGAGGTCGTGGGCCTGAACCCGCCCAGGATGAGCTGGCCGTACAACGCGAACTTCCCCGAGGACTTCGGCGATGCGATGCACCGGTTCACGCTGCAGATCGCCGACAGTCCCGAGTTCGCGGACCCGATCGTGGACGTGACCTGCGAGTTTAACTTCTACAATGCTCTGCCCGCGCTCGATCCGCAGGCGACGTGGTACTGGCGGGTCGGCTACGACGTCGGCACGGAGCGCGAACGCTGGAGCGACACGCGCAGCTTCACGATCGGCCGGGACGCCGAGGTCTGGGACCGCTCGGCGCTGGCGCGGCTCGACCTCGCATCGATGGGCCACCCGCGTGTGCTCCTGCGCCCGGAGCGCATGAGCGAGCTACGCGCACTGGCCGCGGACGATCGCGGCTCCGAGGCGGCGTTGCAGTACCTGCAGAGACGCGCGGACGGGATCCTGCAGCAGCCCTGGTGGGAGGACTTCCCGCAGACCGACCGGACGGAGGAGCCCGAGCGCGACTTCTACCGGATCGCGGAGGACCTGGCCGTAGTAGCCTTCGTCTGGAAGATCACCGAGGACGACCGGTACGCGGGGGTCGTGGAGCGGGCCGTGACGTGGGCGAGCTACCCGCCCGGCGGACGCGCTTCGCCCGAGGGCCTGGGCGGCGACGGGAACGAGGACGCCACGCAGGGCAATGAGTTCCTGGCGCTGCTGTTTGACTGGCTGTATGAGGACCTGACCGAGGAGCAGCGAGCGGTGATGATCCACTCGCTGGAGTGGCGCATCGACCACATCATGAACAGCTTCGCATGGCGCGGGAGCCGCTCGACCGGGCCGATGCTGCGCATGACCTTCCGCAGCGAGCGCGAGGCCGCGACCTTCGAGGCCGAGGACCTCGCGCTGACCGGCTCGACGCGCGTGATCGAGGACGAGCGGGCCTCGGGCGGCCGGATCGTCGAGCTGGCGGGCGAGGACGCGGCGATCTCGCTCACGATCGCGCTCGACCGCGGACCCTACGTGGTCGAGGTCGCCGGTCACGGCCCTGCGCCGGACCAGGATGCGTTCTTCGTCGCGCTGGATGATGGCGACCGGCAGCGCACCTTCGTGTCCGAGTGGGGGGAGGCGAGCGTGACCGTGGAGGTGCGGGAGGCGGGAGAGCACGTCATCGACATCACGCCCAGCGAGGTGGGCGTGCGCATCGACCGTGTGCGGGTGGACGTACACGGCGATCAGCGCCTCAAGCTGCCACGCGCCACCGACTGGCGGGAGTTCAGTTGGGAGATCACCGCGCCCGCGCAGGGGACGAGGCTCGTCGCCGAGGCCTTCAACTACTACGCGGGCGGTGAGGTCTGGTGGGACGCGCTCTTCGTCGGCCGCTCGCCGAACGGCCCGAACCTGCTGCGGAACGGCGACTTCTCGCAGGCCGCCGACGGCGCGCCTGAGGGGTGGCGCTACGCGCAGTACGGCACGGACTCGGAGGGCCGCTACGCCCCGGATGGAGGGACCGTTGGCATCATCTGCCCGGACGCGAGCGATCGTGGCGCCTGGGGCCAGACGCTGACCATCACCGAGCCGGGGACCTACTACGTGCGGGGGCGGTACCGCACCGACAAGTCGATGATGACGGCGGCGGTGCGCGGCAGCTCGCTGGCGGGCCTGTGCTCCAGCCACCAGTTCGAGGCGAGCATGGACACCGCGGTCTGCGGACTGGTGCTGGCGGAGCACTCGGAGGTCGGGCGCGAGTGGTTCGAGCTGATGCTCAACTACCTGCTCGGCGTGACCTGCGGCCACGGCTTCGACGAGGCGTGGAACGAGGGCGCGGGCTACGGCACGTCCAAGAACAAGTGGCTGACCAACGCGTCGCTCTACTTCGACACCGCGCTGCCCGATGCGCACCTGGGCCGCAACCCGTTCTACCGCCGCATCGGCAGCTTCTTCCGGCGCATCATCCCGGTCGGGATGGACCACCACGCCTGGGGGAATCAGCGCAACGCGTCACGCGGCAATCACCTGGCGTCCTTCCGCAAGATGGCCTACCTCACCGGCGACGGCCGCCTCCTGTACAACTGGCACAGCTACGGAGGCGAGCGCGCGAGCACCTGGCGCGCGTGGATCGAGTACTGCCTGCCGGCCTACTACGACGAACCCGAGCCGGTCCCGGAGAGCGAGTTCGTGGAGGTGTTCGACGTGGGCGGCTGGGCGATGGCGGCGACGGGGCCGCCCAGTGACCCGGCGACCTACAAGGAGGGCGCCGGCGTCATCCTGCAGTGCCGGCCGCGCGGCGGCTACAGCCACTCCTTCAACTCGGACGGCTCCGTGCAGCTTCACGCCTACGGGCAGATGCTCAACCACGGCGGCGGCACCTCAGCCAACCAGGACGCCTACGCCTACCACACGATGAGCCACAACGTCGCGCTGATCGACGGCCTCGGCCAGGCGCAGCCGGCCTCCGGGATGCTCCATCCCACCTACGGCCACATCTGCGGCCATCGGGAGGCCGAGCTGGCCGACGGCGGACGCCTCGTCTACTTCGCGGCCGACCCCACGCTTTGCTACCCGCACGAGCCGGGCAGCTTCTCGCGCTGGAGCCTGCCCCTCCGCGAGCCGTACACGGAGCGGGCTCTGCCCTACCTTGAGAGCTACGTCCGGCACGTGCTGTTCGTGCGCGGCCGCTACTTCGTCATCTACGACGACCTGCGCTGCGCGCAGCCGGCCACATTCACCTGGCTGTGGCACATCCTGCCCGACGATCCGCTCAGCTTCGACCGCGAGACCTTCGCGATCGACTACATGGCCGGCGACGTGCCGGTCCGCCTGCAGCACATCTACCGGCCCGACCTCCTCGTGCTGGACGATCGCCAGGGACTTGACGGCCGCGTCAACCCGATCACCGGGGAGGACTACCGGGCGCAGCTCAAGGGCGACATCATCGAGGGGCACAACCTGTGGGTGAGCACGGCCGAGCCCGCCCCGAACTGGGGCTTCCTGGCCGTGGTCTACCCGCAGCCGCCGGATGGCGAGATCCCACCGATCGAGCGCATCGATGATCGGACGGTGCGCGTGGGCGAGGACGTGATCTGCTTCGACCCAGCATCGGCCGCCGCAGACGAGGCGGCGATTGTGGTGGACTGCGCCGCGTTCCGCCATCAGTAGGCGCTGAGATGCGCGACACACCGCCAGGGCTTGCAGACCAATCGCGCGCTGGCAGCAGATGATCGCGACGACCTGACATGAGGAGTGCTGGTGGTCATGGTGCGACAGATGCCGAGACGACTGTGGTGGATGACGCTGGTGCGCGGCACCGTCGGCGTGACCGTCGGTGCCATGCTGCTGGTGTGGCCGCAGAAGAGCGCCGAAGCGCTGTTGATGCTCGTGGGCGCGTTTGCGGTCCTCACCGGAGCCCTGGCGATCGCGCACGCGGCTGCAGCGCGCTATCGGGTGTGGCCCGCGTCGCTCAGCGGCGGCCTCATGACGGTGGCCCTCGGCCTCATCGCGTGGCTCTGGCCGGACGTGACCGCGACCATCCTGGTCTATGCGGTCGCGGTATGGGCGCTGCTGTTCGGTCTCGTCGAGCTGATCGCGGCCAGCGCCATCGCCCGGATGGGCATCGACGAGTCGCTGCCGCGCGCTCTGGGCATCATCTCGATCATCTTCAGCATGCTCCTGCTGGTGCGCCCGGGGGCGGGCGTGATTGCGACCATGTGGCTCATCGGCATCTATCTCCTGGCGACGGGTGGAGTGCTTGTGCACTACGCGATCCGGCTGCGCTCGGCCACGCACCTAAGGCCCGGGCCGTAGAGACCGGTTGCCGCCCTCTGAGAACGGCTCTGTCGGGCAGGGATGTCCGACCTCTACCCGGGGTTGTGGGAGGCGCCCGGAGTGTCGTTTGGCGCGGCGGAGCTTCAGCCGCGCCGAGTCTGTTCGCGTGACCGCTTCGTCGCCGCAGCTCGGTGGAGGCCCTCCCCACGGCCGCTCACGCCCTCAAGCAGAAGGCGTGCACACGACTGCGCATCGTGTTCTCCAGTCGGACGCGGTTGCGTATGCGTTGGCTTTCTGCTATACTCGGTACAACATAACACAAGGCTTTGACGGGGACGAGTAGCCGCCGCTCACCAGGAGACCGCAGACCGGTCTCGCAGCGAGTCGGGGACGGTGGGAGCCCGGCGGGTCGTGGCGGCGGCGAAGATCACCCCTGAGCCGCGGTCCGAAAGGAGCAGCGGGAGCTGCTCCGAGTAGGCTCCGCCGGATCGCCTCCGTTATCGGGTAGACGGCATCGGCGCGTTGGCAGCGGCCTGTGCCGGCAGAGCGGGTTGCCCACCACCAGGTGGCGAGACGGTGGGAGACCAAGCAGAGTGGTACCGCGGATTACGAGTCCGCCTCTGAGTGAGGCGGGCTCGTTTCCCGTACCCTCCCGGCCCGTGCCTGCCGCGCGCCCGTGCAGAGAAAGGGTTGAGCCCGATGCGTAAGGTCCACGTCTATGACACCACTCTGAGGGACGGCTGTCAGGCCGAGGGAATCTCGCTGAGCGTGGAGGACAAGCTGCGGATTGCCCGGCGGCTGGACGAGATGGGCTTCGACTACATCGAGGGCGGCTGGCCCAACGAGACCAACCCGCGCGACCAGGAGGTGTTCGAGCGCGCGCGCGAGGAGGAATGGCAACACGCGAAGTTCGCCGCCTTCGGCAGCACCCGCCGGCCCGGGATTGGGCCCGCGGAGGACGCACAACTGCAGTATCTGGTGGCCAGCGGCGCGCCCACCATCACCATCTTCGGCAAGAGCTGGGACCTGCACGTGACCGACGTGCTACGCACGACGCTCGACGAGAACCTGCGCATGATCGAGGAGAGCTGCGCCTTCCTGGCCGAGAGCGGCGCGGAGGTGATCTTCGACGCCGAGCACTTCTTCGACGGCTACCGCGCGGACCCGGAGTTCGCGCTGGAGACGCTGCGCGCGGCCGAACGTGGCGGCGCACAATGCCTGGTGCTCTGCGACACCAACGGAGGGAGCATGCCCCTGTTCGTGCGCGACGTGGTCCAGGAGGTGGTCGAGGGCTTCGGCACGCCCGTGGGCATCCACTGCCACAACGATGCGGGCATGGCGGCGGCGAACACGCAGATCGCGGTGGAGATGGGCGCCTCCCAGGTTCAGGGGACGATCAACGGCTACGGCGAGCGCAGCGGCAACGCCGACCTGTGCACCGTCATCGCCAACATCGAGCTGAAGTCCGGCCTTCGCGCGCTGCCGGCAGGCCGGCTTGCGCGGCTCAGGGAGCTGGCCCGGTACGTCGATGAGGTGGCGCTGGTGCAGCCGAACGAGCGCGCGCCCTATGTGGGCGCCGACTCTTTCGCGCACAAGGGCGGCATGCACGTGAACGCTGTGCTGAAGACGCCCGCCTCCTTCGAGCACGTGGCGCCCGAGTCGGTGGGCAACGAGCGGCGCATCCTCGTCTCGGACTATTCGGGCGGCAGCACGATCATGCACAAGCTCGAGCACATCTACCCGGGGCTCGACCGCAAGGACCCGCGACTGCAGGAGGTGCTGGCGCAGGTCAAGGAGCGCGAGAACGAGGGGTACCAGTACGAGGCCGCCGAGGCGTCGTTCGAGCTGCTGGCCCGGCGCGTCTTCGGGGAGGACCCCACGCTCTTCGAGCTGCACGGCTTCCGCGTCATCATGGGAAAGCACAGCGAGGACGAGGAGCCGTTCGCCGAGGCCACCGTGCAGCTCGAACTCAGGCTTCCGGACGGCACGGAGGAGATGCACACCGCGTCGATGGGCGATGGGCCGGTCAATGCGCTTGACCTCGCCTTGCGCAAGGCCATCGAGCCCCACTACCCGGAGCTGGGCGACATCCACCTCGTGGACTACAAGGTGCGCGTGCTGGACGCGGGCGAAGGCACCCGCGGCGCGGTCCGCGTGGTCATCCAGACGGCCGACAACGGCCGCACCTGGGGCACGGTCGGCGTGCACCAGAACATCATCGAGGCGAGCTGGCAGGCCCTGACCGACAGCATCGTCTACGGCATCATCACCGCGAGAGAGCGGGAAGAGGGCGGTGACGCCTCCGGGTGAGGAGGAAGCGCGGGGCATCGCCCGGTGCCATGGGTGACAGGCATATGAGCGCCGAGGACCGGCGGCCGGCAGCGCCGCGCGAATGCGACGATCTCACGTACGTCGTGACCACCTCCCGGCGGTATGACCCCCGGCTCGCCGAGCTGGCGATGGGCTGGGCTGAGCGCCTGGACGCCCGGTTCGTGCCTCGAGCCGAGCGGAGTCTCCAGGCGCTGTGCGGAGAGGAGGGGGTCGATGCGGTGTTGACAGTCACCGCCGAGCGCGTGTCGCTGATTATCCCCGCCGAGGACGTGAAGTACTTCTTCCACCCGAGCATGGCCCGGGTCCGCATCCGCAATCTCATCGAGGGGATGGGCGACCCGATGGTGACCGCCATGGGACTGGCGGAGGGCGACCGCGTGCTCGACTGCACGCTCGGCCGGGCGACGGATGCGACGGTGGCGTCTTGGGTGGTCGGCGAGGAGGGGCGGGTGGTCGGCTATGAGGCGCATCCGCTGGTGGCCGCGCTGACCATCGACGGCCTCGAGCACTACGAGATCGCCGGCCGCGGGGTGCAGGAGGCGATGCGGCGGATCGACGCGCGGGAGGGAGACTGCGCACGGGTCCTCCCCACTCTGGAGACCGGGAGCTTCGACGTGGTCTACTTCGACCCGTTCTTCGAGCACGCCCTGGAAAGGTCACAGGCCATGCGGCCATTGCGGAGGATCGGGGTGCACGACCGCATCGTCACCGACACATTCGCGCAGGCGCGGCGAGTGGCCCGTCGCTGCGTCGTGATTAAGCAGGGCCGCGAGGAGCGGTTCGCCGATTTGCCGGGGGTCGAGGACGTGGTCGCCGGGGGCGGGAGCCGGGTCGAGTACGTGCTGCTGTCGGCAGCCAAACGGCGGGACGTCTGAGAGGAGACGCCCCGCCGCGTGATTGAGCAGTCTGCACCGCCACGGTGTCACTCCACCAACATCGCGTGGCCGACCTCGATGTACCCGACCGTCTGCAGGATGGTCCTGAGGTCCTCGGTATCCGGGGTGTGGAAGGCAAAGCCGCCGTTGCGCACGAGGCTCGCGTTGAAATCCGCGTCCGCTCCCGCCACACCGTAGTTGTAGTTGGCGGGCGGCTCCTGGACGAATGTGACGGTATGGATCACGATGCCATGGGCCGCGGCTGCGTCGGCCGCGTCAATAGCGGCCTGCCGCCGGTCGGCCGTCACCTCGTCCTCCGTGCGGATGATGACCCGACGCCAGCCCAGTTCGGGGTCGTACTGCCACTTGTACTCCGCGTAGCCGAAGGGCATGCCGTCGCTGACCAGCACGATTACATGCTCGGTGCCTTCCGCCCCCTGGTTCACCAGCATGCCAGTGGCATCCTCAATGCCACGGGCGGTGTGGGTCCCGGTGGGCAGATCGAAGCCCCAGTAGATCCCGTCGATGGCGCTGTGAACCGTCTCGACGTCGTCCTCAACCGACGTCAGGTTGAGCCTGCGGTCTACGTCACCGCGGAAGCAGTTGACGCCGAATGTGTCGCCTGTGATACTCGCGTCCTCCACGATGCCCACAAGGTCATTGTCAGCCGCCTTCGCCTGCTCCAACTCGTCCGTGAACGAGCCCGAGGAGTCCTGCGCGATGACGATCTCGACCGGATCGCGGCCGATGAGGCCGCCGGTCACGCCTGCCGTGGCTGAGAGTTCGAGGTCCACCGTCTCAACGCCGAACATGCGCGCAAAGGACATCTCGATGGGCCCATCCGCGGACTCCGAGGTGCGGCAAGCCGTGACGCGGACCAAGGGAAGTCCGGTGTGGGGCCAGCCCTCGATCCACGTGCCCTGGTCATCGTAGTACCCGATCACGACATCCGCTGAATTGAGGGTCAGCGGCTGTCCGAGAACAGGGTTGGACCGCGCCACGGCCACGGCCTCGGACACGATCGCGCCATCGTCCTGGCCGTGGCGAAGCTGGGCGGCAGCGGCCAGCGCCGCCGCATCCGCCGCGTTCTGGAGTTGCTGCTTCGCGATGCAGAGCGCCCCCAAGTCGGCGCTGAGCGCCAGCATCCCCAGCAACGCAGTCAGGGCCACCATCACCATCGCGTAGGCGAAGCCCTTGCGACGGCTCACCATACGCCTCCCACTCCTGTATGCTGCGAGCTTCATGATACATCAGCGAAGCGTCCGCCTCTCACTCCTTTCACAAAGAGCTCCCACGATGCAATCATCAAGAAGCGCCTTACTCGTGGCGGAGGGTGACTGACGCGCTCAGCGTCACGCTTCCGTCCTGTGCGTCGCCCAGCAGTCCCTCAAAGAGGCGACCCGACACAAGCTTGTGCCGGTAGCTGAGTTGCACTCGCACCCTGTCTCCATCTCGCGCGTTGTTGAAGGGCCCGAGCGAGCCCAGAGCCGTCCAGGAACCCCATGTGTTCATGTCTTCGTCGAACCGGCGGTACTCGTAGGACCGCGTGAGACGGGCCAGGTCGAGCCTGTCGGCCGCCGCGTCGATGCAGGCATCCATCCGTGAGGGGGTCCAGCCCCTGCTGGCCCCGCGCGCCGCCTGGCGGGCCAGCTCATTTAGGGTCATGGTGTTCTGCGCCATCAGACCTGCCTCGATGGTGCCGAAGAGCAGGGCCAGCAGCACTGGAGCGACGATCGCCATCTCCATCGTGACGGCGCCGCCTCTGCAGCGCTGCCTGCCGGCTACCCGACCTCGCACGAATCCGGTCAACAGGATCATCAGGGTCACCCCAGTTGCGAGCGATCGGCGCGCGCGTCACTCGCACGGATTGAGGCTGGAACTTCGATGATGGTCGATTGCCTGCGCCATCCCGGGCTCTGCAGCAGGCGGAATCGCCGGCTCCGGCGCGTGAGGAAAAGTGCCTCCGCGCCTGACGTGCCCGAGTGTAAGCACGTCGTGCCCGACGGGATCTCGGTCGCACGGGGGAGAGGATGTTGCACGGCGGTGCAGTATCCGTACACGCAAGAAGCCGCCGCCCGCATATCGCGGACGCCGCCTTCTTAGTGGAGCGGCCAGGGGCCGCCTGCGCCATCGCCTGCCCTCCGGTCCGGGCGTGTCTTCCACGTATAGACACGCGTCGCAAACAGAAACTGTCGCAACCGTGTCAGACGCCCAGCCGGGGGCGGTTGGTGAAACCTGTTCTTGCGATGAAACTGTCCTATCGCGAGATGGAGTGTATCAGAAACGAACACAAATACCCTCTGCGCCCGCTCATGGCTTCCTCCAGAATTCCTCAACTGCGGCGCCGTCTACCCCCTTTCCATGCCCTTGCAGGTGGAGCTCCGCCCCGCCAGGAACCTCGCGGCGCACGGACACTTTCTGGTGAGAGGGCGGGAGCGATGACGGCAGAGATCACGCAGGTCGGCGTCGGGATGGTCGGGTTCGGCTTCATAGGCAAGGTGCACGCGTACGGCTTCCGCAACCTGGGCCTGTTCTACGCCCCACCCCCCGCTCTGCCGAGACTGGTTGGCGTGTGCACCTCGCGGCCGGAGACGGCCGAGCGGGCCAGGCAGACCGGCGGGTTCGAGTTCGGCACCACGCGCTACGAGGACCTGCTGGAGCGGGACGATATCCAGGTCATCGATGTGGCGACGCCCAACGCGCTGCACCGCGACCAGGTGGTCGGCGCGCTGGAGGCGGGCAAGCACGTGTACTGCGACAAGCCGCTCTGCGTCACGCTGGAGGAGGCGCGCGAGGTGGTGGCGGCCACCGACGCGCGGCGGGAGCTGGCGCACGGGATGGCCTTTCACTGCCGCTTCGTGCCGGCGACGATGCGGGCGCGCAAGCTGGTCGAGGAGGGCTTTCTCGGCGACGTGTACCATTTCCGCGCGTCGTACCTGCACTCGGGCTACGCCGACCCGAAGCGTCCGATGAGCTGGCGGCTCGAGCCCCAGGGCGGGTGCCTGGCCGATCTCGGGTCGCACGTCATCGACCTGATGCGCTATCTGCTGGGGGAGTACGACAGCGTGCGCGGAACGCTGCAGCGGTGGCTCCATGAGCGGCCCAGCGCCGACGATCCCTCGCGGATGGTGCCGGTGGAGGTCGATGACTACGCATCTCTGCAGGCGCGGATGCAGTGCGGCGCATTGGGCTTCATCGAGGCGTCGCGCTTCGCCACGGGCACGGCGGATGACATGTCGTTCGAGGTCTACGGCGAGCGCGGGGCGCTGCGCTGGCGCATGATGGACCCGAACTACCTCGACGCCTTCGACGCCACCGGCTCCAGGCAGGGCTTCACGCGCATCGCGACCGTGCAGCACTACCCCGAGCCGAGCGCGCTGCCCTCGCCCAAGCTTCCTGTCGGCTGGATGCGCTTCCACATGCACGCGGTCTTCGACTTCCTGACCGCGGTGTGCGAGGGCCGTCCGGGGACGGCCACGCTGCACGACGGGGCCGCGACGCAGGCCGTGATGGAGGCCGTGCACCGCTCCGACGCGAGCGGCGAGTGGGAGGCCGTCCCACGCATTTGAGGGCAGGGCGGGCCGAAGCACGGCGCTTTGCTGCGCCGCAGGGAGCCTCGGCGGGCGCGGCGAACCGGGAGACGGACCGGATGCCACAGGGCGGGAACGGGAGAGCCATGGCAACTCTGCAGCTTCTGCACACCGCCGACATTCATCTGAACGCGCCGAATGAGAGCCTCGGGGAACGCGCCGCCGCGCTGCGCGAGTGCGTCTGGGAGGCGTACGAGCGCGTCATCGACCTCGCGCTGGAGCGCGGCGTCGATGCGGTTGTCATCGCGGGGGACCTGTTCGACACGCGCGAGCCCGATCCGACTGCGCTCCGGCGGGCCTTCGCGCAGCTCGGCCGCCTGGCGGCCGCGTCGCCCCCGGTCCACGTGGTGCTGCTGCCGGGGACGCACGACTGCTGGTCGGAGGGCGGGCTCTGGGAGTCGCTGGCGGTTCGGCGGCTGCCCGAGACCGTGCATGTGCTGGCTGGACCGGGCCCGACGAGCTGCGCCCTGGCCGAGCGCGGCGTCGCCTTCCACGGCTGCGCGCACATCTGCGGCCGGGGCGGTCAACGTCCGCTCTCCGAGCTGCGAGCCGACGAGGGGGCCGACATTAACGTCGGGATCGCGCACGGCTCGCACGAGCGCGGCGACATCGAGGCCGACAGCAGTATGTTCAGCGCCGAGGAGATCGCCGCCACCGGCATGGACTACCTGGCGCTCGGCCACTGGCACTCCTGGCATGACCTCTCCGCCGGCGCGGTGACGGCGATCAACCCGGGCAGCCCCGAGGTGCACGGATTGGGGGATCAGGAGCGCGGCGCGGTGGCCCTCGTTACCCTTGGCGAGGGGGCGGCCCGCGTCGAGCGCGTGACGGTCGGGCGCCTGTACTGCCGGGAGCTGGAGATCGACGTCGCCGACCTCGCGGGCACCGAGCAGCTCATCCTGGAACTCACTGAGCGTGGGGACGCGCAGCTCCTGCTGCGTGTCCTCCTGCGCGGGCTGGCGCCGCCGGGAGTGCTGATCGACCTGGACGCGGTGCGGGAGAGGGTCGCCGACGACTTCTTCGCGCTCGACATCGAGGACGCGTCGCATCCGGCGCTGGAGGAGCTGGGCGATGCCGACCTCGACACCCACCTGGTGCTGGGGAAGTTCGTCGAGCTGGCCCGCGAACGCATCGTTGCGGCCGAGACGGAGCGGGAGCGGCGCATCGCCGAGCGGGCGCTGCAGATAGGAGTCTCCATGCTTCGGGGCAAGGGGGGCGCATGATGACCCTGCGCTCACTGCACCTGACGCGCTTCGGACGCTTCACGGATGACTCGTGGGAGTTCACGCCCGGACTTAACGTGATCCGCGGCCCGAACGAGGCGGGCAAGTCCACCATGCGCGAGGCGATCGTCCGCCTGCTCTTCGACACCACGAAGGTGGGCACGACCAGCTCGCGGTTCCTGGGCATGACCACGTGGGGGGCGGAGCGCGCGTTCGTGCTGGAGTGCACCTTCGACGTGGACGGTGAACGCTACCGGCTCAGCAAGGACTTCGAGGCCCAGCGCATCGAGCTTACGCCGATCGGTGGTGACTGGGCGCTGACGGACGACGGCGCGGTGGCCGAGCGCCTCGCCGAGCTGATCGGCGCGCACTCCCGAGAGGTCTACGAGACGACGGCATGCCTGAGGCAGCTCGAGTTCGCGCGGCTGGAGGCAGGCGAGGAGGTCAGCGGGCTCCTGCAGCAGACGCTGGCCGGGCCGGGCGCGCAGGCCGGTGTGCAGGACGTGCTCAATGACCTCGCGCGAGAGCTCACATCGATGGCGAAGGGCCTCGAGCGGCACGCGGACAGTCCGGGGCCACTGCGCGCTACGATGGACGAGATCGACGAGCTGGACGAAGAGATCACGCGGCTGAGCCCGATTGTCTCCGAGGCCCGGAGCGCCGGCGCCCGCGCCGGGGAGCTGATCGAGGAGCGGGGCGAGATCGACCAGGAGCTGCAGCAGCGGCGGGCCCTGCAGGAGCGCGCCGAGCGGCGACGCAATCTGCAGGGCGAGCTGAGCGACCTGAACGAACGCTGCACCGCGCTGGAGCGCAGCATCCGCAACGCCGAGCGCCTGGGCCAGCGGATCGCCGAGATCGAGGAGCGGCTCGAGGGGCTGCCCGATGTCTCGGAGGAGGAGGCCGATGAGCTTCGTGCGCTGATGGAAGAGGCCCAGCGCACCTCGGGGGCCGTTCCTGAGGCTGAGGAGGAGGCGAGGCGCGCCGCCGAGGCGGCCGATGAGGCCGGGCAGCGCGCCAGCGAGGCGGAGCGGGCCGCGCCCGATGCGGCGCTGGCCGAAAGGGCCCGGGACCTCTCTCGCGAGGTCGAGCAGGCCGAGGCCGGCGTCTCGGAGGCCGAGCAGCTCGTGGAGCAGGCGGACAGGGACCTGGCGGAGGCGCGTCGGGCCGGCGTCGGCCAGCGCGGGTGGCTCGCGGCCGCCGCGGTATTGCTCGTGGCCGGCATCGCCCTGGCCTTCGGCCTGGGCGAGCCGCTGCTGGGGCTCATCTCGGTCGCGGGGCTCGTGGCCGCTGTTATCGCGGCGACGCGCGCACCGCGCATGGCCGCCGGCGAGGCCGAGCGGCGCCGGGGCGAGGCGACGCAGCGACTCGAAGACCGCCGCGCAGAGGCGACTCAGCTACGAGAGCGCCTGAGCGACCTGCTGCAGAGCGCAGGCGTGCCCGACGTCGAGGCGCTGGCTCGCCTCCGTGAGCAGTCTCGGGCGGAGGTGGAGGAGGCCCGGCAGGAGCGCACCCGCGCCGCCACTGTTGCCGAGACGGCGCGCCAGGCGGCTGAGAAGGCGCGCCAGCAGGCGGAGATCGCGCAGGCCCGCCTGAAGCACAGGCTCGAGCAGCTCGACGCGCAGGACGCGGAGCGCTTCCTGGCTGCCGCCGACGAGGTGTTCACGCTACGGCGGCGGGTGGCGGCGCTGCAGGCGGAGCTCAAGGGCGTGCTGGGGGATCGCACGGTCGCCGAGATGGACGCCGAGTTCTCAGAGCTCAACAGCGACCGGCGCGGGATCGCGGACGAGTTGGAGTCGGCCGATCTTGCCCACGCGGAGCTCAGTCCGGAGGAGTACCAGGAGCTGATCTCGCGCATTGAGGCGCTGGAGGAGCAGCGGGAGCGGGTGGAGGGGGAGCTGGCGCAGGTGCGCCGCGCGGCCGAGCACCCGGACGCCGACGCGGAGCGGCTGCGCAGCCTTCAGGAGCGGAGATCCGCGCGGGCGGAGCGCCTCGAGCGGCTCCGCGAGCGCCATGAGGCGACGCGGTTGGCGCACGAGCTGCTCGACCGGGCGCACCGGGAGACGCTCAGCGCGGCCATCGACGTGCTGGAGCCGCGGACGCAGGAGCTGCTGGGCTCCCTCACCTGCGGGCGCTACGGGCGCATCCGGTTCGACCGCGGCGACCTGACGCCGCAGGTCTTCTCGCCGGACAGGGACGACTGGGTTCAGGTCGATGCCGACCGCCCGGACGTGAGCTGCGCGACGCGCGAGCAGGTCTACCTCGCGGCGCGGCTTGCGCTGACGGAGCTGCTGTGGCCGGAGCGGCGGCCGGTCATCATGCTCGACGACGCCCTGGTCAACTTCGATGCAATGAGGCGGGAGCAGGCCTTGGGCATCATTCGGACGCTGGCGCCGGAGCAGCAGGTGCTGCTGTTCACGTGTCACGACACGTACGACCAGGCCGCGGACACGGTCATCGAACTGCCCGGGCCGTAAGGGGCTCGGCTGGCTGATGGCAGCGGCAGTGGGCAGACACCGCCAGCGAACCCGCACGGCCCGCCCGTGCCCCCAACCCCGTGAGCGCCGAGCCTCTACCACAGCCTGCCTTCGGCCCTGGGCCCGATTCCCTTCATCTCGCTGCGAGTGCCCTTGACCGGCGCGTACACGTGGAAGAACTCGCGAGGCGCGTGGACGTAGGCGCCCGTTGTGCGTGCGCTCTGCTCGAGCCCAACGATCTGCCGGGACAACACGCTCACGTCGCGGACATGAGGCACGTCACAGATCCGTCCCGTGGCTTCCGCGGTGCGTCCAACAGGCGTTGGCGCCACACACGCCCCTGCCCGAGGGCCGGAGGCGCATAGTCACCCGATGACAGTGCGTCTCCGCGTCCGGCAGCCGCTCCGCGTCGGCCAGCAGTCGATGCCAGGTTCGCGCGCTGCCCTCCCCGGTCACTGCGCTACGGGGCGCAGCACGATGCTGTGCCAGCCGATGTAGTAGTTCTCCGACGCCTCGTTGCGCCCGACGATCTCCAGCCGCAGTCGGTGCCTTCCTGCCGACAGATCGACCTCGCCGCAGGGCACCTCGACGCCGGCCACGTCGAGCTCCTTGCGCCAGGCGTCCACCGGCTCGCCAAGGCACCGGCCGTCGATGCTCACCTGGCAGGTGCCGTAGGACCTGTGGCCGGTCGCGATGAAGGTCACCTGGTAGCGCCCCGTCTCGGGCACGCTCAGCTCGTAAGTGACGTAGTCCCCCACCTCCTCGGACCGGTAGAACTGGGTGTTCAGGCCCCCCAGCGGCTTGCTGAGCTTGCCGGAGTCGCCGATGACCGGCAGCGCCGTCGCCCTGAAGACGTGCCCGCGGGTGTTGAAGCGCACGGTCGCGTCGCCGCGGTTCGCGGCGCGGTCGAGGAAGCCGACGCACAGTGTGTGCTCCCCGCGAGGCAACTCGCGCAGGCGCACGAGGAGCCGCGCCGAGCGGGGGTCGGCGCGGGACGGGACCAGGCTGGCCTCGATCTCGCCGGCGCCGCTGACCAGCGACGCCTCCACCACGCTCCCCGAGATGGCGTTGGCCGCGTCCGCCAGGTCGAAGGCGATCAGATGCGGGTCATCAACGAAGCCCAGGTCCAGCTCCGTGCCGCCCGGGTGCGCCGCCCCGTCCACCCGCACGCGCTCGACCGCCGGCGGCTCCGCATCCGTGAGGTCCACGTCGCCATCGGTCAGCAGCAGGACGGCCGCCGCGCCGGCGAGCTGCTCGGCCGCGATACGGAAGCTCACCGCACCGCCGGCGCTCTCGTGCGGGAGCTCCCGCCAGCGGTCGCCCACGCGCAGCATCACACGGGAGTTGACGCCCTCCGGCCTGGGCAGCGCGGCGTCCACGTCGCAGTCCGCCCGCAGCGTCCAGGTCCCGTCGTCGAGGCGCAGGGCCTCGACCACGCTCGCGATGGCGAACTCGTCGCCGGTCTCGACGCGCATGATGGGCTCATCGGCAAGGTGCACGACCGAGCCCTGCTCACCGCGCTCGACGAAGGCGATCTCATAGGCGCCATCCACGCGGCCCGCCACCAGGAGCTGCCGGCCCCGCAGCGCCTCGCCCTCCGGCAGCAGGGCAGCGGTGCTGATGGTGTCCGCGTCATCGTCCCAGGCCGCGATCGTGCCCGCCATCGGGCCGGCGCAGCGGAGCGACAGCTCGCCGAGTTCCAGGCTGGTTCCGTCCACGAGTCGGGCGAAGCGCGGACCGCCGGGGCCGACGGAGACGACCGCCTCGCGGCCCGTGAACCGCAGGCCTGTGGGCTCAGTACAGCTGACGGCCTCCGAGGGCTCGCCGGCCACGAAGACGTAGTCGGTCGCGCCCTCGCGCTCGATCCTGACGCCGACAACCGAGTCGGCGGAGGTACCGACGCGCTCGATCGAGCCGAGGCGCGGCGGCCCCTGGAGAGCTTCCGCCACGGAGACGAAGGTCGTCACCGGTCCCGGCTGCTCCCAGAGCAGCACGTGGAGCGTCCGGTCGCCCCACGTGTCGCTGCGGTTTCGCAGGCCGGGCGCCGTGATGTGATACGCCGTGGCTGCGTGGTCCAGCACCGTCAAGCGCACGCCCAGGTCGTTGTCGGGCTCGATGCGCCAGGTCGCCGTGAACGGCCCGGCCGGCCATGCTCGCTCCTGTGAGCGGATCCAGTCGCCGTTCTCGGCCTTTTCGGTGATGAACCGGTCCTCGAAGCCCTCGAATTCAAGCGGGGATTCGAAGGTCTCGCCATCGCCGTGGAAGGCCATCAGGTTCCGCTCGCCGCCGCGCACCTGGAAGACATCCACGATGTAGGGCGGCCCGGCCCGGGGTGCGACCAGGGTGAGGGTGCGCTCATAGAGCTCGGCCTGCTCGTGGACGCGGGGGGCCGCGGCTCGGATGCTCTGGGCGAAGTCGCCGGGCACGAATGCCAGCAGCTCGCCGGCGGCGAGGCGCTGGGCGTCGCCGTCCACGAGCACCTCGTTGTGCGCGGCGGTGGCGCGCAGCCAGGGCTGGAAGTGATGCCGCGCGCCGAGGTAGCCGAGGTCGGTGACGAGCTCCGTGCCGTGCGCCCAGAAGGCGTAGTTGAGCTTGTCGGGGTGCGCGTGGCCGCGGACGGGCCCGTAGTCGAGCACCACCATGCTCCGATCGGCGCCCTCGCCGGCGCGCAGGATCGCCCAACCGAGCCCCGGCCGGACCAGGCTCTCCGTGGCGAGGTCGAGGGGCTCGACGTCCTCGAAGTCGATGTCGGGATCGCGGCGGAAAAGGGCGTACTCGGTCCCGTGCGCGGCCGGATCGCCGCCGCAGGCGTGGACCATGATCCGCAGGTTGCGCCGGGTCGGGAACCACAAGTAATTCTGCTCGGCGTGGCGCGCGCTGTGCCGCGCGCCGAACGTCGAGTCATTGATGGCCGGAGAGAAGCCGTCGGGGGCCGTCACGTGCTCGCCGGCGACGAGCACCTTGCGCATGAGCGGGTGTGAGAGCATATCGAGGTCGTCATAGCGGTCGGCGCCATCATAGGAGGGCGGGTCGGAGTAGCCGTGCATGATCTCGGGGAGCACGTAGAACTTCGACAGCGCCATGCCCTCGTACGAGGGTGAGCCGTCCTCCCAGTGGCCGTCGCGCCAGAAGTTCTCCTCGATGAAGCCGAAGAAGCCGTGCGGGGGCTCGATGGCCCAGGCCACGTAGTCGTGCTCGGCCAGCAGCCTGCCGATGTAGCCGCCCGCGGCCATGAGGAAGGGCCCGTCGTTGACGCAGCAGCCGCGCGGGGAGGTGGTGGTCAGCAGCCGCCCGCCCTCGCGGAAGACGCCCTCCTCGATGATCGAGCGATCCTCATCGGAGTACACGCCGCTCTCGACGGTCAGGTCGTAGGCCAGGCACAGCTCAATAAGGGTTGAGGCGTCGTGCAGCTTCCAGCCGGACATCTTGCCCGACTGGAGGTTGTTGTAGTCGCGATAGATGCGGTACCAATCGTGGGCGATGTAGGCCGGGTAGACCTCCGCGAGACGCAACAGGACCCTGCGGATCTTCTCGGCGTAGGCGACGTCGCCGGTGAGCGCGTAGGCGCGGCCGAGGTTGCCCAGGCTGCCGAGCTTCGTGATGCGCCCGTAGCGTTGCAGGCCTTCAAGCCGGTAGCGCTTTCCCTCGTCGTCTTCGTAGTAGCTGATCTGCTCGCGCTCGCCGAGGGGGTTGATATGCTCCTCGACACCGCTCTGGGGATAGTCCTCGTTGGGGAAGATGGTCTCGCAGCGCCTGCACTGCACGCGGCCGTCGGCGAGGAACCGCCAGGGGCTGACGCCCCAGTGCGCCCCGCAGGCCGGGCAGTCGCAAACGCGGAATGGGGTGCCCTCGGGGATCCACTCCGCGATCTCCTCATCGGGAAGGTCCATCCACCACTGCGCCCCGTTGATGATGTTCGCGAGGGCCGTCCGCGCCCACTCGTGTCGCTCGATGTTGCGCTTTGCCCGCTCGATGTCGCCCGCCTTGTAGAGCCCGACGGGGTGGTGAACGTCAGCCGGGGGGCGTGGCGTGCGGTCATACAGCACCGGCACGCCCTTGCCCAGCACCACGTCATCGAAGTAGCCCTCCCCCACCGCGCCCGACCAGCTATACAGCAGCACGGTCGCCGCCACGGCGTTCTCCGGCGCCACCGACGCGCCGGTGTACCTGCACCACTGTCCGGTTCCTGGTGCCGCGAAGCTGTCAACGGCATCCTTGATGCGGGTGCCCTGCTCGTCCCAGAACTCAAGGTAGAGCGAGGCGCCGTTCCCAGGCTCTCCCAGCCACCAGCCCATGACGTAGTAGACCTCGTCCGGCTCGACGGCGACCTTGGGGCTGCGCAGCCCGGTGGCGGTCTCCTCGTCGGGGTCGCGCAGGTACAGCGAGCGGCGCCCTCCGTGGGCCTGCCGCGCAGTCACCGCGAGGTTCTCCGGCTCCCCGTAGTCCACGCTCCACCCTTCGGGCAGCGCACCCTCTTCCGCGCCCTCGAAGCGCTCCTCCAGGATGACCTCGAGGTTGGCCCCGAGCTGCGCGCGGATAATGCCGCAGCACGCCAGCCCTGCGAGCACGATCACCGCCAGGCGATTCGCGGTCACGGCCATCCCTCCAAGCTCAAGCAGCCATCATCCGTGGCGGGCATCACGGGTGAGCCTCGCCCCCGCCTCGCACTTCTCCGCCCGGCGGGTATTGCCCTCCGGCGCGTCCCGTGGGGCAGGGACCACCCGGTGGTTGCGCGAACTGTCAAGTGCCTCACCGGACCGCTCGAGTGTGATCGCGCCGCCCGAGTTGCGTCGGGCCTGAAAGGCGGATGGTACCATGCACGTCACGCGAGTCTTCGTGCTGGCCGCGGTCATCACAGCAGCCTCCGGGGCGCAGGCGGCGCTGTTGCCGCCGGCAGCGCGCGGGGCGAAGACGGTCCTGCTGCAGGTCGAGCCGGGCCCGCTGACCGTCACCATGCTCAAGCGCGACCTCAACATCTACGAGGGCGAGGACGTGCTGCACATCACGCTCTTCGACCCGCTCGGCAATGAGCTGCTCAAGTTCGACATGCCCGACGACGGCAACGCCGGGAAGGGCGGACGCGCCGCGGACTACCAGAGGCACGAGGAGGCCGTGCAGTGCTCGCTCGCGGGCACCTACCGGCTGGCCGTGCGCGGCGCGGGCGACGCGGTCTGGGGGATGGAGACCTCGGCCGCCGGCTACGTGGTGGCGGGCGAGCCGCTCTTCAGCGACGGCAGCGTGTCGGGCAGCGTCCTCTTCTCGCCGCCGGATCGCGACTTCACGATCACCCTTAGCGCGCTCCATGACTCCGGCCGGCAGGTGGTGCCGCTCCTCGACGCGGACGGCGAGAGGCTCGGCCGGTTCGACCTGGCGGAGACCGGCGAGGAGCAGACTATGGAGTTCGAGGGGGCCGAGCGCAAGGGCCTCTGGCGCCTGGACTTCGAGGCGCTGGACGTTCGCCTGGAGCTGGAGCACGTCGACCATTGGACCTGCGACGAACAGGCCTGGTTCGAGGCCGGCAAGTCGCGGTGGATGCTCATGCCGTACCGGTTCACGCAGTACCTGCAGCCGGGCGAGACCGCGGAGATCGAGTTCCGGCTGCGCAACAGCACGGGCCACCCGGACGAGCTGGACGTCGTCGTCCAGGCCGATGACGGCCTCGAAGTCGGGATCGCCGATCCGGCGATGCCGGTGGCGCTCGGGGATACGGAGCGCGCGACCGTGCGCCTGCGCGTGACGCTCGACGAAGGCGGCGCGCAGGAGGAGGAGTACCATGCCTTCCTGCGCGCGACGGCCGCCGGGGAGCCGACCGCAGTGGCCAGCAGCGCGGTGAACGTGCGCGTGGGCGAGAGCCCGGTGTCGCAGCCCCTCAACATGCCCATCGTGCTGAGGCCCTTCCAGCACGAGAACGTGCAGTTCGGCTACGCACCGGATCACATGCGGAACGAGGTCTACTTCAACGCCGACAATCGGCCCTTCATCCGCCAGCGGACCGAGAGCCACTACGGGAGCTCAGGCGTCTTCGTGCTCGACCCTACGGGGGAGTGGGTTGAGCGCGGCTTCGAGGACGCCATCCGCGAGGTCTACCCCGACTACAAGACCAGCTACGGTGGGGGCGGCTTCGCGGGCGCCAAGATCGCCTTCGACGGTCAGGGCGGGATCTACACCCAGCTCCGGCTGGTGCTCGAGGGCGGCGGGCGGCCGGTCGTGCTGCTCTTCTCCCCCGACGAGGGCCGGAGCTGGCAGGTCCACACGCTGCGCGGCAACAGCTACGACATCGAGCAGTTCACCGGGCACAATGCGCTGGATATCCCGCCGCCGGTGCTCACGTACGAGACGACGGCCCCGCACGAGGCCCGCTTCTGCGCCCACAACGACCTGTGGCTGTACCTGCCCACACGTGATGGAGACAACCTGGAGGTCGGAGACCCGATCAAGGTCGCCGAGAACGTCGTGGGGTCGTGCCAGCATTCCGGCGGCCCGGCCTCCAGCGTCACGCGCGACGGCAGGACGCACATCGTGTGGGGCGAGGTCGCGGCCGAGGACGCGCCGGGCGTGCCGACCTACGTCGCGACCTACGACCACGCGACCGGCGAGGTCGGTGAGAAGGTGCTGCTGGGCCACGGCCCGCCGGTCAACGACGTGCACAACGTCCCGGCCATCACCATGGACAGCGCGGGCTACCTGCACGTGCTCATCGGCGCACATGGGAACCCCTTCCACTACGTGCGCTCGCTGGCCCCCAACGACGCGAGTACGTGGACCGAGCCGGAGCCGATCCTGACCACCGGCTACGTTGGCGAGGAGGGCGAGACCGGCCGGCAGACCTACATCTCGCTGGTCTGCGACGCCGACGACACGCTGCACACCGCCTTCCGGCAGTGGCGCAAGGGCGTGGACGACTACCACGGCGACAGCAACTACGCGGCCCTGTCCGTGCAGCACAGGCCCAGAGGTGGCGAATGGAGCGATGCGCAGCCGCTGGTCGTCGCGGCGGTGCCGGGGTACTCCATCTGGTACCACAAGCTCACCGTGGACCGGCTGGGCGATCTGTGGCTGTCTTACAGCTACTGGACCAATGACGAGAGCTACCAGGGCCAGTTCCCGGACCGCTACCACCACCGCGCGGTGCTCGTGTCTCGCGATGGCGGGACAAGCTGGAAGCTCGCAGAGACCGAGGACTTCATCCAGGGCGTCCGGATGCTCGCGGATCCAGGCCGGTAGAGCCGCAGACGGAAGGAGCCTGATGCACGTGCGCACCCTCACGCTGATCGCTCTTGCCGGGGCGCTTGCTCTGTCGGCCGCAGCCCAGGATGGTCCCTACGAGCCGACCGAGCGCACTTTGCTGCTCGACCACTTCGACGACCCGTTCGAGCCCGACGGGACGGCGATGACCTCGCCAGAGGTCATCACGCCGGCGGGCGAGCATACCGGTGGGCGCCCGATGGAAGGCGGCGAGTTCGTCGAGGGCAGGTCCGGCATGGCCTACCGATTCCACGGGAAGACGGCCATGTACTACCCGGCCCAGGGCAACATAGACCCGGCGGCGGGCTCTGTCGAGTTCTGGGTGCGGCTGGGCTTCGAGCCCAAGCATCCCAACCAGATGCCCTCGAACCTGCGCAACCAGCTCTTCTTCCACCTCGATCCGCCCGGTACCGCGATCTTCAGCATCTACTCGACCATGAAGAACCTCTGTGTCGGAGTCTGGGACCAGCAGCGCAAGCTCGTGGCGTATCTGGGCGCGTCGTCTCCCTGGCACGAGGGCGAGTGGCACCACGTTGAGGTGCGCTGGGGCCGGCGGCTCGAACTGTGGGTGGATGGCGAGCGCCGCGGGGCGAAGGACTGGTCGGGCCTGTTCGGGCCCATTAGCATCGACCTGGCCGAGACGAGGATGTACGTGGGCAGCCGCGTGCGCTACAGCGACGTGGTCAGCGAGTTCGCGATCGACGAGCTGCGCATCCTGGGGCCGGGCGGCGAGCAGGTGCCGCCCTTCCCCGTGATCACCTGCCCCCGCCTCTCCGCGCCGCCCACGATCGACGGCGTCCTGGCCGAGGGTGAGTGGGCCGGCGCGGGCCGCGCCACGGGCTTCGTGGGGCTGAACCGAAACGCGCTGGTGGAGGACCAGACCACCGTCTTCGTCGGCCACGATGAGGAGGGCCTTTACGTCGCCTTCGAGTGTACCGACCCGCAGCGGCGGCCGCTGGTGGGGACATTCGTCGAGCGCGATTCGGCGGTCTACCAGGAGGACGCGGTTGACATCTTCCTGCAGCCGGGCCCGGGGGACTACCCCTACTACCAGCTCATCGCGAACTGCGTGGGCACGCGCTTCGACATGCGCCTGTTCGACGACAACGGGCGCCGCGGGACGGACATCGAGTTCGATCCCGACTGGACGGCCGCCGCGAGCAAGGGCGATGGGCGCTGGGTGATGGAGGCCGCGATCCCATGGGCCGAGCTTGAGGGCCGCTCGGCGCCGGAGCCGGGAGAGAGCTGGCGGGTAAACTTCTGCCGCGACGCCGACGCCGCCAGCCGGCTGTCCTCGTGGTCCTACACGTCTGGCAACTTCCACCGCACATCGAACTTCGGCGAGATGGTGTTCCGGGATGACGACCGTGCCATGCGCCTGACCGAGCTGTCCGGCGCCGCCGAGGGGAGGCTCCGCGCACGCCTGGACCTGGCAGGCCGGGCCTTCGACCCGCCGGTGACGGTGAGCGCGCGGCTGATCGACGCCGGCGCCCAGGCCGTCGCCGAGAGCACCAAGGAGCTGATCGACGCGAAGACATTCCTGTTCGAGCCGCCGCCGATGGTGAGCGGCGACTACGTCCTGACCGTGGCGGCGCGCACCGACGAGAGTACCATGCTCTACCAGCGCCTGCCTTTCGAGGTCATGAAGCCCTACGACATCGCGGTGGCCGGCTATCCCTACGAGGGGAAGCTGTGGGTCAGCGCGAACATCGGCGGCCTGCCGGACGCGCCCGAGGGCGTCACCGCGCGCGCCGTGCTGCTGCGCGGCGACGAGGAGGCGGGCTCCTGCGAGATCGCGGAGTTCGAGCGGGGAATCGGCCGCGGCGCCATCGACATCACGCAGATCGACCCCGGTCAGTACGTGGTTCGCTCGCAGGCCCTGGCGCCGGACGGGACGGTGCTGGCCGAGGCGGAGGCGGGCTACGAGCACTTCGACAGGCCCCGCTTCTGGATGTCCGACGCCGGGATCGACAACTCAGTCCCGGCGCCCTGGACGCCGGTTGAGGTCGAGGACGGCGCGATCCGCGTCTGGGGCCGCGAGTACCGCTGCGGATCCCGTGTGCTGCCCGAGCAGATCGTGAACCAGGGGCGGGAGGTACTCGCCGGGCCCGTCGCGATGACCGCGAGGGTGGGGGGCGGGGAGATCGACCTCGCCGACGCGGCGCCCCGGTTCGAGGAGGCACCGGAGGACCGCGCGGTGCACGTGGCAGAGGCCGCGAAGGGCTCGCTGACGGCGCGCTGGCGCGTCACCACCGAGTTCGACGGCCTGCAGCGCTACGATCTGACGCTCGAGCCGGAGGGCGAGGTGAGCGTGGAGGCGCTGACCCTCCGCGTGCCCGTGAAGCCGGAGGTGGCGCACTTCCTCCTTCCCTCGAACGGCCGGTTCTCGAAGGCGCGGGTCATCGGAGACGAGCCCTGGCACACCGGGTTCATCCCGCAGGTCTGGGTGGGCAACGACGACCTCGGCCTGGCGTGGTTCGCCGAGAGCGATCAATACTGGAACCCCAAGGACGACGACGAGATGCTGCGGGTCGCGCGCGAGGGCGATACGGTCGCGATCCTCGCGAACATCATCCGCAGCCCGCTGACCATCGGCGAGCCCATCACCATCACCTTCGGGCTGATGGCGACGCCGGTGAAGTTCGTCCCGTCCGGCGATCCCTGGTACTACCGCATCGCCAGCCCCACGAACCCGATCGACCTGGGTGATCCCGAGAAGAGCACGATCGCGTACAACGAGCGCCTGATCTATCCCGGCCATGGCAACATCGATCCGCGCGAGGGCACGGTGGAGTTCTGGATGTCCAACGCGGGCCTGGCGGGCAGCTCCATCCGCGATGTCCTGACACTCAGCGGTGACGGCGGGGCCCTGCACCTGCAGTATCACGACAGCGTCGGCAGGTTCCTGTTGACCGCCTCGGGGGCAGATGGGGCGCTCATCGACGTCTCGGGCTTCGACCTGCCTGAGGACGCCTTCACCCACGTCGCGCTGACCTGGAGCTCCGACGCCGTCTCGCTCTATGTGGACGGCGCGCTGATAGGGGCACACGACGGGCCGATTCCCGCCGCCGCGACCATGGCGGCCGCGCCGGAGAAGCTACGCGTCGTGTTCGGCTGCCACCACCAGAAGAAGGGATACACGGACATCGACATCGATGAGGTGCGCGTCTCGAGTTCCGTCCGCTACGCCGGTGACGCGTGCGTGGTCCCCGAAGACCCATTTGTCGCTGACGAGCACACGCTGCTGCTTGACCACCTCGACGATCGCTTCACCCCCGACGGCGCGGACGCCGAGACGCGCCCCGAGGTCATCTCGGGCCTTTCGGACGAGCTGGGCGGCATGCCGTCGATCGGTGCCGAGTTCGGCGACGGGAGGTTCGGCAGCGCGCTGAGACTGCGCTACAAGAGGGCGCGCCCCTGCATGCAGATGTACCAGGAGGTCTGGAAGGCCGACGCGTACCTGCTCTGGTCGTGGATGCCGGGGCACCAGCGGGATCAGCACGGCTGGCCGCTGCCGCTGTTCGTGGAGCCGGAGCATGACCTCGCCGCCATGAACGAGGCTTTCGACGAAGCGGGCGTGCGCGTGTGCACCTACATCGGCTACATGGGGATCGGCGCGCCCACGCGCTGGAGCCGGCAGTTCGGGCACGAGTGGCGGCGGGAGCCGGTCTCCAGCCAGCCCTCGGAGCCGCCCAAGGGCCACATGTTCCTCGACTGCTGCGGAAACGCGCGCGGCTATGGCGACTACCTCGCCGCCGGCACGCAGTGGCTGGTGCAGGAGCACGGCTTTGACGGCGCCTACACGGACGGAAACGGGCACGTGTACCCGTGCCGCAACACGCACCACGGCTGCGGCTACTACGACAGGCACGGAACGCTGCGGCCGACCTACCCGGTCTTCGGCACCAGGGAGTACCTCAAGCGGATGTACAAGGTCATCCACGCAAACAACCCGGACGGCTACCTGGTCAATCATGTGTCCTACAACATCTTCATCCCCACCATGAGCTTCACCGACATATACTACACGGGAGAGCACGAGCACTACGAGGACCTGCTGAAGTGCCGTGTGCGCTGGCAGGGCACGCAATGGGGCATCTGGCCGATCCTGCTGGGCGCCGACTCGCACTCGTACGAGCCGATGCACATCATGTACGGGCTGCTGCACGGCGTCTCGGTCTGGTGCCACGGCCCGGAGGCGCGCAACGACGTCCAGCGGAAGACGGTGAACCAGTGGCAGACCTACGACGAGTTCGGCTATCGCGAGGCCGAGTGGGTCCCGTACTACCGTGCGGAGGAGCGCGGTCTCGCCCGCCCGGATACCGAAGACGTGAAGTGCAGCCTCTACCTGCGCGAGGGCGAGCGCGTCTTCCTGATCGTCGGCAACCTGCGGCACGAAGTGACTGAGTGCGAGGTCGCGCTGGACCTGGCGCAGATGGGCCTCGCGGGCGCCGATCTGCACGTCTACAACGCTCTCAGCGACCGCGAGATCCCGCTGGAGGACGGGGCCCTGCAGGTGCGCATCCGCCCCACCAGCTTCGTGCTGGTGCGGATCGACCGGCGGTGAGCCATCGGTTCGCCCAGAAGAACCGACAGCGCGGCGAAGAAGGTGCCCGCGCGCCCAGCCGGGGCGCCGGCCTCATCTCGCCTCGAGCAGGTAGACGCGGGCCCGCAGCTCGTCGAGCGTCACGTCCAGGACGTCCTCGCGGGCGGGCATAGCGCCCTGTGGGGTCAGCTCGGCGGCGCCATGGAGGCCCTCCGGCGGCCTCACGGTGCAGCTCACCTCGCCGGGCGTGTCGTACTCGCTCACGAGCAGGAGCGCCCGGTCGCCGGCCCGCACGCCGCCAAGGCGCACGCTCTCGAGGTCGCACGACGCGCCCTGGAGGAGCTGCCCCTCGATGATGATGTCCTCGACCGGGCGGAGCATCGCGACGACCTGCGAGACCGCCCGCAGGTCGGCCGCGTCGAAGCCGGAGTGGGTGTAGTAGGCCGCGCCGCGACCGCCGTTGAGCAGCACCTCCAGCAGGATGCAGCGCAGCGTCTCGGGCGGCATCTCGCCCTGGTTGCCCGGCTGCAGCCAGGGGATGATGTCGCTGTAGCGCATCATCTCCCGATTCCTCCGGATCTCATCGCCGATTCCGGCGGGTCGATAGCCGTAGAGCGAGGGCATGGCGAACTGATGCAGCTCCGGGTAGAGCACGTCCCAGTCCCAGACGTCGTGATAGAACTCGACCGGCTGAACATTGTAGGCGCCGGCCTGGAAGCGCGCGTCGGGCGCGATCTCCCGGATGCGCGCGTGGACGGCACGGTAGAAGTCCGCGGCCTGGTGGGCGATGAACTCGTCCCAGGTGCCGTCGAAGTGCGCGTACGCCTCCGAGCAGCGGGAGCAGTTCTGCGCCTCGTCGTTGCCCCGCCGCGACCCGCCGTACCAGCCGGTGAAGACCTCACAGTCGTAGAAGATCCACTCCGCCTTGCTCCACGAGTAGCGCTGGGCGACGCGCTCGACCTCCTCCTGCCAGACCTCCCCGCGGTATGACGGGCACAGCCAGTTCGCGGGACCGTCCGGGAGCTGGCACATGACCTCGGGATAGTCCTTGCTCTGGCCCTTCACGGCGTGCAGCGGGCTGGAGTTGCTGACGACCTCCATGCCCATCTCGCGCGCCTCGGCCAGCGCCGCGAACAGCTCCTCATCGTCAGGCTCGGCGTAGCGCGGGAAGACGGGCACCGCGCTGAAGCCGCAGGCGCCGTAGCTTTCGAGGAAGTCGGGCCACTTCATCCAGAACTGCTGGCCCATCCAGGCGATCGATAGATTGACCTGCTCGAACCGCTCGACGGGGTCGATGTGCACCGCCTCGATGGCGTAAGGCTCCGGCTCCTGCATGCCGCCCTCCCACCGGCAGCCCACACGCATGGTGCCGGTCCGACCGTCCTCCCAATCGGTCTGGAAGAACAGCGTGCCCCAGTTAGTGATGTAGATGCCGCGCGTGGGTACGATGCAGCGCGTGAACGTGCCGGCCTCATCCTCGACGACGCTGGTCTCGAACTCATCGACGGTCGCGCCGCCGAAGCGCGGGTTGAGCATCCAACGCCGAAGCGTCACGCCGTCGGGGAGGTCCACGATCAGGTCGCAGGCCTTCCCGTTGGTCTCCTCAGGGCGGTTGTCGTAGCCGTGCAGCGCCTGGAAGGCCTGCAGATTGTTGCACGCGTAGACCCGGGACTTGGGGAAGAACGCGGTCACGCCGCCGGGCTGGAAGTGATGGACGATGAAGCTGCCCTTGAAAGGCTCGCCCCCCTCTGCGTCCGCCACGGCGTGGTCCCCCGCGAAGACCCACATCTCGTCGCTGGCGATGAAGGAGGTCTGGCCCTGGATCGCCAGGCCGACGTAGCGGCCGGCGGTGCCCAGGTCCTGGAAGCGCAGCGGATAGGTGTAGGCCACGCCCTCCTCCGGTGGGACGCCGAATCGCTGCAGGTCCTCCTCGCTCAGGCGGTTGAAGCTCCCGACCTCGCGCCAGCTCTGCGCGTCGTCGCTGACCAGCGCGATGACTTCGTTGGGGAACTTCAGGCCGCCCTGCTCAGCGCCGCCCAGAAGGCGTATGCCGATCTCGTCGATTGGGGCGACCTCGCCCAGGTCGAGCTGGATGTTCACGCCCACATTCCCGTACCAGGCGACCGCGTTCGCGTCGAACCAGATCTTGTCGTCGGCCCGATACCCCAGCTCTCCGTCGGTCAGGTCCTGCAGGTCGGTCTCGTTCTTGGTCAGGCGGTAGGACGGGACGGCCGAGTAAAGGTAGGGCTTCCCCAGAGCGAGGTTCGTCTCGTTGTCATCAAGCTCGAATGGGCGGCCCTGCTTCTCTTCATCCTGGGCCAGAGCGCATGCCACGATGAGGGCGATCGATGTCAGAGCGATCAGCGTGTTGCGCATGGTGGTGCCTCCTCGCGTGACGCGGCTTCCGTGGTGCGTACGCCCTCGTCCGCACGTCGTTGGTTGTTGTCCTCAGCCCTCTCCGTTGTGGCCCCGGCGGCCTCGCCGGGGGTCCTTCCCCGGGACGATCGACGCCCGCGCGCGAACGTAGTCACGCCCCTCCAAACGACTGGACAAAGGCCTACGGCGCCGGAAGCTCCAGCGTCTCACCGTTGTCGGTCGTCACGGTCATGCTCACATCGCCACGCACCCGCACCTCGAACTGCGGGATGCCGTAGAAGCGCGCGAGGGCGGGTGGCACGTCCCTGGATGAACGGATCACGATGGCCTCGCCCCCTACCCGCACACCGACCGTCCAGTCGCCCGGCTCGAGGGCGGGACCAACCTTCCCCACCGCCAGCTTGAGATCGCCGTTCACCGTCGGCGCCCAGCGCAAGCTCAGCCAGGGCATCGGCTCGTCCACCACTACCCCGGTCATGTAGTCGTTGACCGACAGGACGAGGTCGTCGATCGGGAGGGCGCGCGCAATTTCGCCTGACGTCAGCCGGTCCTCGATCGGACGGAGGGCCAGCCGCCACGGCCGCCCCTTGCGCCACGCGATCAGCGGGCCCGGCAGGCCGCCGGCGCCTCCTCCGGCCATGGTGTGTTCGCCCGTCCCCGCCATCGCCATCAGGTAGCTCGTTCCGTTGGTGGCGACAAGGATCGCCAGGGAATGGCCCTCCTCCGGGACGGCGCGCACGGTGGCGAGCGCGATCGGGCCCACGCGGTGGCGTTCCCATTGCAGGTCTCCCTGCCATTCACGGGGCACAGCGAAGAACACATCGCTCACCCGTAGCGCCTGGGTCATGCCGCGGGAGAAGGCCAGCGCGACATCACCCCACGCCAGGTCCTCCTCCGCCGGGCCCTCAAGGAGTAGTCTCCGAGCGGCCGGTGGAAGCCTGTCTGCCAGCTCGCCCAGCTCCTCATTGCTCAGCGGCGCGTCGGCGGGCAGGTCCTCCGGGCCATGAAGCAGCGCGCAGTCCCAGGCCAGGCCGCGCGAATCGACGTTCGCGAGCGTCAGCGTGTGCGCGCCCGGCTCCAGCGGTATGCGCGCGCGACCGCCGTCGGGGCCCGGCAGTGTGAGCATAGCGAAGTCCGCCCATGAGCCCGTGGCCGGCAGCAGGACGTCCGCGAGGCCCGGAACGACCTGCCCATCAACGCGCACCTCGCGGCGGGTGTGCGGCCAGTTGCATGCGTAGCCCAGCGTCAGGCAGTACTCGCCGGCCTGCGCGACGTCGAACCGGCAGGTCACCGCTACGCCCGGCTCCTCCCAGTAACTGACGCACTTGCCACCGGATGCCTCGGCGCGATCGAGCACCCGCACGGTGCCGCCGGTGACCTCCGCGTAGCCCTCGGCCTCGATGGTGATCTGCGGCAATTGCGCGCAGGCAACGCCCGCGCTGAGCAGAATCGCCAGCAGGATCGTCATGGCGCCACCGCCTTGAGGACCACGTGCTCGCCGGGTTCGAGGTCCACCGTCACCGTGCCGCCCTGGCGGCCGAGGAGCTGGCCCATGCCCGTCTCGCCCTGCACGAATAGGCGCACCGCCGACCCCTCGGGGACGGGACCGCTCCACTCGCGGGCCTCGCCCGCGAGATTGTGCAGCACGATCCAGGTCGCCTCCTCATCGGTGAAGCGCAGGCCGCGTACCCCCTCCCGCTCGATCGGCGCGACCTCGCCGGCGAACTCAGAGCGATACGGCAGCACCTCGCACAGGAACCACTGGTCGGTGCCGGCCGGGTAGGTGGTGCGTCTGTCGGGCTCGTCCGGCGTGGCGCTCTCGGCGTCCTTGAGCAGGATCTCGCGCCCGTCGAACTTCTCAGGGTCGTCGAGGTAGAAGATCTCGCTCGGCGCGGTCTCGATCGTGGCGTAGTTGTGCCCGTGGATGCGCGTAAGCAGCGGACCGTACTTGAAGGTGTCCGCCATCGCCGAGGAGCGCTCGATCTCGTTGCTCCCGGTGGCGCGCCCGAAGCGCAGCCGGCCCCAGATGCCCGCGCACTCGTGGTCCTCCAGGGCGGTGATGTGGAGCAGTCCGACCAGGCGGTCGCGCGACGCGAACCACTGCTGCGTCCCCTCCCACGGGAGGGTCTCCGAGTTGCCACCGTGCCGCGGCGAGGTCACCCGGTAGCGGACGGCCAGCGAGGCGAACTCGTCGCCGCCGATGATGTGCGAGAGCTCCTCGGCACCGGAGACGTAGCGCGCGTTCCGCCAGTGGATCCCTTCCGGCCTCAGACGGAACTCGTTGGTGGCGATGAGCAGCGCGCCGACCTCGCCCTGCGCACGATCCTCCGGCGCGTGGAGGCACCCGATGAAGGTGTCCTTGCCGATCTGCCCGGGGCCGAAGTCGCGGCCGTTCATGGCGAAGGAGAACATGCCGAAGCGCGCGCGCGGCGCCTGCACGTTCTCATCGAAGATGATGTAGTCATCCGGTAGCGGCTCGTCGGGCATGTCGGTCCACCACGGCACCGCGAAGACGCTGTGCACGCTGTCGCCCGCGCCCGAGCGCTTGAGGGCGATGTTCGCGACCCGCTTGTTCTGCCGGTCGCCGGTTAGCGTCGCCACGATGTCGGGGCCGTGCGGGTGCGCCCAGGCGTTCGAGTGCTTCCACGACGGATCGGTGTAGTTCTCGACCATGGCGGACGGCTCGACCATGATCGGGTAGAACTCGACGGTCTCCTCGATGATGCGCCGCGCCCGTTCGTTGCCGGTGTACTCCAGGAAGCGCGCCAGGAAGCTGATATTCAGGTTGTGGTATCCGAAGCACTCGTTCTGTGTGCCGTGATAGACCATGCCTCCCATGGGGTAGACGGTATCCTCGAGGAAGTCCAGGAACAGCCGGACGTGGTCGGCGAATCGCTCGTCGCCAAAGACCCGGTGTGCCAGCTCGCAGATGAGCAGGTAGTAGACGTCCTGGTTGGGGTAGTTCCCCGCGCCGTAGACGCCGGTCGTGAAGTTCTTGAGCCCGTACTCCTCGTACTGGTGCTCGACGCAGACTCGGATCTCGTCCAGCCACTCCTCGTCCTTGGCGGGCAGCAGCAGCCAGGGCAGGTGCTGCCTGATCTGCCAGTAGGCGTCAAAGGTCGGCCCGAGGGTGAAGCGGGGGATGTTCGGATCGGCGCCAAAGCGCGCCTGGCGTCCGGGGTTCCAGTCGCCATCGCGGTGGTTCTGGAGCACGCCCTGGATGGTGTCGAAGAGGTTCTGCACCAGCAGCGGGTCGCCGTGGTGCTCGCTGCGCGGATGGGTCAGAGCCCAGGCCATCACGCAGCAGTTGCGGCCGAGCGTGGCGAACTGCCAGGCGTTCTCGACCTGCAGATAGCCCTCATCGCCCTTCCGGTAGCCGGTGGGCTCGCGCGAGTGCTTCTTCGCGCCCTCGTTGAGCGCAGCGACGTAGGGGTTGCCGTCCGCGTCGGGCGCCTCGGCCGCAAGCGGGTTGGCCCGCGCCTCGGCCATGATCTCGTCGAAGCGCGCGATGTAGTCATGGACGCTCGCCACCGTGGCCTTCGCGTTCGTCCCAAGCTCCGCCTCGATCGCGTAGGCTGCGTCCTGCAGCGCCCACTCGAGCATCGCCAGGGCCATTGTCTCATACTCGTCCGCCTCGCCGATGCGCTCTTCGAGCGCCTGAAGATCCTCCGTTGCGCGGATGATCATCGGTCGCACCTCCGCCAGGTCGGCCAGGTTCTGCTCCTGCACGCGCTGTCGGCGCTCGTGTTCCTCGACATCCCAGGCGAGCGAGACGTCGTCCCAGATGACGGTCCCGGCGGCCAAGTAGTTGAAGAGATTGATCTGCAGTCGCGGGGTGCCGGGCCTCACCTCAACGCGGCCCTCGATGCGCTGCCAACCCGTGTCGGCGGGGTCGCCGTTGAGGTGTTCGTTGCCCGAGCCCCGGCCTTCGTCATTGATGTAGCTGATGCGCATGACGGGGCCCCTGCCGGGCTGCGCGTCGGCAGTCGCTGCCCGCGCCCAGGCGGAGACCAGGTAGGGACCGGGCTCCACGTCGATGGTGAGCTGGAAGCTCCCGCGGTCGCTCTTCTCCGGGCAGCGTACGGCCACGCACGCCGAGCCCTCACGCCCGCCCTCGGCCAGCCACTGGTGGCCGCTGTTGGTGCTCCACGTGGACGCGCGCCAGAACTGCGGATGCTCGCCGTCTGAGGTCAGCTCGAAGCCCCCGTTGGGCAGGACGTTGCTGCCGTCCCTGGGTATGGGCTCGTAGATTCGGGTCATCTCCGCCAGCCAGTCGGCCAGCCTTCGGGCATCCTCGCCCTCGGCAGGGACCGCGCGGATGTCGTCCACCGCTACCGTGGTGGCTTCGGCGCCTCTCGCATCCACCATGAACTGGAACATGCTCACGCGCGCGAGGTCCGCGACGATATTGCTCTCAATGCGCGGCTCCAGCCGGACGGTGTGAAGCCGGCAGAGGCGCCAGCCCTCGAAGTCCACGACCACGGCGTCGGCCGGCGCCGTGTAGTAGAGACTCGGCTCGCCCGGCCGCGTGATCACAAGAGTGGGCTTGACGCGGGCGCCGGAGCCGTCACCGCGCAGCATGAACTCGACCGCCCAGGTGTCCGTGAGGTCCATCCGACCGCCGGGCGCGTTCGTCATCCACGCGAAGCCGTACTCCCCGTACGAGGTGCTAAGCTGCAGGGCCCTGCCGCGCTCGCCGCCGGCATCGACGACCTCGATGGTGGCGTTGTCCTTGTGCCGCCACGTGGAGATGTCGGCGTCCTCGAAGTCCCAGTTGACGACCTCGGCGGCGGGCACGGGGGCGTCCTGGGCGAAGGTGGAGAGAGAACCGATGAAGAGCATCGCCAGGACGACCAGAAGCGCGGGGGCCGGCGGTGCCGTACCGAGGGGCCGCCTGAGGCGCGAGTGTCCTCCACGAGCGCCGCAGTCGGCCCGTGGCCCACGAATCGCCTCCGCATTGGCGCACGTCTCGGCGGTCAACGACCGGGCCGACTTCGCCTGCAGCAAACGCCGCTGCAGGCTCAGGCGGGCCGTCCGCACGGCACACGACTTCGCGCCGTCACCTGGCGACATGTTCTTCACTCTCATCACTCCAGGGTCCACACCGCGAAGCGCTCGGGATCGTTGATGGCCGGGCCGGGCATGGGCGACCAGGTGTGCATCTCGTCCACCGGCGGATAGGGCCGGTAGCGCACGAAGTTGCCCGTGAGCTCCATGCCGGCGGCGGGCTCGACGCCCATCTCGCTCCAGGGGACCGCCATCTCGACCGCCCAGCCACCCTCGTGCTCGGCCACCACGGAGCGGATCTCCCAAGTGACCTTCCGGCCATTGAGCCCCTTGGTGAACTGTTCGGACGCGCCCGCCGCATCAATGATTATCTGCTGGAAGACCGTGCGGTCGCCCGAGGGGTTGATGGCCGTGTCAACCGCGTCGCGGTTCCAGATCTTCTCGGGCTTCAGGGTCGGCTGCGCCTTCTCGCTCTCCGGGCAATCGTAGGCCACGTAGAGGTTCTCCTCGTCCCAGGCGGCCCAGGCGCGCGTCTTCTGCTTCGAGCCGGTGAGCTTACCCAGCAGGCGGAACTCCGTGGCGGGCTCGACCTCGTGCCAGACGGGATCATCGAGCCTGCCGTCGATGGTGGGCGGCTCGGAGGCGCGCCCGACCACGTAGTCGCGGATCTTGTAGAGATCGCCGACCAAGGTGCCTTCGAGGATCTCCAGACCCTCCGGCGAGTCGGCGGCGCCCACGATCTCGGCAAAGATGCGCCGCGACGGATAGACGTTCTCCGCGCCCGCCGACAGCCAGACGCGGCCGTCCCAGGCTTCGGGCGCCCAGCGGGCCAGGTCGATGGTGAACTGCGTCTCGCGGCCCTCGTGGATGGCGTCGCCGAGGCTGATGAACTCGTGGGGCGCCGACGCCGCCCCCCATCCCGGCCGGTTGATCGTGCGCTTGGGGTTGAGCAGGCCCAGGCCGAGCGCGACGCGCTTCGTATACCCGTCCTCCGTGTGATAGTCCACCATCAGACCCGCGAAGGTGCTCGTGTACTCCGGCTTGTGCGATTCCATGCCGCGGCTGAAGGTCCAGGCGTCGAAGAATGTGTTCGTGACCTTGAGCGTCAGCACGCGCGCCTGCTCCAGCTCCAGGCCGCCGTAGCCGTAGCCCCAGCGCGTGACGGGTGCGTCGGCGATCCCGCCGCCGAAGCGCAGCGACCCGGGATCGGCCTCTCCGACCTGGCCGCCGTTGCGCCCGTCGAAGTGGTCGGTGCCGGCGGCGATGACGTGCAGACCCCGTGCGGTCACGTCCACCTCCGCGACCTCGCCTCGGGGCGCCGTCTTGGGCAGCCGCCAGGGCGGGATGTCGGGCTCGTAGGAGCCGGTGACACGCACGGTCCTCGAGCCGCGCACGAGCCGGCCGCCGACCGCGCTGGCGATCTGCACCTCCACCGACCCGGCGTGGACCTGCTCCGGCATCGCCAGCGAGATCACTCCGTCGCGCACCGGAACCGAGCCGGTGAACAGCGGCACGCCATCGCGCGCAACCTGCACCAGCGCCCCGTCGCCCGCACCCGCCACACTCAACTGCAGTGGCGTTCCTGCCGCCGCAGTGTCGGGGCCGGTGACGGACAGCTCCCCCTCCACGGGTGCCTCCTCGCCGAGCGCCAGGTCGATGGTGCTGTTCCCCTCGGCCAGGGGCACGATGGCGAGGCGCGTGTCGCCGATGAGCATGCCGCGCGTGTTCTGCGCCGCGACGCTGCGCCCGTCCGGCAGCACGACGACCGCCTCGGCGCCTCCCTCAGGCGCGCTCGCCGTCAGCCTGATGGCGTCGCCGGCGGGCTCGCCGCTCACACTCGCCCCGAGCACGTCGGTTCCGTGAAAGTTCACGCGCATGCCGTCAACCGAGAACACTCGGGCGGGCGACTTGCTCAGCACCGCCATGGTCAGGATGTGCTGGGTCGTCGGCACGCTTAGCTCAACGCGCTCGCCGGGCTGCTCGATCACCCGGACGTCGAGCAGGCGCCCGACGCTGTCCAGCGCCCAGCCGGTCTCGCGGTAGACCTCGCGCCGCTCGGCCTCCGGCAGCGCCTCCCAGGCCTCACGGAT